>NZ_LJSC01000036.1:0-100733 GCF_001303875.1 Gemmobacter sp. LW-1 | reverse complement strand
TCTGCCGCGCGCGGGGCCGGTTCGGGGGCCGGGCGCGGGGTTTCGACGCGCGGGGCCGGAGCCTCGACCGCGACCTCTTCCTCATCCTCTTTGCCGCCAGCGCCGCCGACACGGTTCGACAGGCCCAGACGGTGAACCTTGCCGATCACCGCGTTGCGGGTCACGCCGCCCAGCTCTTTGGCGATCTGGCTGGCGCTCTGGCCTTCAGACCACATCCTCTTGAGCGTCTCGACGCGCTCGTCAGTCCACGACATGCTGTTCTCCGGCTTGGGTCTCCCGCGGCACGGCCGGGCGCGGGGTCGGACGCTATTTTACCCTGCCACGCCGCAGATACAAGCCATGCAGATGAAGCGCGTCCGCCTCAGACCTCGATCTGGGTAAAGCCGTCGCGCAGGGCTCTGGACCAGGCCTCGCTCATGGCGCGGAACTGTTCGTCCCCGGCCTCGATCCGCCGCCGCATGCTTATCTGGCAGGCGTCACGCTCGATCACGCACATATCTAACGGCATACCGACCGAGAGGTTGGACCGCAGCGTGGAATCCATGCTCAGCAGTACCGCCTTCTGCGCGTCGGCCAGCGAGGTTTCAGGCCGCACCACCCGGTCAAGGATCGGTTTGCCGTATTTGTGCTCGCCGATCTGGAGGAAGGGGGTATCCTCGGTCGCCTCGATGAAGTTGCCCTCGGGATAGATGAGGAACAGCCGCATCACACCGCCGCGCCGCTGACCTGCGACAATCATCGAGGCAGAGGCGCTTTGGCGCATCGCATTCATCTTTTCGTCCACCTCGGTCCGGACGGAGGCCAGCATATTGCCGACGATCTCGGCCACCTTCAGCATGGTCGGCGCCTTCAGGATCGAGGTTTCGCCGTCGGCGTCGGGTTCTTCGATGGCTTCGCGCAAGCGGGCAATGGTGGTTTGCGTCACGCTGAGGCTGCCAGCAGTCATGATGGCGATGACACGCTCGCCCGGCTCTTCGAAAGTGAACATCTTGCGGTAGGTCGAGATATTGTCGAGTCCGGCGTTGGTCCGGGTGTCCGACAGCAGCACCATGCCTTCATTCAGCAGAAGGCCTACGCAATAGGTCATGTTCGTTTCCGTGAGTGGCGTTTGGCGCAACACTAGGGCCGCGCCCACGCGGGCGCAACCATCGCTTTGTTATTGCTGCTCCTGTTGCTGGCCCTGCGTGCAGACGGCGACCCGCACCGCCATGGTTTCAGCGCCGGGGCCGCGCGCGATGCCGCGGATCGGCGCCGCATCCTGTGCGTCGAAGCCGGAGGCAAGCCGGATGTAGCGTTCATCCGGGCAGCAGGCATTGGCCGGATCGAAACCGACCCATCCCAGACCGGGCAACCAGATTTCGGCCCAGGCATGGGCGGCCTCTTGCGCCTTGCCCCCGGCATCCGCGAACAGGTAGCCCGAGACATAGCGCGCGGGCATCCCCCGGTGCCGTGCAATGGCGATCAGGGCATGGGCGTGATCCTGACAGACGCCTTCGCCCAGACCCAGTGCTTCGGCGGCTGTGGTATGCGCCTCGGTCACGCCGGGGCGATAGGCAATCGCCTCTGCCACGGCAGCGGAAAGGCGGTGCGCGGCCTCCAGCGGGCCGTCGGCACCTTCCGCCGCCTCTGACAGATCGACCAGCGCGGTATCGACGCGGGTGGGCAGGGTGTCGCGCAGATAGACTTCGGGGCGCACCGTCTCGCGATGGCCACGCAGAACCCCGGCAAGGTCGCGGGTATCGACCGTGCCGGTGACCTGCACCAGAATTTCACTGACCGGGCCGATGACGGACCAGGCGCTGATCCGGTCGCCCGCGCCGTCGCGGAAGCTACCGCCCTGAAGTCCGTCGCTGACGGTAACCTTCCAGTCCAGTACCGTCTGCCCTTCGAACACCGAAGGCGTCAGGCGATGGCTTTGCACCACACCGCGCACGGGCGCGGCATAGCGATAACAGGTGACATGATCGACGGTCAGACGCATCAGCGCAGATCCCCGCTCAGATAAGATTCATGGATGGCAGTGCCCAGTTCGGCGGAATCGCGGATGAACCGCGACAGAAACTCGTGCAGCCCCTCGTCGAAAATCGCCTCGACATTGGTGGTTTCCAGCTCGTTCAGCATGGCGGTGGCCTTGCCCTGTGCAGGCATGGTGCGGCCATAGGCCTTGGCCAGCCGCGTCAGGTGGTTGCCTACCCCGGAAACACAGGTGATGAGCGAGCGTGGGCTTTGCGGATTCAGGATCAGGAAATCCGCGATCTTGGCCGCCGTCACCTCGCCGCCATAGGCCCAGTGGAAGGCGCGATGCGCCCCCATGGCCCGCAGAAGCGTCGTCCATTGATAATTGTCGAGCCCGGACCCCACGAATTCGATGCGTGGCAGCAGGACGTAATATTTCACATCCAGCATCCGGGCGGTGTTGTCGCCGCGTTCCAGATAGTAGCCGATATTCAGGAAGTTGTAGCCGTCATTGCGCAGCAGCGTCGCGTCGATGGCGCCGCGCACCATGGCGGTGTGGCGCATCACCCATTCGGTCAGGCGGCTGAGTTCCAGCTCGCTGCGCGGGGTGCGTTCCAGTTGCCGCAACTCCTGAAAGGCGGTGTTCAGCGCGTCCCAGACCTGGCTGGTCAGCGCTGTGCGCACGATGCGGCCGTTTTCCCGCGCCGCCGTGATGCAGCTTGCCACCGAGGAGGGGTTGTCGCGGTCGAAGAACAACCAGCTTTCAAGGTTGCGCTGTACCGGGTCACCGTATTTGTGGGAAAACCCGTTGGCCGTGCCCGAGGATTGCAGCAGGCTGTCCCATTCGTTGCGATAGCCATGGGTGGAGGGCATCAGCGTGATGCGCGATCCCACTTCCAGCAACCGCGCCGCAATGTCGGCGCGTTCCATATAGCGGGCGATCCAGTAGAGGTTGTCTGCGGTTCTGCTCAGCATCAATGATTACTCCGCCAGCACCCAGGTATCCTTGACCCCGCCGCCCTGCGACGAGTTCACCACAAGGCTGCCGTCTTTCAGAGCCACGCGGGTCAGCGCGCCGGGCACGAGGTCGATGCTTTCGCCGACCAGGCAATAGGGCCGCAGGTCCACATGGCGTGGTGCGATGCCTTCGGCCACGAAAGTCGGCGTCGTGGACAGCGCAAGCGTCGGCTGAGCGATATAATTGTCGGGATCGTCGAGAATCTTCAGCCGGAAGGCCTCGACCTCGGCCTTGGTGGATTTCGGCCCGACCAGCATGCCGTAACCGCCTGAGCCATGCACCTCTTTCACGACCAGTTCGGGCAGGTTGTCGAGCACATATTTCAGATCATCCGATTTGCCGCATTGCCAGGTCGGCACGTTGTTCAGGATCGGCTCTTCCCCCAGATAGAAACGCACCATTTCGGGCACGAAAGTATAGACAGCCTTGTCATCCGCCACGCCCGCACCGGGTGCGGAACAGATCGCCACCCCGCCGGAGCGGTAGACATCCATCAGCCCCGGCACGCCCAGCATGGAATCCGGGCGGAAGCACAGCGGGTCGATGAAGGCATCGTCAATCCGGCGATAGATCACATCCACCTTCTTCGGGCCTTCGGTGGTGCGCATCCAGACAAATTCGCCCTCTACGAACAGATCCTGCCCTTCCACCAGTTCGACCCCCATCAGATCGGCGAGGAAGCTGTGTTCGTAATAGGCGCTGTTGAAATGGCCGGGGGTCAGCAGAACCACGCGCGGCTCGCCCGTGCATTTCGCGGGCGCGACCGAGGCGAGTGTACGGCGCAGCCTTTCGCTGTAGCTGTCGACCGGCTGGATGCGGTTCTCGCGGAACAGATCGGGGAACATCCGCATCATGATTTCGCGGTTTTCCAGCATGTAGCTGACACCCGAGGGCGTGCGGCAGTTGTCTTCCAGCACAAAAAACTCGTCCGGCCCGGTGCGCACGAGGTCGATGCCGACGATGTGGCTATAAACTCCCTTGGGCGGCACGAAGCCGACGACGGCCTTTTCGTAAGCCTCGTTTTCATACACCAGACGCGCCGGGATGCGCCCGGCCTTCACGATCTCGCCCCGGCCATAGACATCGGCCAGAAACATGTTCAGCGCCCGCGCGCGCTGCTTGATGCCGCGTTCCAGCCGGGTCCATTCCGGGGCGGTGAACACGCGGGGAAACATGTCGAACGGGATCAGCCGATCCGGGTCGCCGCCCTCGCCATAGACCGCGAACGTGATGCCGATGCGGCGAAACAACGTTTCAGCCTCGGCCTGCTTCATCTGCCTGAGCTCGGCCGGCATATGCCGCATCCAGTCTTCCAGCCGCGCATAAGGCGCGCGCACTGCGCCGTTATCATACATTTCGTTGAAATAGGTCGTCACTGAAGCGCCCCCGATCTTGCTGATTTCAGTTAAGCGTCGCCCCGGCGGACATGAAAGCGGCGGTGACGGTTTTCGCGGCAAAAAGGCCCGAAACCTGCCGGGAACAGGGTCATTCGCCTAATATTTGAGCAAATTCTGGTGAATTGCAGGAGCCAAAGCCTTTCGGATGGCCGAATCCGGGCGAAAATTCCCTATCGCGTGCATCAGATTTGCATGGCCCGGAAGGGCCTGAGGCTTGCGCTTGGTCCCTTCGGGAACCTAGATGGGAACAAACATGCTTGAGGTTCCTCCATGACACTTCCGCTTCCTTCGCCGGTTTTCGATGCCAATGCCGCCGGGGGCGGGCTGGGCAATCTGCCCGAATGGGATCTGACCGATCTTTACCCCGCGCCGGATGCGCCCGAAGTTGCGCGCGACATGGCCTGGCTGGAAAAAGCCTGTGCCGATTTCGCGGCGGCCTATGAAGGCAAGCTGGCGGACCTCGATGCTGCCGGGTTGCTGGCCTGCGTGCAGGAATACGAGGCAATCGACGTGATCGCCGGGCGCCTGATGTCTTACGCCGGGCTGCGCTATTACCAGAACACCATGGACAGCGAGCGCGCCAAGTTCATGGCCGATGCGCAGGACCGTGTCACCACCTTCACCACGCCGCTGGTGTTCTTCAGCCTGGAGTTCAACCGTCTGGAAGATGCGGCGCTGGACCGGCTGCTGGCCGCCAATGCCGATCTGGCCCGCTACAAGCCGGTGTTCGACCGGATGCGCGCCATGCGCCCGCACCAGCTTTCGGACGAGTTGGAGCGCTTCCTGCATGACGAAAGCGTCGTCGGCGCCTCGGCCTGGAACAAGCTGTTCGACGAGACGATGGCAGGCCTGATGTTCAAGGTCGCGGGCGAGGAGGAGGAGCTGAACCTCGAAGCCACGCTGAACCTGCTGACCGATACCGACCGCGCGAAACGCGAGGCTGCGGCGCGGTCGCTGGCCGAAGTCTTTGATCGCCATATCAAGCTGTTTGCGCGGGTGCACAACACGCTGGCCAAGGAAAAGGAAATCCATGATCGTTGGCGCAAGATGCCCAGCCCGCAGCATGGCCGCCATCTGTCGAACCATGTGGAACCCGAGGTGGTGCAGGCTTTGCGGGATGCCGTGGTTGCCGCCTATCCCAAGCTCAGCCATCGCTACTATGCGCTGAAGGCGAAATGGCTGGGTCTCGACCGGCTGCAAGTCTGGGACCGCAACGCGCCGCTGCCCATCGAACAGCCGAAAACCGTGGACTGGGATACCGCACGCAAGACGGTTTCCGATGCCTATGCCGCCTTCTCGCCGCGTCTGGCCGAACTGGCCGAGCCGTTCTTCACGCAGGGCTGGATCGACGCAGGTGTGAAGCCCGGCAAGGCCCCCGGTGCCTTCGCGCATCCGACCGTGACGACGGTGCATCCCTATGTGATGCTGAACTATCTTGGCAAACCGCGCGACGTCATGACGCTGGCGCATGAGCTTGGCCATGGCGTCCATCAGCGGCTGGCGGCGGCACAGGGGGAACTGCTGTCCTCGACCCCGCTGACGCTGGCCGAAACCGCCAGTGTGTTTGGCGAGATGCTGACCTTCCGCAAGCTCCTGGACGGCGCCAGAACCCCGGCCGAGCGCAAGACCTTGCTGGCGGGCAAGGTCGAGGACATGATCAACACGGTGGTGCGTCAGATCGCCTTCTATGATTTCGAATGCAAGCTGCATGCGGCGCGGGCGGAAGGGGAACTGACCCCCGACGACATCAATGCCCTGTGGATGAGCGTGCAGGCCGAAAGTCTTGGCCCGGCCTTCGATTTCATGGATGGGTATGAGACCTTCTGGGCCTATATCCCGCATTTCGTGCATTCGCCGTTCTACGTCTATGCCTATGCCTTCGGTGACGGGTTGGTGAACGCGCTTTACGCGGCCTATGCCGATGGTCTGCCGGAGTTCCAGGAGAAGTATTTCGATCTGCTGAAGGCGGGCGGCTCGAAGCACCACAAGGAACTGCTGGCGCCCTTCGGGCTGGATCTGTCCGATCCCGGTTTCTGGCAGAAGGGGCTCGACATGATCGCGGGCTTCATTGACGAGCTTGAGGCGATGGAAGCCTGATCCTGAACCGGCCCTTCGGGGCCGGTTTTCATTTGTGGTCGTCAGAAATGTGCTTTGGGCTCATCGGGTTTGCCCGCCGCCACAGCGAGCAAGCCGCCGACAAGGCAGAAGCCGATCGGGAACATGGTGAAGACGCCAAAGCCGAAGGCCAGATAGATCAGACCCGCCGACAACAGCATCAGAATACCACCCCAGAGCGCGCGCGCCCGCGCCATGGCGCCGCCTGCAATGGCCAGCAACGGGGCGAGGAAACTCGCAAGCCGGATAGTCTGCGCATTCTCGAACTGGCCGAACATCCGCCCGACTTCGGCGTGATTCTGAACGACCTCGGTATAGCCGAAGCTGAAAAAGCCCACGATCATGGCGAAGATGCCGCCAATCAATCCCAATACCAGAGCGGCGTTGCGCATGGCCTGTCCTTTGCTTCGGTCCGGGAAATCACATGGGACCAGCGGTGCGCCCGGTCAAGGGCACGGCAGGGTCAGTGCGTCCAGGCGCTGCGACGGTTGGTGGCGAAATTCTCGCCATAGCCCAGCGGGCGCACGTTGGGTTTACGCTTGTGGGTTTCCAGCACTTCGAACTCGATCCCGTTGTCACGGGCGTAATCTTCCGCAGCTTCGCGGCTGTCGAAGCGCAGCTTGACCTGGGTGGTGGTATCGGTGGTCGAAGTCCAGCCCATCAGCGGATCGACCTCGCGCGCGCTGGCCTGTGCAAATTCCAGCACCCAGCCCTTTGTCTTGGCGGTGCCCGATTGCATGGCGTTGCGGGCGGGCTGGTAGATGCGTGCGCGCATGGGAAGCTCCTTGCAGATCTGCCTTCTTATTGGCGAAAACCGCAGGTTAGGCAAGGGCCGCCGCAGCGAAATCCGCCGCCTGAGCAAGGTCTGTCGGCTGGTCTGGGAGTGTGGTTGGGGTGTGGGGTGCGACCAGCCGACAGTGCGTTGCTTGCCCCGTTACGATGCGGCATTCTGCAAAGCTTCACAACCAAAAGCTGAAATCGATGCAATCAATTTTCTGTAAAATTGATCCGTCCATCTTCAGACTCTGGCAATCAGGGTTAACACTGTCTGAAAGGCAGCAGGTATTCGCCCCTTGAACCGGAACAAAAACGGATCATCTTGAGGGCAAGCCAAGGAATCGCCATGCCGCACAACAATACCAACGCCCCGACCGAACGGCCCGAGGTGCTGACCCGTCCCAAGCTTGAAGGCGGGCGTCGCTTCGTCATGCATTCGCCCTTCCAGCCCGCAGGCGACCAGCCGACGGCTATCGCGGAACTGGTGGGGGGCGTGCAGGCGGGGGAGCATGATCAGGTTCTGCTGGGCGCCACCGGCACCGGCAAGACCTTCACAATGGCCAAGATCATCGAGGAAACCCAGCGTCCCGCCATCATCCTTGCGCCCAACAAGACGCTGGCTGCGCAATTATATGGCGAGTTCAAGGGCTTCTTCCCCGAAAACGCCGTCGAGTATTTCGTCAGCTATTACGATTACTACCAGCCCGAAGCCTATGTGCCGCGGTCGGACACCTATATCGAGAAGGAAAGCCAGATCAACGAACAGATTGACCGGATGCGCCACTCGGCCACCCGGGCGCTTCTGGAACGCGACGATGTGATCATCGTGGCCTCGGTCAGTTGCATCTACGGTATCGGCTCGGTCGAAACCTATTCGGCCATGACGCAGGACCTGGTCGTCGGGCAGATGTATGAACAGCGGCAGGTGATTGCCGAACTGGTGGCCCAACAATACCGGCGCAACGATTCGGGCTTCCAGCGCGGCAGTTTCCGGGTGCGGGGCGACAGTCTGGAAGTCTGGCCCGCCCACCTTGAGGATCGGGCCTGGCGGTTTTCTTTCTTCGGGCCGGAACTGGAAAGCATCGTCGAATTCGACCCGCTGACCGGCGCGAAGACCGATGTGTTCAAGCAGATCCGTATTTACGCCAACAGCCACTACGTCACGCCGCGCCCGACCATGCAGCAGGCGATCAAGGGTATCAGGCTGGAGCTGAAGCAGCGGCTGGAACAATTGGTGGGGGAGGGCAAGCTGCTGGAGGCGCAGCGGCTGGAGCAGCGCTGCAATTTCGATCTGGAAATGCTGGAGGCGACCGGCGTCTGCAACGGGATCGAGAACTATTCACGCTATCTGACAGGTCGCGCGCCGGGTGAGCCGCCGCCGACGCTGTTTGAATTCATCCCCGACAATGCCATTGTTTTCGCCGATGAATCCCACGTTTCCGTGCCCCAGATCGGCGGCATGTATCGCGGTGACTATCGGCGCAAGTTCACGCTGGCGGAACACGGCTTCCGGTTGCCTTCCTGCATGGACAACCGGCCGCTGAAGTTCGAGGAATGGGACGCGATGCGCCCGCAGTCGATCTTCGTTTCGGCCACCCCGGCGGCGTGGGAGATGGAGCAGGCCGGCGGCGTCTTCGCCGAACAGGTGATCCGCCCGACCGGCCTTCTGGACCCGGTGGTAGAGATCCGCCCGGTGGAAATGCAGGTCGATGACCTGCTGGACGAGATCCGCCGCGTCGCGGCGCAGGGGCTGCGGGTTCTGGTCACCACGCTGACCAAGCGCATGGCCGAAGACCTGACCGAATATTTCCACGAACAGGGCATTCGCATCCGCTATATGCACTCGGACATCGACACGATTGAACGCATTGAAATCCTGCGGGATTTACGTCTGGGGGCCTTTGACGTGCTGGTGGGCATCAACCTGCTGCGCGAGGGGCTGGATATCCCCGAATGTGGGTTGGTTGCCATTCTGGATGCGGACAAGGAAGGGTTCCTACGGTCGGAAACCTCGCTGATCCAGACCATCGGGCGGGCGGCGCGGAATGCCGAGGGTCGGGTGATCATGTATGCTGACCGGATCACCGGCAGCATGGAACGCGCACTCGCCGAAACCAATCGGCGGCGCGAAAAGCAGATGGCCTATAACGAGGCGCATGGCATCACGCCGCAGACGGTGAAGAAAAACGTCGAGGATGTGCTGGCGGGTCTGTGGCAGGGCGATACCGATCAGGCGCGCATCACGACCAGGGTGGACAAGCCCATGGTCGGGCAGAACCTCGCGGCGCATCTGGAAGCGCTGCGGGTGCAGATGCGCAAGGCCGCCGAGAACCTCGAATTCGAGGAGGCCGCGCGCCTTCGGGACGAGGTCAAGCGTCTGGAGGCCGTGGAGCTTGCCGTTGCGGACGATCCTCTGGCCCGGCAGGAAGCCGTGGAAGAGGCCGTCGATGCAGCGGTGAAGCAAAGCGGACGGTCCACCGCCGGGCGGGCGGGGCAGCGCGGCGGCAACAAGCGGCGGCGCTGAACCGGCGTCAGCGGACGGGCAGGGCCCGCCCGCCGGGTTGCGGCGTTAAAGAACAGCCGCCACTTCGTACATCACCGGCTCGAAACTGCGGCAGAGCGTGGCGATAACCTTGTTGCGCTGGCGCATCTCGGGGCTGCGCAGCATGGCCTGATAGTCCTCGCGCCGCTGCCATTGCGAATAGTTGCAGATCCGGGTCTGCGCATCATTCATATGCAGGCCCGCCGCGATGAAACCGGGTTGCTTGCTGATGAATTCGCGATAGGCGTCTTCCAGCGCCTCCATCAGGTCATGGGCGGTGCCGGGGCTGAGTTCGAATGTGGTGATGACGGTCTGGCCTTGAAAGGCGGTGCGGATGTCTGGCATGGTTGGCTCCTCCTGCCCAGGCAGCCTAACAGAAAAAGCCAGAGGAAACATGCGCCTCATCGACGCCGACCATCCGATGTTCGCCCGGCCCGTGGTACGCTGGCTGACGGCGGTGCTGCCGCTGATCTGGGCGGGGCTGGAACTGGCGGCGGGGAATACCGGCTGGGCAGTCATGTTCGGTCTGGCGGGCGCGGTTGCGGTCTACGAACTGATCATCGTCGGCCCTTCGGGCAAGTGACGCGGGCGCGCATCTCGCCGCTGTCACCCCGCACGGTCGAAGGCAGCACGTCGCAGCCGGTGAGCCACGGAACCACGGCGATCATGGTCGCCCGGATGTTCGCATGTTCCCCTGGCGCGACCCAGCCTTCGCGGATGACCTCCACCTGATTGGCCTTTCGGTAGACGGTGTAGCGATGGCCGTCGACAACGGTTTCATGCCGTGCGCCGCCGAACATCAGCGGCGCGGGCTGGGCGCCGCAACCGGCGCAGAGCAGGAGCAAAAGCAGGATTCGCATCCTGCCACCTTGCGCGCCGATTGGTTGACGAATGCCTAACGCAGGTTAGCCGAGCACGGATTTCACCGCATCAGCGGCGGCGGCGATCACCGTATCGGCCTCGGCCTCCGTCAGGCAGAGCGGCGGGGCGAAACCAAGAATATCCCCCTGCGGCATGGCGCGGCCGATCACGCCACGATCCAGCAGCGCGGCGGCAATGGCGGGACCGACCTTGCGTGCGGGATCAAAGAAGCGACGGTCGTCGCGGTCTTCGACAAATTCCACTGCCGCCATCAGTCCGGCGCCGCGCACTTCACCGACATGAGCATGCCCGGCCAGCGCATTGGCCAGCCCCCTGCGGAAATGCGCGCCGATTGTGCCGGCGTTCTGCACCAGACTCAGATCGTCGATCAGCCGCAGGTTCGCCACCCCGGCGGCGGCACAGATCGGATGCGCGGAATAGGTCCAGCCGTGGCCCATCGGCCCGAAGTCATCCGATCCCTGCACCAGCACCTGCCACAGCCGATCCGACACGATGGACCCCGACAGCGGCGCATAGGCCGAGGTCAGCCCCTTGGCGATGGTGATGAGGTCCGGCTCCATCCCGTAATGGGTCGACCCGAACATGGTGCCGAGGCGCCCGAAGCCCGTCACCACCTCATCCGCCACCAGCAGGATGTCGTATTTCTTCAGCACGGCCTGAATCGCGGCCCAATAGCCCTCTGGTGGGGGCACAATGCCGCCGGTGCCAAGGATCGGCTCGCCGATGAAGGCGGCGATGGTGTCGGGGCCTTCGGAAAGGATCAACTCTTCCAGCTTTGCCGCGCAATGGGCGCTGAACTGCGCCTCGGTCATCGAGCGATCCTCGCGGCGGAAGAAATAAGGTGCCTCGGTATGCAGGACGGGCGCGCGCGGCAGGTCGAAATGCGCGTGGAACAGCGAAAGGCCGGTCAGGCTGCCGGTCATCACGCCCGAGCCGTGATAGCCGCGCCAGCGCGAGATGATCTTCTTCTTCTCGGGGCGGCCGAGGATATTGTTGTAATACCAGATCAGCTTGATGTTCGTTTCATTCGCGTCCGACCCGGAGAGACCGAAATAGACCCGGCTCATATGGGCAGGCGCGCGTTCGATGATCATGCGGGCCAGGGTGATGCTGGCCTCGGTGCCGTGCCCGACATAGGCGTGGTAATATGCGAGCTCGCGGGCCTGTTCGGCAATCGCTTCAGCGATCTCGGTCCGGCCATATCCCACGTTCACGCAGTACAGCCCGGCAAAGGCGTCTAGGCTGCGCTTACCCGCGGTATCGGTTATATGGCAACCCTCGCCCCCGGCGATGACCCGGCGCGCGCTTTCGCCCCGCGCATGCATGCCCATATGGGTGGAGGGGTGAAAGAAATGGTCGCGGTCCCAGGCATTCAGCTCGTTGTCGTGGTCGGCCATGTCGGTCCTTTCCCTGCGCTTTGCCCCAAGGCTAGACCAAGGCGCCCTGCCGATCCAGCCGCAAGGCCAGGCGCTTGATAATGTCTCCCGGCAAGCTAACCTGCATCGGCGTGACGCGCTGCCAGAGCGGGAATGCGTCGCAGAAGCGGAGGCGTGGAAATGTCGGATGTCATCCTGAAGTTCAGCCGCGAGGAATATGCCGCCCGCCTGGAAAAGACCCGGCGTGCGATGGAGGCGAAAGGGGTCGATCTGCTGATCGTCACCGATCCCAGCAATATGAACTGGCTGACCGGCTATGACGGCTGGTCGTTCTATGTCCATCAATGTGTCGTGGTGCTGCCGCAGGGCGAGCCGGTCTGGTATGGCCGGGGGCAGGATGCCAATGGCGCGCGGCTGACCGCCTATCTGCGCCCCGACAACATCATCGGTTATCCCGATCATTATGTGCAGTCGACCGAACGGCACCCGATGGATCTGCTGTCGCAGATCCTGACCGACCGGGGCCACGGGAAGGCGCGGATCGGGGTCGAGATGGACAATTACTGGTTCACAGCCGCGGCCTTCGCCAGCCTGACAAAGCATCTGCCGAATGCACGGTTCAGCGATTGCACCGCGCTGGTGAACTGGCAACGCGCCTGCAAGAGCCCGCAGGAAATCGCCTATATGCGCACAGCCGCGCGGATCGTGGAAAAGATGCACGAGCGCATTCTGGAAAAGGTCGAGCCGGGGATGCGCAAATGCGATCTGGTGGCCGAAATCCAGGATGCAGGTCTTCGAGGCGTGGAAGGGGCGGGCGGCGATTATCCTGCGATCGTGCCGCTGCTGCCCTCGGGGCGCGACGCCTCGGCGCCGCATCTGACCTGGGATGACCGGCCGATGCTGCGTGGCATGGGCACTTTCTTTGAAATCGCGGGCTGCTATCACCGCTATCATGTGCCGCTGTCGCGCACCGTGTTTCTGGGCAAGCCGACCCAGGCGTTTCTGGAGGCAGAGAAGGCGACGCTGGAAGGGATGGAGGCTGGCCTTGCCGCCGCGAAACCCGGCAATACCTGCGAGGATATCGCGCGCGGCTTCTTCGGCGTGCTGGCGAAATACGGCATCGTGAAGGACAACCGCACCGGCTATGGCATCGGCGTCAGCTATCCGCCGGACTGGGGCGAACGCACCATGAGCCTGCGGCCCGGCGACCGGACGGAACTGCAACCCGGCATGACCTTCCATTTCATGACCGGCCTCTGGCTGGAAGACATGGGATTGGAAATCACCGAATCCATCCTGATCACCGAAACCGGGGTCGAATGTCTGGCCAATGTGCCGCGCCAGCTTTTCGTGAAGGATTGAGCCGATGTCACAGCTTCCTCCGTCGCCGGTCACCGCAACGGTGGATTTCGATGCACAGGGCGTCAGTCATGGCTTCCTGCGGCTGCCCTACAGCCGCGACGATGCTGCCTGGGGCTCGGTGATGATCCCGCTGACGGTGGTGAACAACGGCAGCGGGCCCACAGTGCTGCTGACCGGCGCGAACCACGGGGACGAATACGAGGGGCCGATTGCCTTGTTCGATCTGGCGGCAACGGTGCAGGCCGGGGAGGTCAGCGGGCGGCTGATCATCATTCCGGCGATGAACTACCCGGCCTTTCTGGCGGGAACCCGTACCTCGCCCATTGACAGAGGCAATCTGAACCGCAGCTTTCCCGGCCGCCCCGATGGCACGGTGACCCAGAAAATCGCCGACTACTTTCAACGGGTGCTGCTGCCGGTGGCGGATGTGGTGCTGGATTTCCATTCGGGCGGCAAGACACTGGATTTCCTGCCCTATTGTGCAGCGCATGTTCTGCCCGACAAGGCGGTCGAGGCGCGCGCCTTCGATCTGGTCCGGGCCTTCGGGGCACCCTGGTCGTGCCGGATGCTCGAAATCGACGCGGTCGGCATGTATGACACCGCCGCCGAGGAAATGGGCAAGGTCTTCGTCACCACCGAACTGGGCGGCGGCGGTTCGGCATCGGCGCGGACGGCGGCTATCGCGAAGGAGGGGCTGCGCAACCTGCTGGTCGCCGCCGGGGTGATGCAGGGCGAGGTCGTGCCACGCCCGACCCGCTGGCTCGACATGCCCGATGCCGATTGCTTCACCTTTGCCGAGGATGGCGGGTTGATCACATTTCTGGCCGATCTGGGTGATCGGGTCACGGCCGGGCAGCCCATCGCGCAGATATATCCGACCGGCCGGACCGGGCTTGCGCCGGTGACGGTGACGGCACGCCGGGCGGGCCTGTTCATGGCGCGGCATTTTCCGGGCCTTGTGAAGCCGGGCGATTGCGTGGCTGTGGTCGCGGTTGAAGTGTAACCCTGCCTCCTGTTTCCGCCGCGGCGCGGGTGCTTTACGCTGGCAAACGGCGCTCCTATAGTCCGCGCATCTTCCGCGTAAAGCGGTGAAAATAACGACTGAACGGATGTGCCAGATGCTGACCATCGCGCGGGAAAACCCGACCGGAGCCGACCTTTCGCTGCTGTTTGAACGGCATACCGCCGATATGCATGCGGATACCCCGCCGGAGAGCATTCATATGATGGATGCCTCGGAACTGGATATTCCCGAAGTGTTTTTCTTCGTGATGCGCGATGCGGGCGTGCCGGTGGCGATGGGCGCCTTCAAGCGGATCGACGACAGCCATGCCGAGATCAAGTCGATGCATGTGCTCATTGAACGTCGGGGCGGCGGGCTGTCGCGGCGTCTGCTGGATCATCTGGTGGCCGAGGCGCAGGCGGCGGGGTTCACCCGGCTCAGCCTCGAAACCGGCGTGCAGGATATGTTCGGCCCGGCGCGCGGGTTGTATGAACGCGCAGGCTTCGTGCAATGCCCGCCGTTTGAGGGCTATTGGGATGACCCGAACAGCTATTTCATGACGCGGAGCCTTGCCTAACCGCGATCTGCGCGGCAAAAGGGGCGGGCGCGGGCTCGTCCCGCATTCTCCGGTCCCGTAGCTCAACCGGATAGAGCAAGCGCCTTCTAAGCGCTAGGTTGTGGGTTCGAGTCCTACCGGGATCGCCAGTTTCTCAGGCCATTTCAGGCGGGCAGGCTATGGCCGAAACACTCATCACGACCCTGCGGGACGGGCTGGCGCTCCGGGCGCCCGCAATGATCGTCACGATCTATGGTGATGTGGTGGTGCCGCGCGGGGGGGTGCTGTGGATGGGCACCCTCATCGAGATCGGCGCCGCGCTGGGCTTCAGTGAAACGCTGGTGCGCACGGCGGTGTCGCGGCTGGTGGCCGCCGGGCAACTGGCAGGCGAGCGGGAAGGGCGGCGCAGTTTCTACCGGCTGGCCGAGAATGCCCGACAGGAATTTTCGGCGGCGGCGCGTCTGCTTTATGGCAAGCCCGCCCGCGCGACCGGCTGGCAGATTCATCATGCGCCGGGTCTGACGGAGGAGGCGGCGCGGCGCGGCGCGCTGGCACGCATGGCGGGGGATCTGTGGTTGCGACCCGATCATCCGGGTTTTGCCGCGCCGGGATTGTGCTTTCGCAGCGAGCCTCTGACGGGGATCGCGCTTTTGCCCGAATATGTCGCCGGACTGTGGCCGCTGGACCGTCATGCGACCGCCTATCGCGCCATGATCGCGCAATTCTCGCCGCTGGGGGACCGGCTTGCCTCCGGCCTGCCGGTTTCAGCAGAGACGGCGCTGGTGGCGCGGCTGCTGTTGGTTCATGCCTATCGAGGCGCTTTGCTGCGCGATCCGCGTCTGCCCGAGGCCGCTTTGCCTGACGACTGGCCCGGCGAGGCGGCGCGGACCCTGTTTGCACAGCTTTATCGCACGCTGTCGCCCGCCGCCGATTCGTATATCGGCACCCGGTTCGAGGGCGGCGCAGGCCTTTTGCCTGCCCGAACCGCCGAAACGCAGGCGCGCCTGCTGGCATTGTCCGAGGACTGATCCCGCCAAACCCTTGTCAAAGCGCCGTTTCCCGGCCGACGGCAGGCTGTCAATCAAAACATCACGATGAATCCAATAAATCGCTTAACAGTGTGATGCTTTCGCGCTATACGTTGACCGAGCGGTTGGTGAATTGGGAGACGCACCAGCTTCATCCGATACATGCGAGGGGGAACAGGCCCATGACGGAAGCCTTCATCTGCGACGCGGTACGCACGCCCATCGGGCGATATGGCGGGGCGCTGGCCTCGGTGCGGGCCGATGACCTTGCCGCGCTGCCCCTGAAAGCGTTGATGGAGCGGAACCCCGGTGTGGATTGGTCGGCGGTCGATGACCTGATCTATGGCTGCGCCAATCAGGCGGGCGAGGACAATCGCAATGTGGGCCGCATGGCGGTGTTGCTCGCGGGTATGCCCATCGGCGTGCCGGGCACCACGGTCAACCGGCTTTGCGGTTCTGGCATGGATGCGGTCGGCATGGCCGCCCGCGCCATCAAGGCGGGCGATTGCGATTTCGTGCTGGCCGGCGGCGTCGAAAGCATGAGCCGCGCGCCCTTCGTGATGCCCAAGGCCGAAAGCGCCTTTTCGCGCTCGAATGCGGTCTATGACACGACGATCGGCTGGCGCTTCGTCAACCCCTTGATGAAAAAGCTGTTCGGTGTGGACAGCATGCCGCAGACCGCCGATAACGTGGCCGCCGATTTCGCTGTCAGCCGCGCCGATCAGGATGCCTTCGCCGCCCGGTCGCAGGCCCGTTGGGCCGCCGCGCAAGAGGCCGGGATCTTCGCTGATGAAATCGTGCCGGTCACCATTCCGCAGCGCAAGGGTGACGCGATCATCGTTGCCACCGATGAACACCCGCGCCCCGGCACCACCGCCGAGGCGCTGGCGAAGCTGAAGGGCGTGAACGGCCCGGATCTCAGCGTCACCGCTGGCAATGCCTCGGGCGTGAATGACGGCGCGGCGGCGCTGGCGATCCTGTCGGAACAGGCGGCGCGCGCGCAGGGCCTGACGCCCAGGGCCCGCATCGTCGCCATGGCGGCGGCGGGGGTTGAGCCGCGCATTATGGGCATCGGCCCGGCGCCCGCAGCGAAAAAGGTGCTGGCCCGCGCGGGGCTGACCATCGACCAGATGGATGTGATAGAATTGAACGAGGCTTTCGCCAGTCAGGCACTGGCGACGCTGCGTGACCTTGGCCTGCCGGATGATGCGGCGCATGTGAACCCCAATGGCGGGGCCATCGCGCTGGGGCATCCGCTGGGCATGTCAGGGGCGCGGCTGGTGACGACCGCGATGTATCAGCTTCACCGCACCGGCGGGCGCTATGCGCTTTGCACCATGTGCATCGGGGTGGGGCAGGGCATCGCCATCATTATCGAACGCGTCTGAACAGGGAGGGACCGGCCCATGTATGCACAGATGGTGAAATCCGAGGGGATGAAATCCCGCGAGGACATGACGCCCGAGGAAATCGCGTTTCAGGAACGCATTGACCGGGGCGAGAAGATCGAGCCGAAGGAATGGATGCCGGAAGGCTATCGCAAGACGCTGATCCGCCAGATCGGCCAGCACGCGCATTCCGAGATCGTCGGCCAGTTGCCGGAGGGCAACTGGATCACCCGCGCGCCCACGCTGGAACGCAAGGCGATCCTGCTGGCCAAGGTGCAGGACGAGGCGGGGCACGGCCTTTACCTCTACAGCGCCGCTGAAACGCTGGGCGTCAGCCGCGACGAGCTGCTGGACGCGCTGCATGCCGGGAAGATGAAATATTCCTCGATCTTCAACTATCCGACGCTGAACTGGGCTGACATCGGCGCGGTGGGCTGGCTGGTCGATGGCGCGGCGATCATGAACCAGGTGCCGCTGCAACGTACCTCTTACGGCCCCTACAGCCGTGCGATGATCCGCATCTGCAAGGAGGAAAGCTTCCACCAACGGCAGGGCTACGACATCATGATGAAGATGGCGGCGGGCACCCCGGAACAGAAGGAAATGGCGCAGGATGCGCTCAACCGCTTCTGGTATCCGGCGCTGATGATGTTTGGCCCGTCCGACAAGGACTCGGTTCATTCTGCGCAGTCGATGGCGTGGAAGATCAAGATCAACACCAACGATGAACTGCGCCAGAAGTTCGTTGATCAGACCGTGCCGCAGGCGCATTACCTTGGCCTGACTGTCCCCGACGAGGGGCTGAAATGGAACGAGGAAAAGGGCGGTTGGGATTTCAGCGAACCGGACTGGAGCGAGTTCTTCGCGGTCATCGCCGGCAACGGCCCGTGCAATACCGAACGCCTGGAGGCCCGCGTGACCGCCTGGGAGGACGGCGCCTGGTTCCGTGACGGGCTGATGGCGCATGCGAAGAAGGCCGATGCCCGCCGCGCCGCCGCGCGCATGGCCGCCGAATAATCATCGAACAGGGGGGCGCCTGCCCCCCAAGCCAGACACCCATCACCGGGAGGAACCCATGTCCAGCGAATGGCCCCTTTGGGAAGTTTTCATCCGTGGCCAGCACGGTCTCAACCATCGTCACGTCGGCAGCCTGCATGCGCCGGATGCCGAAATGGCGATCCGCAATGCGCGCGACGTCTATACCCGCCGCAACGAGGGCGTCTCGATCTGGGTGGTGAAGTCGAATGACATCACCGCCTCCAGCCCCTCGGACAAGGGGCCGCTGTTCGAGCCGTCGAATTCCAAGGTCTATCGTCATCCGACCTTCTTCGACATTCCGCCGGAAGTGGGGCATATGTGATGGGCAGCGCAGTCAATCAGGCCGCCTTCTTCGAATGGCTTTGCCGGATCGGCGACAATTGCCTGATCCTTGGCCACCGGGTTTCGGAATGGTGCGGGCATTCGCCGGTTCTGGAGGAAGACATCGCGCTGGCCAATCAGGCGCTTGACCTGATCGGGCAGACGCAGTTCTGGCTTGGCCTCGCGGCCGAGGTGGAGGGCAAGGGCCGCACTGCCGATCAGCTTGCCTATCTGCGTGACGCGGCGGCCTTCCGCAACGTGCTGCTGGTCGAACGTCCGAACGGCGATTTCGGCAATACGCTGATGCGGCAGTTCCTGTTCGACGCCTGGCATATCGAATTGCTGCGCGCCTTGGAGAAATCCTCCGACGCCCGCGTGGCGGAGATCGCCGCCAAGGCGGTGAAGGAAGTGGCCTATCATCTGGAACGCTCTGCCGATCTGGTGATCCGTCTGGGGGACGGCACCGAGGAAAGCCGCGCGCGGATGCAGAAGGCGCTGGATACGCTTTACCCCTATACGGGGGAGCTGTTCATGGCCGATGCCTCGGATGAGGCCGTGGTCGCCGCCGGGATCGCCCCGGCACCGGCCAGCCTGAAGGCGGCATGGGATGCGACGGTTTCGCAAGTGCTGGCTGAATCCACGCTGACCCATCCGGGCGAGACCTATCAGCATAAGGGCGGCCGCAAAGGCGTTCATTCCGAACACCTTGGCTATATCCTGGCCGAAATGCAGTTCCTGCAACGCGCCTATCCCGGCGCGACCTGGTAAGCGCGATGCGGGGGGGGGAGGAACGCCCGAGTGTCGCGGAAATCCGAGGCTGGCTGTCGGAAGTGCCGGACCCGGAAATCCCGGTGATCAGCCTGACCGATCTGGGCATCATCCGCGATGTGGCCTGGCAGGGCGAGACGCTGGTTGTCACCGTGACGCCCACCTATTCGGGCTGCCCGGCGACCGGGGTCATCAACCTCGACATCGAAAAGGCGCTGCGCGACCGGGGCATCACCGATCTGCGGCTGGAGCGGCAGTTGTCGCCGCCCTGGACGACCGACTGGATCACAGCCGAGGGGCGCGAGAAGCTGCGCGCCTATGGCATCGCCCCCCCGATCGACGGCACCGCCGCCGATGGGCGGCTGGCGGGGCGGATCGCGCGGCTTTCGGGCACGTCGAACCTGACCATCGCCTGCCCGCGCTGCGGCTCTACCCAGACCCGCAAGGTCAGCCAGTTCGGCTCGACCCCCTGCAAGGCCAGCTATGTCTGCAACGACTGTCTGGAACCCTTCGACTATTTCAAATGCATCTGACGATGCGCCCGACCCAATAGGCAGGAGCCCATCATGGCACGCTTCCACTCCCTGAAGGTCACCGAGGTCCGCCGCGAGACGCGCGACGCCGTGGTGGTGACCCTCGCCCCGCGCGACGAGGACCGCGCGCTGTTCGACTTTACCCAAGGCCAGTATCTGACCTTCCGCCGCGATTTCGACGGCGAGGAACTGCGCCGCAGCTATTCCATCTGCGCCGGCAAGGATGAGGGCGTGCTGCGCGTCGGCATCAAGCGCGTCGATGGCGGCGCCTTCAGCACATGGGCGAACGAGAACCTCGCCCCTGGCGACGAGCTTGAGGCCATGCCGCCGATGGGCAAGTTCTTTACTGCGCTCGAACCCGAGGCGGCGAAACACTACCTTGGCTTTGCAGGTGGTTCGGGCATCACGCCGCTTCTGTCGATCATCAAGACCGTACTGGCGCGCGAACCTGCCAGCCGGTTCACGCTGGTCTATGCCAACCGCCAGATCAGCACGATCATGTTCCGCGAAGAGCTTGAGGATCTGAAGAACCTCTATCTTGGCCGCCTCTCGGTTCTGCATGTGTTGGAAGCCGAGGCGCAGGACATCGACCTGTTCACCGGCCGGGTGGATGGCGAGAAGATGAAAGCGCTGTTCGAGCACTGGATCGACGCGAAATCGGTGGATACCGCCTTTATCTGCGGCCCTGAGCCGATGATGCTGGCTATCGCCGCCAGCTTGCGCGACCATGGGCTGAGCGACAGCCAGATCAAGTTTGAACTGTTCGCCAGCGGCCAGCCGGGCCGGGCGCGTGCCAAGGCCGTTTCCAAGGTCGCGGTGACGCCGGGCAGCGGCACGCAGGCCACCGTCACGCTCGACGGCGCGACCCGTAGCTTCGAGATGCCGCGCGGGGGGCAGTCGATACTGGATGCCGCTATCGCCGCGCAGATGGACGCGCCCTATTCGTGCAAGGCGGGCGTCTGTTCGACCTGCCGCTGCAAGGTGCTGGAGGGCGAGGTGGAAATGGCCGTGAACCACGCGCTTGAAGATTACGAGGTCCGCGCGGGCTATGTGCTGTCCTGCCAGGCGATCCCGCTCAGCGACCGTGTGGTCGTGACCTATGACGAATGAGGTCTGAAATGTCCGACACGATGAATATCGAAGACTATCTGGCGCAGGGCGGTGTTCTGACCGCGCCCGGCAACGTGCCCGCCCGCTATCGGGGCGAGCTGATGCGGCTGATGGGGTCGTTCGTCGACAGCGAACTGGCCGGGTCGGCGGGCTTTGCCGCCTCGATCAACTTTGCGCCCGGCATCAAGGAACGCATCAGTGCCAGCCGGATCACGCTGGAAAAGGCCGATCATGCGGAGCGCGTGCTGGACGTGATGGGCAGCTTCGGCACCGATACCAAACGCTATCAGGGCCAGCATGACTGGGCCGCCCGTGTGGGTCGCGACGCCGATCTGGGCGCGGCGCGGCAGGCGGGCGACATGCGCCTGTCGGTGTTCCATTACCCGATCACCGGCTGGGCGGATGCGGTGGCGATGAACGTGCTGATGGGCCTTGCTACCGGTGTGCAGATGACCGAACTGACCCGCGTCTCTTACGCGCCGCTGGCCGAGGTCTTCCGCGAGATCGCCCCGCGCGAGGCGCGTCACACTGAGCTGGGGCTGGAGGGGCTGGAGCGTATCGCCGCAGCGGATGCGGGCCGTTCTGACGCCAAGGCCGCCATCGCCTATTGGCGCCCGCGTGTCGCCGCAACCTTCGGCGTCGCAGGTTCCGGCCGCTATGATACGCTGCGCAAATTCGGCCTGCGCCATAGCCCGAACGAGGCCCTGCTGTCCCGCTGGGAGGCGCTGGTGGCCGAGAAGCTGGCCCCGCTGGGCCTCTGACACGCTACCTGCGGGCGCGGTGGAACAGGGCCGCGCCCGTTGATGAACGACAAATCTGAAGGAAACGCCATGACCGCCGCGCCGCGCCGTCTTGAAAGCTATCTCTGTGGCCACTGGATGGCCGGGCAGGCCGAGGGGCAGACGCTGCTCGATGCCGCCACCGGGGCGCCGGTGGCGATGATCGATTCCACCGGGCTCGATTTCGCCGGCGCGCTGGATTACGGCCGCCGCGTGGCCGGCCCGCGCCTGCGGGCCATGTCCTTCCACGACCGCGCCGGGATGCTCAAGGCGCTGGGCCTGAAGCTGATGGAATGGAAGGAGGAGTTCTATACCGAGAGCTTCCGCACCGGCGCCACCCGCGCTGATGGCTGGATCGACATCGAAGGTGGTATCGGCACGATGCTGACCTTCGCGTCGAAAGGCCGCCGCGAATTGCCGAACACCCGCGTGCTGACCGATGGTGAGGTGGAGGTGCTGTCGAAGGATGGCAGCTTTGTCGCGCAACACATCCTGACGCCGCTGACCGGCGTTGCGGTGCATATCAACGCCTTCAACTTCCCCATCTGGGGGATGCTGGAAAAGATCGCGCCCACGCTGCTGGCCGGTGTGCCCTGCATCGTGAAACCCGCCAGCCAGACCGCCTATCTGACCGAGTTGATGGTGCGCCGCATCGTCGAAACCGGCATCCTGCCCGACGGCGCGCTGCAACTCGTCTGCGGCTCGGTCGGCGATCTCCTGGATCATGTGACGGGGCAGGACGCCGTCACCTTCACCGGCTCGGCCTGGACCGGGCGCAAGTTGAAATCGCACAAGGCGATTGTCGAAAACTCGGTCCGCTTCACTATGGAGGCCGACAGCCTGAACGCCTCGATTCTTGGTCCCGATGCCGGGCCGGGCACGCCGGAATTTGACCTGTTCGTCAAGGAAGTTGCGCGCGAGATGACGGCGAAGGCCGGGCAGAAATGCACCGCCATCCGCCGCGTCATCGCCCCCCGCGCCCATGTTCAGGCCTTGGTGGAGGCGCTGCGGGACCGGCTGGGCAAGACCCTGCCGGGTCTGCCGGGGGATGAGGCCACCCGCATGGGCGCACTGGCGAGCCTCGACCAGCGCGACGAGGTCCGCGCCCGCATCCGCGACCTGCAAGCCGATGCCGAGATCGTGGCTGGAAACCCCGACGATGTGCGCGTCGCCTCGGGCGATGCGACGCAGGGCGCCTTCCTGAACCCGGTTCTGATGTATTGCGACCGCCCCTTCACTGCCACGGCGGTGCATGATGTGGAGGCCTTCGGGCCCGTTTCCACCGTCATGCCCTATGACGACCCGGCCGAGGCGGCGGAGCTGGCCGCGATGGGCAAGGGCTCGCTGGTCTCCTCGGTCTTTACCGATGATCCGAAAGTGGCCGAGGAGGTGGTGCTGGGCCTTGCCCCGTTCCATGGCCGCGTGCTGATCGGCAACCGCGCTTCGGCGAAAACCTCCACCGGGCATGGCTCGCCGCTGGCGCCGCTGGTCCATGGCGGCCCCGGTCGCGCTGGCGGTGGCGAGGAGATGGGCGGCATTCGCGGCGTCAAGCATTACATGCAGCGCACCGCCGTGCAGGGCAGTCCGCGCCTTCTGTCGGCGGTGACGGGCCGCTGGATCGAAGGCGCGCCGGTCACCCATGACATCCATCCTTTCCGCAAATCGCTGGCTGAGTTGAAAATCGGCGACCAGCTCGTTACCGAGAAACGCGAGGTGACACTGGAGGATGTGGAGCATTTCGCCCATTTCACCGGCGATACCTTCTATGCCCATATGGACGAGGCCGCCGCCAAGGCAAACCCGTTCTTTGACGATCGCGTGGCGCATGGCTATCTGATCGCGAGTTTCGCGGCGGGGCTGTTCGTGGAACCGAACCCCGGCCCGGTTCTGGCCAATTACGGCGTCGATAACCTGCGTTTCCTGACCCCGGTCTATTTCGGCGACACGCTGCAAGTGCGGCTGACCTGCAAGGAGATCAACCCGCGTGCCAATGCCGAACATGGCGAGGTGCGCTGGGATTGCCAGGTGACCAACCAGAACGGCGCGGTGGTGGCGCAATATGACGTGCTGACCATGGTCGCGAAGCACTGGCCCGCCGCATGAGCCGCGTCTACGCCTATGACGGCGTCGTGCCGGTGATCGACCCCATGGCCTTTGTCCATCCCGAGGCGGTGGTCATCGGCGATGTGATCATCGGCCCGGCGGTCTACGTCGGCCCTGGCGCCGTGCTGCGCGGCGATTTCGGCCGCATCGTGCTGGAGCGTGGATGCAACGTGCAGGAAACCTGCGTGGTGCATTCCTTCCCCGGCAAGGATGTTGTGGTCGAAGAAAGCGGCCATATCGGCCATGGCGCGGTGCTGCATGGCTGCCAGATCGGCAGGAACGCCATGGTGGGCATGAATGCCGTGGTGATGGATGAGGCGGTGGTGGGCGAAAACACCATCATCGCCGCCATGGCCTTCGTGAAGGCGGGCGCACAGATCCCGCCCAACAGCCTTGCTGTCGGCTCGCCGGCCAAGGTGGTACGGGAACTCAGCCCCGAAGAAATCGCCTGGAAGCGGCAGGGCACCGGCGTCTATCAGCGCCTCGCGTTGGAGGCCCGCGACAAGCTCCGCCCTGCAGTGGCGCTGACCGAAGCGGAACCCGACCGCCGCCGCACCACCGCACCGGAATATGATCCGCTGGAGCTCGCCCGCGCGGGGTTCGAGAGGTAGGGCGATCCGCCGCCTGAGGCGCACGCTGTTCGTGCGGACGGTGGCTCGGCCAACTGGCCCGGCCAAAATGTGAGATAGCGATGTCGCGCTGCCATGCCTCGCTATTGGCTGCGCCCCTCTTGCTTTCAGCCTGTGTCGCGGATGGAAGCGATGTGCGTGACTCGACATGTGGCGAGGGTGAGGGGTGTTGCTTTCGCCCAAGGCGCGGAGCGATCAGCCCTGAGCAGCAATGGCGTTGCTACCGCGCTTCGGACCGCAATTCCCGGACGACGCGAAATCCGTAAGACGGCAAGGTGAAATCTTCAGAACCAAAGCGGCGGTGTGCCGGGCGCAGGCTGTCCATTGAAGTCTGATAGGAGCCCCCTTTTTCCACGCGGCGGCAGGTGGTGGTTGCGCGTGCCTGCGCCAGATAGGCGCTGTCGCTGGACAGGCCCAGATGTTCCGGCGTCCAGCAGGACAAGGTGTATTCAAAGACGTTCCCGGACATATGCCGCAGCCCCCAGCGGTTTGCCGCGTCCAGTTCATCGACGGTGACGGGGCCGTTCGGATCGCGCAGCTCGGGCATCGGGTGGCCAAGGATGTTCTCGGTTCCTAGCCGCGAGAAATTCGCCTGATCCGATGTCAGCGCATCGCCCTGTGCGAAGGGTGTCTCGGTGCCCGCCCGTGCAGCATATTCCCATTCCGCCTCGGTCGGCAGCCGGTAGACCGTCTGTCCGACCTTCCGGTTCAGCCAGTCCACATAGGTCTGCGCATCTTGCCACGAGATATTGATGACGGGATGCCGCGGCCCGAGGCGGATATAGCCGTTGATCGTGACGACCCGATGATCAGGAACACGGCTGCATCCGCCATCGTCGACACATTCCATCCACTCGGCATGGGTGGTTTCGTTCCGCGCCATGGCGAAGGGAACATCCATCTCGACCCGGTGGCGCGGATGTTCGGCGGGCAGGATGTTCACCTCGCCCGGTTTCCTGCGCCCGAACTGGTCTTTCGCTTTGTCGTAATAGAACGGGTTGCGGGATTCTCCCGGGATCGCCCCCATTATAAAGTTGCCGGGCGGCATGACGATCATTTCGGGACAGGCATCACATTCGCGGAATATCGAGAGCGGAGTAAGGGACGCGCCCGAAGCCTCTGCCAGCGCACCGGAGGGGATCAGTACCGCAAGCGAGAGTGCCGTCACGATCAGGCGCCGACGGCAGGCGGGTGGCATCACTTGCATCTGGTCTCAAGCGTCAGAGCCATGGTCGCGATCTGCTTCTTGACGCGGCTCTGGTTCGGCAGACGCTCGATCGCCGACATGTTGTTGACGCCCCTGTACCAGGAGTCGAAAAGCAAAGCTGTGATGTCGTCGTCAAGTGTCGCTTCGGCAAGGCGGTGGGCACAGAGGCACTTGCGCTGATCCATGCCATTCGCGCGGCCCTCCCTGATCATCTTTTTGCAGATCTCAGCGCCCGACGGGGCTGCGGCGGCAGGGCCGACCGAGAGAAGGATCGCGGCCAGGGTCGCGGTGGCGCGGAGGATGCGTCGCATGGGTTGAAATCCTTCAAGGTAATGCGCGCGGAAATTGCCACACGCATCTTGGAAGGGCAATTGAAAACCCATGATTGCCAGGTGATGCCCAGAAGGGCGGTGCTTCACCGCACCGCCTTGATGCCTTCGAGGATCAGTGTCGTCGCTAAGTCGGCGTAATCGTCGCGGCTGATGCGGCCGCCTTCCTTGAACCACATGTAGACC
Source organism: Gemmobacter sp. LW-1 (assembly GCF_001303875.1). Lineage (NCBI taxonomy): Bacteria > Pseudomonadati > Pseudomonadota > Alphaproteobacteria > Rhodobacterales > Paracoccaceae > Gemmobacter > Gemmobacter sp. LW-1. The sequence goes on along the minus strand of NZ_LJSC01000036.1, from coordinate 74,330 downwards.
CAGTTCATCATGCCAAACAGCGACATGGTAACGGGCATCAGCAGCGGGCGGTCACTGCTGTCGAGGTCCGGGTTGATCTGACGCAGCACGGTGGAAAAGCGTTTGACGATGCGGCGCTCGACGCCGGTGATTTCGGCCTTCTGGTCATCAGACAGGGCGGCGGCGGCATTGAGCTGCACCTTGTGCTGATTGTCGGCACCGCGATAGTTTTCCAGCACGGCCCCCACCAGTTGCCGCAGGCGGTCGGCCGGGGGCAGGGTGGGGTCGTCGGCCTCTTCCGTGGCGGTCTCCAGCCCCTCCAGATGCGTCATGATGATCGCGAAGATCAGCGCATCCTTGCTGGGGTAGTAATGATACAGCAGCGCCTTAGACACCTGCGCATGCGCGGCGATCTGGGACATGGAGGCTTTCTCCATCCCCTGTTCGGCAAAGACGGCGGCGGCATTTTCCAGAATGCCACGTTGCTTTTCTTCGAAATCTGTCGCTCTGGTCCGAGCCATATTCTCGCTTTCCTGCCATTCTGGCCGAAAAAAGGGGGCAGGGCCCCCGTTTCTGCTTTAGCGGCAAGTCGCGGCCGAGTCACCCCGGCCGCGGAAATTCACCGTCATTCCTTGGGGCGGTTGTCGATCACGCGCTTGGCCTTGCCTTCCGACCGGGCCACCGCATTCGGGTCACGCACTTCGATTTTGGTCGAGACGCCGACGACCGACTTGATGTGATGCGCCAGTTCCTTGGCCGACTTCGCGCGGGCGTCCTCGGCTGTCATGTCGGGGGTGCATTCAACGTGGACGGTCATGTTGTCCATCCGGCCCGAGCGGGTCAGTTCGATCTGGAAATGCGGGGCGAGGCCCTTGCACTTCAGGATCTGCTCTTCGATCTGGGTCGGGAAGACGTTGACGCCGCGCAGGATGATCATGTCGTCGCTGCGGCCGGTGATCTTTTCGATCCGGCGCATGGAACGGGCAGTGCCGGGCAGCAGGCGGGTCAGGTCGCGGGTGCGGTAACGCACCATCGGCAGACCTTCCTTGGTCAGCGTGGTGAATACCAGTTCGCCCATCTCGCCGTCGGGCAGCACCTCGCCCGTCACCGGGTCGATGATTTCCGGGTAGAAATGGTCTTCCCAGATGTGCAGCCCGTCCTTGGTTTCCACGCATTCCTGCGCGACGCCCGGCCCCATGACCTCGGACAGGCCGTAGATGTCGACCGCGTGCATGTCGAAAGCCTGTTCGATTTCCTCGCGCATGGCGTTGGTCCAGGGTTCGGCCCCGAAGATGCCGACTTTCAGCGAGGATTCGCGGGGGTCGAGGCCCTGACGGCGGAACTCATCAAGGATCGACAGCATGTAGCTCGGCGTCACCATGATGATGCGCGGCTTGAAGTCGTTGATCAGCGTGACCTGCCGTTCGGTCATCCCGCCCGAGATCGGCACCACAGTGCAGCCCAGCCGTTCCGCGCCGTAATGCGCGCCCAGACCGCCGGTGAACAGACCGTAGCCATAGGCATTGTGCAGGATGTCGCCCGGACGCCCGCCCGCAGCCCGGATGGACCGCGCGATGAGGTTCGCCCAATGGTCGATATCGGCGGCGGTATAGCCCACCACGGTCGGTTTGCCGGTGGTGCCGGACGAGCCGTGGATGCGCACCAGTTTCGTCTGTGGCACGGCGAACATGCCGAAGGGATAGGTGTCGCGCAGATCCTGCTTGGTGGTGAACGGGAACTTCGCCAGGTCCTTCAGCGACTTCAGCTCCTCGGGGTGCACGTCGTGCTCGATGAAGCGGTTGCGGTAGAAGGGCGAGTTTTCATAGGCGTGTTTCAGCGACCGCTTCATGCGGTGGAATTGCAGCGCCTCGATTTCATCGCGCGAGGCGTATTCGATCGGGTCCAGATCCTGCTTGCGCGGCGTCAGGTCTTCCATGGTGTCCTCCCTTGGAAATGCGGGTCCGGTCAGGCTTCGACCGGCAGATGGCTGCCCTTCACGACTCGCGAATGACCGCGGAATTCCGCGATAGGCTGGCCGTGCTGGTTGGTGATGCGGATGTCGTAGATGCCGGACCGGCCCTGACGTGACAGCTCGGTCGCAGTGGCGACAAGGCGGTCGCCGATGCGGGCGGGGGCGATATAGGTGATCGAGCAGTGCTGGCCAACCACCACCTGATTGTGGCTGTTGCAGGCGAAGGCAAAGGCGCTGTCGCCCAGCGTGAAGATGAAGCCGCCGTGGCAATTGCCGTGGCCGTTCGACATGGCATCGGTCACGGTCATCGCAAGGGTCGCCTCGCCGGGGGCGATGTGTTCCAATTCCATCCCCAGCCGCTGCGAAGTGCTGTCATTGTTCCACATCGCATCGGCGCAGGCGCGCGCGATGTCCTGCGCGGTCATTTCGGCCATGTCCTTCATTCCCCCCTGAACTCCGGCTTGCGCTTTTCGAGGAAGGCGGTCACGCCCTCGGCATAATCGGCGCTGCGGCCCGCGATCTGCTGGCAATCGCGCTCCATGTCCAGTTGCTCGTCAAGGCTGTTGCTGCCCGCAGCCTGTATCAGCCGCTTGGTCATGCCAAGGCCCAGCGTCGGCCCGGCGGCAAGCGATTGCGCCAGCGCAGTCGCCTCGGCGAGCAGATCGGCGTCCTCCACCGCTTTCCAGATCAGGCCCCAGTCGGCGGCCTTTTCGGCCATAAGCGGTTCCGCTGTCAGGGCCAGCGCCTTGGCGCGCGCCTCGCCCAGAAGGCGGGTCAGGCTCCATGTACCGCCGGCATCGGGAACAAGGCCGATCTTGGCGAAAGCCTGGATGAATTTCGCGGATTTTGCCGCCAGAACGATGTCGCAGGCAAAGGCGATATTGGCACCAGCCCCGGCGGCGACGCCGTTCACCGCGCAGATCACCGGCTTTTCAAGGCTGCGGATCAGGCGCAGATTCGGGTTGTAGAAAGTGTCCAGCGTATAGCCCAGATCGGGGGCAGGGCCGCCCTTGCGCGGGTCGCGGTTGCCCAGATCCTGCCCGGCGCAGAAGCCACGCCCGGCGCCGGTCAGCAGAACGGCCCGCACCTCCGCATCGTCATGCGCCCGCTGGAAGCCCGTGCGCAGCGCAAGGTGCATCTCTTCGTTGAACGAGTTCAGCTTGTCGGGGCGGTTCAGCGTCAGCGTCAGCACGCCGTCGGCCAGAGTGGCCTGAACGGTATCGGATTGGGTCATCGCTCTCTCCCTTGCCCCGAAATCATGGGGCCCTCGAAAATTCATGTTGCATAAACCGACCGGCCGGTCAATGATAAAGCGCAGCCTGGGAGGAGGATGCCATGACCGCCCTGTTCGATCGCCACCGCGAGATGCTGGACGATGCCGTGAAGGCCGTCCAGAGCCGTGCCTTCTGGACCCCGTTCCCCGAGGTGCCCAGCGGTAAAATCTATGGGGAAACTGCGAAAACGGATGGCGAGGCCGCCTATGCTGCGTTGCTGGGGCAGCCCTTCGCGCTGCCCGGTCATCCCGAATCGCGTCGGGCGGGGGCCGAGGTTTCGCCCTTTGGTGGCGCCTTGGGAATCACCTATCCGGCGGCGGACGTGCCTGCCCTGATTGCCGCCGCTGAAGCGGCCGCCCCGGCGCTGGCCGAGGCGGGGCCGGAGGCGCGGGTGGGGATCTGTCTGGAAATCCTGACCCGGCTGAATCGGATCAGTTTTCTTCTGGGCAATGCCACCATGCACACCACCGGGCAGGCCTTCGCCATGGCGTTTCAGGCGGGCGGCCCCCATGCGCAGGATCGCGGGCTGGAGGCGGTCGCTGTCGCCTGGTCCGAGATGACGCGCTTCGCCCGTGATGCGATCTGGGAAAAACCGCAGGGCAAGGCCGCGCCCTTGGTGCTGGAGAAACACTGGACGCTGGTGCCGCGCGGGCTGGCGCTGACCATCGGCTGCAACACCTTCCCGACGTGGAATTCCTATCCCGGCATCTTCGCCAGCCTCGCCACCGGCAATCCGGTGATCGTGAAGCCGCATCCCGGCGCCATCCTGCCGCTGGCGCTGACCGTGCGCGTAGCGCGCGAGGTTCTGGCCGAGGCGGGTCTGCCCGCTGACGCCGTGCTTCTTGCGGTGGATGAACCGGGGGCCGAGGTCACGAAAGCATTGGCCAGCGATCCGGCGATCCGGCTGATCGACTATACCGGGTCGGCCACTTTCGGCGGCTGGCTGCGCGACAATGCCCGGCAGGCGCAACTGTTCACCGAGGAAACCGGGGTGAACAGCATCACCCTCGCCGCGACGGATGATTACGCGGGCATGTGCGCCAACCTCGCCTTCTCGCTGTCGCTTTATTCCGGGCAGATGTGCACGGCGCCGCAGAACATCTATATTCCCAGAGGTGGGATCGACACCGACGAGGGGCATAAGAGCTTTGACGCGGTAGCGGCGGCGTTGGCCGGGGCCATTGACGATCTGCTGGCCGATCCGGCCCGCGCGGCGGGCGTCTCCGGCGCGCTGGCCAATCCGGCCACCGCCGCCCGGCTGGAAGGTCTGCGCGGGCAGGGCAGGGTGGTGCGCGACAGCGCGGGCGAAGGCCGCCTGCGCTCGCCCCTGCTGCTGGCGGTCGAGGATGGCCAGCCCGGCCCGCAGGACGGCGAATGCTTCGGCCCTGTCGCCTTCCTGATCGCGGTCGCGGATGCCGATGCGGGCATCACGGCGGCGGCGGAGATCGCCCGCCGCAAGGGTGCCATCACCGCCGCGCTTTACGACACCGATGAGCCGCGCATCGCCCGTGCGATCCGGGCTTTCGCAGACGCGGGGGTGAATCTGTCGATCAACCTGACCGGCAATATCTTCGTCAATCAATCCGCCGCTTTCAGTGACTTCCATGTCACCGGCGGCAATCCGGCGGGCAATGCCAGCCTGACCGACACCGCCTTTGTCGCCAGCCGCTTCACCCGCGTGATGTGGCGCCGCCCCCTGCGGCAGGCGACCTGACCGTTTTCTCGTTTCTTTGGGAGGAGGAACCCCATGAACAGACTGACCACCACCGCAATCGCCACCCTGATGGCGCTGGGCCTTGCCCCGGCGGCGCAGGCCGAAATCAAGATCGGTGCCACGCTATCGGCCACCGGCCCGGCCTCTTTCCTGGGCGATCCCGAGGCCAAGACGCTGGAAATGCTCGTCGAGGAAGTGAATGCCGCAGGCGGCATCAACGGCGAGATGCTGGAACTCGTGATGTATGACGACGGCGGCGACCCGAACAAGGCGCGCACCTTCGCCACCCGCCTCGTCGAAGATGATGAGGTTGCCGCGATCATCGGCGGCACCACCACCGGCACCACCATGTCGATCATCCCGGTGGCGGAAGATGCGGAAATCCCGTTCATCTCGCTGGCAGGTGCGGTGGACATCATTGACCCGGTGAAAGCCTGGGTGTTCAAGACCCCGCACACTGACCGCATGGCCTGCCAGAAGATCTTCGAGGACATGCAGAAGCGCGGCGTGACCAAGATCGGCATGATCTCGGGCACCGACGGCTTCGGCGCCTCGATGCAGGCGCAGTGCAAGGGCGTGGTGGGGGATTACGGCATCGAGATCGTGGCAGATGAAACCTACGATCCCAAAGACGCCGACATGACGCCGCAACTGACCAACATCAAGAACACCGCTGGTATTCAGGCCGTGCTGAACCCCGGCTTCGGTCAGGGTCCGTCCATCGTGACGCGCAACTACAAGCAGCTTGCCGTCGGCCTGCCGCTGTATCAGTCGCATGGTGTGGCCTCGAAAGGCTTCATCGACCTCGCGGGCGTGGAAGCGGCTGAAGGCGTGCGCCTGCCTGCCGCTGCACTTCTGGTGGCCGACATCCTGCCCGACAGCGATCCGCAGAAAGCGGTCGTGACCGCCTATCGCGACGGGTTCGAGAAGAAGACCGGCACCCCGGTTTCGACCTTCGGCGGCCACGCCTATGACGCGTTCATGATCCTGAAAGGCGCGCTGGAAAAGGCGGGGGCCGAGCCTGCCGCGATCCGTGATGCCATCGAAGGCACCACCGGCTATGTCGGCACCGGCGGTATCGTGAACATGACGGCAGAAGACCACCTTGGTCTCGACCTGACCGCGTTCAAGATGCTGGAAATCAAGAACGGCGACTGGACCATCGTGGAGTGATCCAGCGTCGGGCATCCCTCGACTGACTTTCATTGACGGGACGGGGCGGTCTTTGGCCGCCCCGCGATCCCTGCCAGCCGGAGAGCCTCCTGCATGTCGGAACTATTGCAATTCCTCTTTTCCGGGGTGACGGTCGGCGCGGTCTATGCGCTTGTCGCGCTGGGCTTCACGATCATCTACAACGCCTCTGATGTCGTTAACTTCGCCCAGGGCGAGTTTGTCATGCTGGGTGGCATGGCCACGGTTTTCGCCCATGCCGCAGGGCTGCCGCTGCCGCTGGCGGCGCTGGTCGCCATCGTCGGCACCGCTGCCGTGGGGGTGGCGCTGAACCGGCTGGCCATCGAACCCGCACGCGGCGCGCCGGTCGTGTCGCTGATCATCATTACCATCGGCGCCTCGATCTTCATTCGCGGTGCGGCGCAACTGGTGTTCGACAAGCAGATCCACACCTTCCCGGCCTTTTCGGGTGACGATCCGATCCGCATTCTGGGCGCGACGATCCTGCCGCAAAGCCTGTGGGTCATCGCGGGGGCGGTGCTGGTTTTCGTGGCGCTCTGGCTGTTCTTCACCCGAACGCTCCTGGGGCGGGCAGTGCTGGCGACCTCGAACAACCGGCTGGCGGCGCAGCTTGTGGGCATCAACACCAATTTCGTGATGACGCTTTCCTTTGCGCTGTCGGCGGGCATCGGGGCCCTGGCAGGTGTTCTGGTGACGCCGATCACGCTGACCTCGTATGACGTCGGCCTGACGCTGGCCCTGAAGGGCTTTGCCGCCGCCATGCTGGGCGGCATGGGCAACCCTAAGGGCGCGCTGGCGGGCGGGCTGCTGCTGGGCCTCCTGGAGGCGATGACGGCGGGCTACCTGAGTTCGCAATACAAGGATGCGGCGGCTTTCGTGGTCATCCTCGCGGTGCTGTTCCTGATGCCGCAGGGACTGTTCGGCCGCAAATCCACGGATCGGGTGTGACGCCATGAAACTGACCCCGAAAACCGCAACCCTTCTGGTGCTGGCCGCGCTTGTGGCGATCACTCCGTTCTTCTTCCCCTCGGGTTACTATTACCGCGTGGGCGCCCTGATCTTCGTCAATGGCCTTGCCGTGACCGGCATCGTGATCCTGACTGGCTATGCCGGACAGGTGAGCCTTGGCCACGCCGGGTTCGCCGGGATCGGCGGCTATGCCTGCGCGCTGGCGCCGGTGCATCTGGGCCTGCCGCCCGCGCTGGCCGTGGTGCTGGGCGCCGTGATTTCCGCCGCTCTGGCCTGGCTGGTGGGGCGGCCTATCCTGCGGCTGAAAGGCTATTACCTGGGTGTTGCCTCGCTGGGCATGGGCATCCTGATTTCCATGGTGCTGAACAACGAACGCTGGCTGACGCGCGGCCCTGACGGGATCGACGTGCCCGACCTCGGCCTGCGCGGCGTGCTGAAGGACTGGGGCCTGAACCTGTCGAACGGCGAGTTCTGGTATTTCTTCAGCGGCATCGTGATGATCCTCGGCGCATGGGCCGCGCTGAACCTGCATCAAAGCCCGACCGGCCGCGCCCTGCGTGCGCTGCACGGGTCAGAAATCGCCGCCCGGACCGTGGGCGTGGATGTCAGCCGCCTGAAGCTCCAGGCCTTCGTGATCTCGGCGGTCTATGCCTCCGTTTCCGGCTCGCTGCTGGCCCTGCAAAACAAGTTCATCACCCCCGATGTCGCGGGCTTCATGCACTCGATCGAGATGGTGACCATGGCGGTTCTGGGCGGCGCGGGTTCGGTGCTGGGCGCGATCTTCGGCGCGGGCATCCTGACGCTGCTGCCGCAGGTTCTGACCGTCTTCGCCGAATACGAACAGATGGTGCTGGGTCTGGTGATGATGCTGGTGATGATCTTCCTGCGGGAGGGGCTTCTGCCTTCGATCCTGCGCAAGCTGCGGGGGACCGGGGAATGAGCCTTCTTGACATCAAGGGTCTTGGCATCACCTTCGGTGGCCTGCGCGCGGTGAACGAGGTCAGCTTTTCGGTCAATCCCGGTGAGATCGTCTCGGTCATCGGGCCGAACGGGGCGGGGAAGACCACGCTGTTCAACATGATTTCGGGCGTCTATCTGCCCGGCGCGGGACAGGTGGTGCTGAACGGCGAGGATGTGACGGGCATGCGCCCCGATCTTCTGGCCCGGCGCGGCATGAGTCGGACCTTCCAGAACCTGCAAATCTTTCAAAGCATGACGGTGCTGGAAAATGCGATTTCCGGCTATCACCTGCAGGAACGCGGGCCGGTGCTGGCCGATCTTCTGGGCCTGCCTTCGTCGCGGCGGCGCTCTAAGGCAGCCGAGGAAGGCGCGCGGGCGCTGCTGGCGCGGGTGGGGCTCGAACGCGCTGCCGAACGCGAGGCGGGGAACCTGTCTTACGGCGCGCTGAAACGGCTGGAGATTGCGCGCGCGCTGGCGCTGAACCCCAAGGTTCTGTTGCTGGACGAACCCGCCGCAGGCTGCAATGCCGTGGAAACCGAGGAGATCGACCACCTGATCGCGGAGGTCGCCAAATCCGGCGTGGCGATCCTGCTGGTGGAGCATGACATGAAGATGGTCATGCGGATTTCCAGTCACATCGTGGTGCTGGACCATGGCGAGAAGATCGCCGAGGGCGACCCGGCCACGGTCAGCCGCGACCCGGCGGTGATCGCGGCCTATCTGGGAACGGAGGCCGAGAATGCTGACGGTTGAGGGGCTGCGCTCGCGTTACGGGCGCATCGAGGTGCTGCATGGCATCGACCTGCATGTGGACAGCGGCGAGATCGTCACCGTGGTCGGCGCCAATGGCGCGGGCAAGACGACGCTTCTGCGCTGCCTGTCGGGCGTGCAGCCGGTCACGGGCGGCAGCATCACCTTTCGCGGTGAGGCGCTGACGCCGGTTCCGGCCTACAAGCGGCTGCGGCGCGGTCTCGCGCAATCGCCCGAGGGGCGGCAGATCTTCACCAACCTGACGGTGGAGGAAAACCTGCGGCTTGGCGCCTTCCTGTTCTCGGATGACCGGGTGGAAAAGGACATGGAAGATGCCTTCCAGATGTTCCCGATCCTGAAGGAAAAGCGCAATCTGGCGGCGGGCGGCCTGTCGGGCGGCCAGCAACAGATGCTTGCCATGGCGCGGGCGCTGATGGGGCGGCCGTCCTGCCTGCTGCTGGATGAACCCTCGATGGGTCTGGCGCCCATTGTCGTGCAGCAGATCTTTGACGTGGTGAAGGGTCTGAAGGCGCTGAACGTCACTGTCCTGCTGGTCGAACAGAATGCCTTCGGTGCCTTGAAGATTGCGGATCGTGGCTATGTGATGGAAACAGGGCATATCACCATGAGCGGGACGGCGGCCGAGCTGATCGCCGATCCGCGCATCCGCGAAGCCTATCTGGGGATCTGAGATGAGCGTTGTAAGCATCGAACGCGAGGGCGAAATCGCCGTCGTCACCGTGGACAATCCGCCAGTCAACGCGCTGGGTCAGGCGCTGCGGCAGGGGCTGTGGGATGCGGTGGCCACGCTGGACGCCGACCCGGATGTGCGGGCGGTGGTGCTGATCTGCGCGGGCCGCACCTTCATCGCCGGGGCCGATGTGCGCGAATTCGGCAAGCCGCCGGTCGAGCCGCATCTGCCCGATGTGGTGAACCGGATCGAGGGTGCGGTGAAGCCCTGGGTCGCCGCCATTCATGGCAGCGCGCTGGGCGGCGGGTTCGAGGTGGCACTGGGCTGCCGCTTCCGGGTGGCACTGGATGGTGCTTCGGTCGGCCTGCCCGAAGTGGGGCTGGGCATCGTGCCGGGGGCTTCCGGCACGGTGCGCACACCGCGCGTGGCAGGGGCTGCGGCGGCGGTGGATCTGGTGACGACCGGCAAGCCGGTGAAGGCCGCGAAGGCGCAGGCGATGGGGCTGGTTGATGCGGTGCTGTCCGGCGATCTGCGCGAAGGCGCCATCGCCTTCGCACGAGCCGCGCTGGAGGCCCCGCTGTCGCTGCCCGCCTCGGAACGTCCTGTCACGGATCCGGGGGCGGCGTTCTGGGCCGAACAGCAGGCGGCGGTTGCCAGGCGGGCGAAGGGCGAGGCCGCCCCGCTGCGCGCGCTTGCCTGCGTGCAGAAGGCGGTTCAGGCGCCCTTTGCTGAAGCGCTGGCCTTTGAACGCGCGACCTTTCTTGACCTGCGCGGCTCTGATCAGGCTGCCGCGCTGCGCCATGTGTTTTTCGCCGAACGTGCCGCGCCGCGACCGGCGCATCTGGGCGAGGCCAAGCCCTTGCCCCTGCGCAATGCCGGGGTGATCGGCGGTGGGACCATGGGGGCGGGTATCGCCGCAGCACTGCGCGATGCGGGCCTTCCGGTCGTGCTGATCGAGCGCGATGCCGAGGCGCTGGCGCGCGGGCTTACCAACCTGCAAACCATCTTCGATGGCGGGGTCAAACGCGGCAAGCTGACGCCCGAACAGGCGGCGGCGCGTGTGGCGGGCGTCAGCGGCGCCACCGATTACGCTGCGCTTGCCGACACCGATCTGGTGATCGAGGCGGTATTCGAGGAGATCGGCGTGAAACGCGCGGTCTTTGCCGACCTTGCCCGCCATTGCCGGGCCGATGCGGTGCTGGCGACCAATACCTCCTACCTCGATCCGCGCGCGATTGCCGAAGGGCTTGCGAACCCCGGTCGCTTCATCGGGCTGCATTTCTTCAGCCCGGCCAATGTGATGAAACTGCTGGAAATCGTGCCGACACCCGAGACCGCGCCGGAAACGCTGGCCACCGGCTTTGCGCTGGCGCGGGCGCTGGGCAAGATTCCGGTGCAGGCGGGCATCTGCGAGGGCTTCATCGGCAACCGCATCCTCAAACGCTATCGCGCTGCCGCCGAAGCGCTGGTGCGGCAGGGCGTGGCGATTGCCGAAGTTGATGCGGCCATGCGCGGCTTTGGTTTTGCCATGGGGCCTTTCGAGGCGCAGGATCTGGGCGGGCTCGACATTGCCTTCCTGCAACGCGAGGGCGCGCGGGCGGCAGGGCAGGACGTGCCGGAAACGCTCGGCGATCTGCTGGTGCGTGCGGGTCGCAAGGGGCAGAAAACCGGCGGTGGCTGGTATGATTATGCGCCGGGCGACCGCAAGCCGCAGGCATCGGCCAGGGTGGCCGAGGTGCTGGCGGTTGCCATCACCGCGGGACCGGCGCTGGATCGTGCGGCCATTGCCGAACGGCTTGTCGGTGAGATGGCCGCCGAGGGGGAGGCGATCCTTGCGGAGGGTATCGCGCTCAGCCCGTCCGACATCGACCTTGTGGAAATCCATGGCTACGGCTTCCCGCGCTGGCGTGGCGGGCCGATGCACTACACCGCCCGCAAGGGCTGATGAACCTTCAGGGGCGGGGCGCTGCATCCCCATGCAGCGCCTCGTGCAGCCGCAGCCCGAGGTCGCGGCGCCGGTAGGGCTTCGACAGGAGCCTTGCGCCGGAAACGAGACTGCCGCGCCGCAGGATCGCATTTTCCGAATAGCCCGAGGTGAACAGGATCTTCAGCCCCGGAAAATCGGCCAGCACACGTTCGGCCAGCACCAGCCCGTTCATCTCACCCGGCATCACCACATCGGTGAACAGCAGGCTCACATCCCCGGCAGCGCGGATCGCCTCCAGCGCAGCGGCGCCATCCGCGACAGCGGTGACGCGATAGCCGAGGCTTTCGACCAGCCTCGCCACATGCGGGCGAAGCGCGGGATCATCCTCGGCCACGACCACATGCTGACCGGCCCCCATGGGAATGGCCTCTGCCGGGTCTGCGAGCGAGCCGACATGGGCCTCTGATCCCTGGCGACTGCGCGGCAGATACAGCCGGACGGTGGTGCCCTGTCCCGCCTCACTGTAAAGCGTCACATGGCCGCCCGACTGGCTGACGAAACCATGCACCATCGACAGGCCAAGCCCGGAGCCGCGCCCGACGGGCTTGGTGGTAAAGAAGGGGTCGAAAGCCCGCGCCGCGACGTCCGGCAGCATGCCTGTGCCGGAATCGGTGATCGACAGCCGCAGAAACTCGCCCGTCCGCGCGTCGGGATTGGCGGCGGCATAGCTGCTGTCCACCACGCAGTTTTCGGCCTCGATGACGAGATCGCCGCCGTCGGGCATCGCATCGCCGGCATTGACAGCAAGGTTCAGAAGCGCGGTCTGCAATTGCGTCGGATCTGCCTCGACCGGCCAGAGGTCGTCGGGTGTGACGACCGAAAGCCTGATATAGGCGGGCAGGGTACGGCTCAGCATGCAGCGCAATTCGGTCAGAACGCTGGCGCTGGCCAGTGCGCGTGGGGCAAGCGGCTGACGGCGGGCAAAGGCCAGCAGGCTGTGCACCAGTTCTGCGCCGCGTTCGGCGGCCTGCACGACCTGCGCTGCCGGGGCCTGCGTTTCGGCATCCTCAGCCGTATCCGCCAGCAGTTCGGCATTGGCCAGAATGACCGACAGCAGGTTGTTGAAATCATGCGCCACCCCGCCGGTCAGCTTGCCCAGGGCCTCCAGCCGCTGCGCCTGTTGCAGCTTGGCGGCAAGCTCCACCTCATCGGTGATATCCTCGATTGCCCCCACGATACGAAAGGCCTCGCCCTCGTCATCGCGCAGAGCCAGCGCACGGTCGCGGACATGGGCATAGCTGCCGTCCGAGCGGCGCAGCCTGTATTCGGCGCGCCAGTCCTCGCGCCGTCCGGCGATGAAAGTGCGGAACTGGCGCAGAACCTGCGGCGCATCCTCGGGATGCAGCGACTGTGTCCAGATACCGGGCGACGGCTGCTCGCCTTCCCATTCGGCGCCGAAGATCGCCACCGCGCCTTCGCTGTAAAGTACGGTGCCCGCGCGCAGGTCAATTTCATACACGACATCGGAGGCCAGCCGCAGCACCGCGCGCAGGCGTTCCCCCTCTTCGCGCAGGCGCGTGACATCGACGATGGAGCCGATCAGCCGGTGCAACCGGCCATCCGGGCGGCGCTGGGCCAGCGCGCGGTCGATGACATGCGCCACCGATCCGTCACCCCGGATCACCCGGTAGGCATATTCCCAGCGGTCATCCCCGCGCGTGATCGCCGTATCGCGGAGATGCAGGATACGGGGCAGATCGTCAGGGTGGATCGCCGCGCGCCAGCTGCCCGGACCGGATGCCGGGGCAAACGGGTCCAGCCCGAAGGTGCGGCTGTAGCTTTCGCTGCGCCAGGTGCGGCCGGTCTCCGGCTCCCAGGAATAGATCACATCCTGCGAAGCCTCGGCCGCGAGACGAAAGCGTTCCTGCCCCTCGCGCAGCGCAGTCATGTCGACCATCGAGCCGACGCTGCGCAGTGCGCGACCGTCGGCATCGCGCAGGAACCGTGCGCGGTCGACGACCCAGACATAGCTACCGTCGGCGCGGGCAAACCGGTATTCCTCGGTCCAGTGGTCATCGGTTCCTGTTCGGGCCGCTTCAAAGCGTTCGCGCAGGCGTGGCGCATCCTCGGGGTGCACGCGCGACATCCACCAGTCTGTCTTTTCGACGCCGGGCACATCGGCATGGCCGTATTGCCGGAACAGCGCGTCACTCCACCAGATCTTGTCTTCGACAAGATCGTGGATGAACAACACATCGGTTGAGGCCGAGGTGGCAAGCTGAAACCGGGCCTCGGCCTTGTGGACGGCGCTGACGTCGATCATCGTGCCGATCATGCGGCGGGCCTGCCCGGCCTCGTCGCGCAACAGGAAACCCCGGTCGATCACATGGGCTGCCGTGCCATCGGCGCGCAGAAAACGATAGGCCTCCTCCCATGTCTCCAGATCGGGGGGGACGGGCGACAGGACGGCGGCGGCGATGCGCGGGCGATCCTCGGGATGGATGCGGCCCAGCCAGTTCTGCACAGTGCCGGGGAAGTGGGTGGTATCATAGCCCATCGCCTTCGTGGCATGGGCAAACCAGTCCAGACGGCCGCTTGTCATGTCCCAGTCGAACATCACATGCCCGGCGGCACGCAAGGCAATGCCCGCGCGGTTCTCATGCCCGCATTGCGCGACAAGGATTGAGCGGCGCCTGTCGTTCAGCCGTAAGGGCAAGGTCCAGCAGGTGATGGCAAGCCGCCTGTTCACCGCCCCGATCACCTCTGCCGCTGTGGCGGGGGGGAAGCCGGGGAACATGTCTTCGGCGGCGGCATTGGGGATGATGGGCCCGTCTGTCGTTTCTGGCAACAGCCAGGCCGGAGCTTCGAGTGCCGCCAGATATGCCAATGCGTCCATGAAGATCGCCCCATTCAACCAGGGCGAGTATCTGCCGATTGTCGTTGAAAGGAAATCCGGTCCGGCAAGGATCTGGCATCCGTGGCGCGTTCACCACGCCAGAAGCTCTTCTGCCGCGCGGCCCGAAACCTCCTGGATCAGCCAGTCGCGGAACGCGACCAGCGGGGGGTAGTTTTCGCCGATGCCGGGCCAGACGAGGTAGTAGCTGCCGACGCTGGGCACCGGCCCGCCCCAGGCCTCGACCAGACGGCCATCGGCCAGTTCCGCCTTGGCCAGAAACTCGGGCAGCAGGGCCACGCCCATGCCGTAGATGGCCGATTGAATCATCGGCGCGAACTGGTCGAACAGCATCCCCAGCGGGATCGAGGCGGATACGCCGTGGTACGAGAACCAGCTGGCCCAGGCATTCGGCCGGGTCTCCAGCTGCAAAAGCGGCAGGCCGATCAGGTCGCGCGGGCTGTCGATGGGGTGGCTGGCCAGAAAGCCCGGCGCGGCGCAGGCGATCATCCTTTCGTCGAAGAGTTTCGCAAAGCCAGCCTCGGGCCAGGTGCGATCCCCGAAATGGATGGCGGCGTCAAAGCCTTCTTCAGCGAAATCGAAGGGCCGCAGCCGGGTGCCAAGGTTGATCGTCACCCCCGGATGTGCCGCCAGAAAGCGCGGCAGCCGCGGCGCCAGCCAGCGCGTGCCGAAGGTCGGTAGGATCGACAGCGCCAGCGTGCCGCCCCCGGTGGTGGATCGCACCCGCATCGAGGCGCGGCTGATCAGGTCCATCGCCTTTGCCACGTCGCGCGCATAGGCCAGCGCATTTTCGGTGGGCACCAGCCGCCGCCCCTCACGCCGGAACAATTGCACGCCAAGCTGTGCTTCAAGGTTCTGCACAAGGCGGCTTACCGCGCCCTGCGTCAGGGCAAGGTCATGGGCGGCGGCAAGGGTCGATCCGGTGCGGATGACGGATTCGAAGGCCATCAGCAGCGAGATCGAGGGCAAAAGGCGGCGAGGGGTGGCCATGTATGCTTTCCATGCATAGGATAACGTCAATCTATCGTTATTCTGTCGGTGAACAATCCCTTATAGACATATCCAACCGCTTCACCCGAAAGGCAAAGACATGGCCCTGAAACCGAAAGACGCCCCCGACCTCGGCCGCTTCGACTGGGAAGATGCTTTCCGTCTGGAAGACCAGCTGACCGAGGACGAGCGCATGCTGCGCGATGCAGCCCGCGCCTATGCGCAGGACAAGCTGCAATCCCGTGTGATCAAGGCCTTCGCCGATGAAGAGACCGATCCGGCCATCTTCCGCGAGATGGGCGAAATGGGCCTTCTGGGCGTGACCGTGCCGGAGGAATACGGCGGGCTTGGCGCCTCCTATGTCTCGTACGGGCTGGTGGCCCGCGAGGTGGAGCGCGTCGATTCGGGCTACCGTTCGATGATGTCGGTTCAGTCGTCGCTGGTGATGTATCCGATCTACGCTTACGGCTCGGAAGAACAGCGCATGAAATACCTGCCGAAACTCGCCTCGGGCGAATATATCGGCTGCTTCGGCCTGACCGAACCCGATGCGGGGTCCGACCCGGCCGGGATGAAGACCGTCGCCCGCAAGACCGCCAATGGCTATGTCCTGAACGGCGCGAAGATGTGGATCTCCAACGCACCCATCGCCGATGTCTTTGTAGTCTGGGCGAAATCCGAGGCGCATGGCGGCAAGATCCGGGGTTTCGTGCTTGAGAAAGGCATGAAAGGTCTCTCGGCACCGAAGATTGGTGGAAAGCTCTCCCTCCGCGCTTCGGTGACCGGCGAGATCGTGATGAAGGATGTCGAGGTCGGCGAAGATGCGCTGCTGCCGGGCGTCGAGGGGCTGAAAGGGCCGTTCGGCTGTCTGAACCGCGCCCGCTATGGCATCTCGTGGGGCGTGCTGGGCGCAGCCGAGTTCTGCCTGTCGGCGGCCCGCCAGTATGGCCTTGACCGCAAGCAGTTCAACAAGCCCATCGCCGGGACGCAGCTTTACCAGCTGAAGCTTGCGAACATGCTGACCGAGATCAGCCTTGGCCTGCAAGCCTCGCTGCGCGTCGGCCGTCTGCTGGACGAGGCCAATGCTGCGCCCGAGATGATTTCCATCGTCAAGCGCAACAACTGCGGCAAGGCACTGGATATCGCCCGCTGGGCCCGCGACATGCACGGCGGCAACGGCATCCAGCAGGAATTCCAGGTCATCCGTCATATGGTGAACCTGGAAACGGTGAACACCTACGAAGGCACCCATGACGTGCATGCCCTGATCCTGGGCCGCGCCGTCACCGGCCTGCAAGCGTTCTTCTGAGACGAAGCCGGGGCGCGCGGCGATCTGCGGCGCGCGCCCCGGCCAATGATCAACAACAGGGGCCGGCATGGATCGCGCCGATATCGTTCACGACAATTTCCTGCGCCGCATCGCGTCGCGGGACTTTCCGCATGGCCGCGCTCCTTCGGGGGCGCTTTCGGCGTTTCAGGCGGTGGAAATCTACCGCGCCGCCTGTCTGAGCCGGGCGCTGGACCGGCAAAGCCGGGTGATGCAGCGGGCCGGGCAGGGGTTCTATACCATCGGCTCGTCCGGGCATGAGGGGCTGGCGGCGGTGGCTGCCGCGCTGCGCCCGACCGACATGGCCTTCCTGCATTACCGCGATGCCGCTTTCCAGATCGGCCGCAGCGCGCAGGTGCCGGGGCAAAGCATTGCATGGGACATGCTGCTGTCCTTCGCGGCGTCCAGCGAAGACCCGATTTCCGGCGGGCGGCACAAGGTGCTGGGGTCCAAGGCGCTGAGCATTCCGCCGCAGACATCGACCATCGCCTCGCATCTGCCCAAGGCCGTGGGCGCGGCCTATGCCATTGGCGCCGCGCGGCGGCACCGGCCCGAACATGCCGAACTGCCCGACGATGCCATCGTCTATTGCAGCTTCGGCGATGCCTCGGCCAACCATTCCACCGCGCAGGGTGCCTTCAACACCGCGCAATGGACCTCGTATCAGTCGATCCCGCTGCCGCTGCTGTTTGCCTGCGAGGACAATGGCATCGGCATTTCCACCAAGACGCCGAAAGGCTGGATCGGGGCGAGCTTCCAGAACCGTCCGGGGCTGAAGTATTTCGCCTGTGATGGGCTCGATATCTTTGACACTTTCGCCACAGCGCAGGAGGCGGCGCATTATGTGCGGACCCGGCGCAAGCCCGCCTTCCTGCATATCCGCACCATCCGGCTTTATGGCCATGCCGGGGCCGACATGCCCACGACCTACATGCCGCGTGAGGAGGTGGAGGCCGAAGAGGCGCAGGACCCGCTGCTGCATATGGTACGCGGGCTGGACCAGATGGGCGCGATGACGGCCGAGGCTGCCTTGCAGGTCTATACCGACACCAATGCCCGTGTGGCCCGCATCGCCGCCGAGGCCGTGACGCGCCCGCGTCTGCATGATGCGGCGGGGGTCATGGCTTCGCTGATCCCGCCGAAGCGCGATTGCGCGCCGACCAACGGCCCCTCGTCCGAGGCGCGTGCGGCGGCTTTCGGCAGCGACATGAAGCAGATGGCCGAGCCGCAGATCATGTCGCGCCTCATCAACTGGGCGCTGACCGACCTGATGCTGGCCCACCGCGAAATCGTGATGATGGGCGAGGATGTCGGTCGCAAGGGTGGCGTCTATGGCGTGACGCAGAAGTTGCAGGCCCGCTTCGGGCCGGACCGCATGATCGACACGCTGCTGGACGAACAATCCATTCTGGGCCTGGCCATCGGCATGGCGCAGAACGGCTTCATCCCGATGCCGGAGATCCAGTTCCTCGCCTATCTGCACAATGCCGAAGATCAGTTGCGCGGCGAGGCGGCGACGTTGCCGTTCTTTTCCAACGGGCAATATACCAACCCGATGGTGCTGCGCATCGCCGGGCTGGGCTATCAAAAGGGCTTTGGCGGGCATTTCCACAACGACAACTCCTTTGCCGTTCTGCGCGACATTCCGGGGCTGATCCTCGCCTGCCCGTCAAACGGGGCGGATGCGGCGCGGATGCTGCGCGAATGCGTGCGGCTGGCGCGTGAGGAACAGCGGCTGGTGGTGTTTCTGGAACCCATCGCGCTGTATCCGATGCGCGACCTGCATGCCGACAAGGATGGCGGCTGGATGCAGACCTATCCCGACCCGTCAGAGGTCATCCCTTTCGGGCAGGTGGGCAGGCATGGCGCGGGAACTGATCTGGCCATCGTCACCTTCGGCAACGGGTTTTACCTCAGCCGACAGGCGGAACCCGCGCTGGCGGCGGCTGGCGTCAAGACGCGCATCATCGACACCCGCTGGCTGTCGCCCCTGCCGAAAGAGGCACTGACCGAGGCGGTGAAGGGCGCGAAACGTATCCTGATCGTCGATGAAACCCGCCACACCGGCGGCTTTGCCGAGGCGCTGATGGCGCATTTCCACGAGGCTTGCTCCGGCACGCCGCTGTCGCGCCTGACGGCCGAGGACAGTTTCATCGCCACCGGCCCGGCCTATGCGGCCACCATGCCCTCTGCCGCGCAGATCGTCGCGGTGGCGCAGGAGATGATGAAATGAAAACCGCGGTCGTGATCTGCCCCGGACGGGGCACCTATACCAAGACCGAGCTGGGCGTGCTGGGCCGGCACTTCCACGACAAGGCGCTGCTGGCGAATTTCGACGCCCGCCGCGCCGCCCTGGGGCAGGAAACCCTGTCGGCGCTGGATGGCGCGGCCAGCTATTCGGTGGCGAAGCACACGCGGGGCGACAATGCCAGCGCGCTGATCTATGCCGCGACGCTGGCCGATTTCCGCGCGATCGAAGGGGTGGAGGTGGTCGCCGTCACCGGCAATTCGATGGGCTGGTATTCGGCGCTGGCCTGTGGGGGCGCGCTGACGCCGGAAGGCGGGTTCGAGGTGGTCAACACCATGGGCACGCTGATGCAGGAACGGCTGATCGGCGGCCAGATCATCTATCCCTTCATGGGCGACGATTGGCGCCCCGACCCGGCCCGCAAGGCCGAGATCATGGGCATCGTCGCCGGCATCGCCGCGCGCCCCGGTCATGTGCTGGGCCTGTCGATCGACCTTGGCGGCATGCTGGTGCTGGCGGGGAACGAGGCGGGGCTGAAGGCGTTTGAAACCGCCGTGCCGCCGGTGCAGGGCCGCTTTCCCATGCGGCTCGCCAATCACGCGGGCTTTCACACCGCCATGCAGGCCCCGGTGGCCGAGGCCGGGCGCGCCCGCCTTGCCCCCGCCCTGTTCGAGCAACCGAAGATCCCGATGATCGACGGGCGCGGCCATATCTGGTGGCCCGGCGCCTGCGACCTGGCTGCACTCTGGGACTACACGCTCGGGCATCAGGTGGTGGAGCCTTACGACTTCACCCGCGCCATCACCCATGCGGCGCGCGAATTCGCGCCCGACCTCTTTGTCGTCACCGGCCCCGGCACCACATTGGGTGGGGCGGTGGCGCAATCGCTCATCCTTGCCAATTGGCGCGGGATGGGTGGCAAATCCGATTTCCAATCACGGCAATCCGCCGATCCCCTTCTGGTTTCGATGGGGATGGAGGATCAACGCCGACAGGTCACCAAGGGAGACTGATATGACCCATGCCGACATCCTTCAGGCCAACGGCCTGACCCCAGCGGAACTGACCGGCGGCACGCTGGCCGTGCGCTCGCCCATCGACGGCGAGGTGGTGGCCCATGTCCACGAAACCGACGCGGCCGAGATGCCCGCGATCATCGCGAAATCGCAAGCCGCCTTCCGTGCCTGGCGCACCGTGCCGGCCCCGCGCCGCGGCGAACTGGTGCGCCTGCTGGGCGAAGAACTGCGCGCCAGCAAAGAGGCTTTGGGCGCGCTGGTGACGCTGGAGGCGGGCAAGATCACCTCCGAAGGCCTGGGCGAAGTGCAGGAGATGATCGACATCTGCGATTTCGCCGTCGGCCTGTCGCGCCAGATCTATGGCCTGACCATCGCGTCGGAACGCCCCTCGCACCGGATGATGGAAACCTGGCACCCGATGGGGCCTTGCGGCATCATCTCGGCCTTCAACTTCCCCGTCGCGGTCTGGTCTTGGAACGCGGCCCTGGCGCTGGTGTGTGGCGACCCGGTGATCTGGAAACCGTCCGAGAAAACCCCGCTGACCGCCATGGCCAGCATGAAGATCATGGAACGCGCGCTGGCCCGCTTTGGCGATGCACCCGAGGGGCTGGTGCAACTGGTGATCGGCGGCCCGGCCATCGGCGAGGCGCTTGTTGCGTCGAAAGACGTGCCGATCCTGTCAGCCACCGGCTCGACCCGGATGGGCGGCATCGTTGGCCCGAAGGTCGCCGCGCGCTGGGGCCGCCCGATTCTGGAGCTTGGCGGCAACAATGCGATGATCGTCGCGCCTTCAGCGGATCTGGATATGGCGGTGCGCGCCATCGCCTTTTCGGCGGTTGGCACGGCCGGTCAGCGCTGCACCACGCTGCGCCGCCTGATCGCACATAACTCGGTCCGTGCCGAACTGGTTGAGCGTCTGACCAAGGCCTATGCCAGCCTGCCCATCGGCGACCCGCGCCGCGCGACCACGCTGATCGGCCCGCTGGTCGATCATGCCAGCCGCGACCGGATGCTGGCGCAGATCGAGAAGGCCCGCGCCGAGGGTGGCACCGTCCATGGCGGCCAGACCGTGACCGAGGACGTGCCGCAGGGCGGCGCCTACGTCACCCCCGCCTTGATCGAGATGCCGCAGCAGACCGACACCGTGCGCGAGGAAACCTTCGCCCCGATCCTCTATGTCATGGGCTATGACACGCTGGACGAGGCGCTGGCGATCCAGAACGACGTGCCGCAGGGCCTGTCGTCCTGCATCTTCACGCTGAACATGCGCGAGGCGGAAACCTTCCTGTCGGCCGCCGGGTCGGATTGCGGCATCGCCAATGTCAATATCGGCCCTTCGGGCGCCGAAATCGGCGGTGCCTTTGGCGGCGAGAAGGAAACCGGCGGCGGGCGCGAAAGTGGCTCGGACGCCTGGAAGGGCTATATGCGGCGCCAGACCAATACCATCAACTACGGTGCCACCCTGCCGCTGGCGCAGGGCGTGAAGTTCGACTTCTGATCACATCGGGCGGGCTGTCATTTCGACGGTCCGCCCGGCATTCTGCCGAAGAAACGCTTCACTTCGGGCGCTATGCCGGGCGCATTCGGCACTCCCCTCGGTCATTCTGCCAGATATGCGCCTCCGCAAAGGCGGAGCAGGAATGAGGGAAATACAATGTCTTTCAACAAGATCGCGGTACTGGGGCTTGGCAAGGTCGGCCATCTGGCGGCCGAGCTGCTGGTGGAAAGCGGCTTCACCGTCACCGGCATCGACGCCCGCGACACGAAGGCGGGCTTTGCGACGAAAACCGTCGACCTGTCGGATACCGCTGCGCTGAAAGCCGCACTGGAAGGACAGGAGGCGGTGCTGTCCTGCCTGCCTTACCACCTGAACATTGGCGTCTCGACCGTCGCACACGGCCTGGGCCTGCATTACTTCGACCTGACCGAAGACGTGCCGACGACGAAACACATCCGCGAACTCGCCAAGACCTCGAAGGGTCTGATGGCGCCGCAATGTGGCCTTGCGCCGGGCTTCGTCGGGATCGTGGCCGCCGATCTGGCGAACCAGTTCGACAGCGTGCGCTCCATCAAGCTGCGCGTCGGCGCGCTGCCGCAGAACCCGACGGGCCTGCTGGGCTATGCCTTCAACTGGTCGCCCGAAGGCGTGGTGAATGAATACCTCAATGACTGCGAGGTGATCGAGGAAGGCGTGCTGAAAACCGTCTCGGCGATGGAATGGACGGAAGCCATCTATATCGACGGGATGCAGCTTGAAGCCTTCACCACCTCGGGCGGCCTTGGCACCATGTGCGAAACCTATCTCGGCAAGATCGAGAACCTTGATTACAAGACCATGCGCTATCCGGGCCATGTGCAGTTGATGAACTTTTTCTTCCATGAACTGCTGATGCGCGAGAACCGTGCAGAGGCCGGGCGCATCCTGACCAATGCGAAACCGCCGGTGGACGAGGACGTGGTCTATGTCCACGTCGCCGCCGAGGGCCGGGTGGATGGCCAGATGCGTCGCAAGGAATTCGTGCGCAGCTACTATCCGGTCGAGATTGGCGGCAAGTCCCGCACCGCGATCGCCTGGACCACCTCGGCCTCGGTCGTTGCGGTGATCGAGATGGTGCGCGGCGGCGCCCTGCCGCAACAAGGCTTCCTGAAGCAGGAGGACATCCCGCTGAAACCCTATATGGACACCCGGACCGGCCACTACTACCAGATCGGCCACCGCGCCCGTCACGCCTGAAACGCCGGTCAGGCGGAGCGCGGCCCTGCGGGGCCGCGCAAACCTTTTCATCTTCCGGCTGCGCCGGGGTGCCTCCGGCGGGAGTATTTTTGCAAGAAGCAAAGGGCCTTGCTTCTTGTCCAAATACTCATGCGACATTGCCGTTCTGATTTCGGCCGGGCAGAGGCGCCCGGTTGAGTTTCCGGGTTTTGCCCCCTACACCTTCGGTAACGGGTTGGAGAGGCGCGATGCTGGCAGGAAAACGTATTCTTCTGATCGTCGGCGGCGGAATCGCGGCTTACAAGGCGCTGGATCTGATCCGGCGGCTGCGCGAGCGGGGCGCCAGCGTGCGGGCAGTGATGACGGCGGCGGCGCAGGAATTCGTGACGCCCTTGTCCGTGGGGGCGCTGACAGCGGATCATGTATTCACCGATCTGTTTGACCGGCAGGACGAACAGGATGTAGGGCATATCCGGCTGGCGCGTGAGGCCGATCTGGTGGTGGTGGCGCCCGCGACCGCCGATCTGATGGCGAAACTTGCCAACGGTCATGCCAATGATCTGGCGTCTGCCGTCTTGCTGGCGACGGACAGGCCGGTGCTGCTGGCGCCCGCGATGAACCCGCGCATGTGGGCGCATCCGGCGACACGGCGCAATCGGGTGGTTCTGGCCGGGGACGGGGTCTTGTTCATCGGGCCGAACCGGGGCGAGATGGCCGAGGCGGGCGAAGCGGGCGAGGGGCGTATGGCCGAACCCTTGGAGATTGTTGCGGCAGTCGAGACCGCGCTGGGCGGTGGGCCGCTGGCGGGGCGGCATGTGCTGGTCACTTCGGGGCCGACGCATGAGCCGATTGATCCGGTGCGCTATATCGCCAACCGCTCCTCCGGGGCGCAGGGCACGGCCTTGGCGGTGGCGTTGCGTGATCTGGGGGCGGATGTGACCTTTGTCACCGGCCCGGCAAGTGTGCCGCCACCTGCGGGGGTGCGGGTTGTACGGGTGGAAACCGCACGCGAGATGCTGGCGGCGGTGGAGGCGGCGCTGCCGGCTGAGGCCGCGATCTTTGCGGCGGCGGTGGCGGACTGGCGTGTGGCCAATGCCGGGGTGCAGAAGATGAAGAAGGATGGCTCAGGCCGGGCGCCTGCGCTGGAATTCGCGGAAAATCCCGACATTCTGGCAACGGTGTCCCGGCTTGCCGAGGGGCGGCCCCGGCTGGTCGTGGGCTTCGCGGCCGAGACGGAAACCGTGGTGGAGCATGCGACGGCCAAGCGGGCGCGCAAGGGCTGCGACTGGATCGTGGCCAATGATGTCAGCCCGTCGACCGGCATCATGGGCGGGGCGGAGAATGCAGTGGTCCTGATCACCGGCGAGGGTGCGGAGGTCTGGCCACGCATGGGTAAGGACGCCGTGGCGCGCCGGCTTGCCGCGCGGATCGCGGCGGCGCTGGGCTGATCACTCCACCGGGCAGCCGGTAACTTCGAGCGCTTCGGTGGCAGACAGCACGGTAAGGCGCAGCGTCGCCGGGTCGAAGCTCAGTGGTGTGCCGCGCGGCGGTTCCATTTCCGCAACAGCGACCAGTTCGTTGCCTTCCCGACGCACCTCGGTATCCGAGACCCAGAGGCTGCCGCCCGGTTCCATCACCACGGTTTCCGGAGAGGTGGCCGCAGGAAGGTGCAACCGGGCAGTCACCCGAAGGCCGTCCCCGGTGGGGGTAAATTCACAATGCAGCTCCGTCAGCCCGGCCTCTGTGGCGGGGCGGGGTTGTGCGGCCAGCGCGGCGGTGATCAGGCCATCGGGAGCCCCCGGACCCGTCAGGTCAGCGCCGAGTTCCAGTGTGGCGGGCATGCAGATGTCATTGCAGACCCCGAGCTCCATATCCGCGCGCAGGGACACTGGCCTGCTCGGGTCGGCGGGGGTGATCTCGACCGGCAGCACGACTTCATCGCGGTAGCCGATGGTCTGCATCCCGAGAAAATCGAACACTTCGGGGCGCGGCCAATGCACCTTGACCGATCCCAGATTGCTGGAACCCGCCCAGTCAAACACCGGCGGCACTCCGGCATCGCCGGGGCTGCGCCAATAGGTCTTCCAGTGCGGCGCAAGGCGCAGATGCAGGGCCGCGAAATGGCGTCCGTCCGCCTCGCGCCAGCCGGGGCGCAGCTCGGCTTGCAGGATGTCGGCCTGGGTCGGCACCTCGGCCAGGGCTGGCAGGGCGGTCAGGGCGAGCAGGGGGGCGAGGAACGGGCGCATCATCATGGCGCCAAGATAGGCATCGGGGGCGGAATGCGAAATCACATTCCGGCGACAGTGGCGTGTGCGTGTCCTGCATGCCGCAGGGGCGCGTGCCGGCTGGCGCCGATGTCGGGAACCGGGGGCTTGAGGCCCGCCGGGCTTCGCGCCATATGATAGGGCGAAGGGAGATCGTCATGGACCTCGCCGGAGCCTTGCTCATCTCGATGCCCGCCATGGGCGATCCGCGCTTTGAGAAAAGCGTCATCCTGATCTGTGCCCACAGTGACGAGGGCGCGATGGGCCTTATTGTCAACAAACCCTCGCAAGAGCTCGATTTCGCAGGGCTTCTGGAGCATCTGGAAATCCCTGCAGCGCCAGAGGGGCGTGATATTCGTGTGCATTTCGGCGGGCCGGTGGAAATGGGACGCGGCTTCGTGCTGCATTCCGCGGATTACCGGGCGGTTGGCGGCACGATGCAGGTGGCGGGCGGCTATGCGATGACCGCGACACTGGACATCCTTCAGGAACTGGCGCAGGGCGGCGGGCCGCGCGATGCGTTGCTGGCCCTGGGCTATGCGGGCTGGGGGCCCGGGCAGCTTGAGGCTGAAATCGCGCGCAATGACTGGCTGACCACCGAACCGCCGCCAGGCCTGATCTTCGCGGCCGATGACGGTGGCAAGTGGTCGGCGGCGCTGAAAGCGATGGGAATCGATCCGCTGGTGTTGTCGCCCTCTGCCGGGCGCGCCTGATCGCCGGGCGACGCAAATTTCTTCTTGAAGAAATTTGCGGCTCAGAGCCAGCGGTCGCGCCCGGTGCCGACCGCGCCGGCAAGGGTGGTGAAGCCTTCTCTGGCCGCGATGGCATCCATTCCGCGCGCGATGCGGGCAGCAAGCGAGATGCCCTCGTACACCATGGCGGTATAGACCTGCACCGCCGTGGCCCCGGCGCGGATTTTCTCCCACGCCTGTTCCGGGCTGGAGATACCGCCCACGCCGATCAGGGGCAGGCGGCCCTCGGTCAGCGCCGAGAGGCGGGCAAGAACGCGGGTCGATTTCTCGAACAGGGGGGCACCGGACAGGCCACCCGCCTGATCGCGATGGGGCGAGGCCAGCCCGTCGCGCGACAGGGTGGTATTGGTGGCGATGATGCCGCTGATCCCTGATTCCAGCGCGACACCGGCGACGTCTTCCAGTTCGCCCTCTGACAGATCGGGGGCGATCTTCAGGAAAACCGGCACCGGGCGGGCCAGACCGGCGCGCACCTCCATCACCCCGGCCAGCAGTGCGGCCAGCGCAGCGCGGCCCTGCAGGTCCCGCAGCTTTTCGGTGTTGGGCGAGCTTACGTTGACGGTGGCAAAGTCGATATGAGGGCCGCAGGTGGCCAGAACCACGCCGAAATCGGCGGCGCGGTCGGCCGAATCCTTGTTGGCGCCAAGGTTCAGCCCCACCGGAACCGGTCCCTTCGGGCGAAGAGCCAAACGCGCCGAGATGGCGCAGGCGCCTTCGTTGTTGAACCCGAAGCGGTTGATCGCGGCGCGGTCCTCGCTCAGCCGGAACAGGCGCGGTTTCGGGTTGCCGGGCTGCGGGCGCGGTGTGGCGGCGCCCACTTCCAGAAAGCCGAAGCCGGACCGCATCAGTGGGTCCAGCGCGACGGCATTCTTGTCGAACCCGGCGGCAAGCCCGACCGGGTTGGGCAGAGCCATCCCGGCCAGATCGGTCGCCAGACGCGGCGAGGTTACGACGCCTGGCAATGGAACAAGCCCGCTGCGCAGCGCGGTCAGCGACAGGCCATGGGCACGCTCGGGGTCACAGCGATGCAGGGCGGCGAGGCCCAGGGTTTCGATCAGGCTCAAATCACGCCCTCGGGGAAGATATGGCCGGAAATGCCCAACGGCAGGGATTTGTCCCACACCACATCGGCAAGGCGGAGAGGCCGGTAAAGATGCGGGAACAGCGCGCCACCGCGCGAGGCTTCCCATTTCAGGTCGGGGCCGAGGCCGTCGCCCTTGACGGCGACCAGTACGAGATCGCTTTCCGACGCGAACCATTTGGCGGCGGTTTCGACCACCTGACCGGCGGTCGAGAAATGGATGAACCCGTCCGCCAGATCGACGGGGGCGCCCGCAGTCTGGCCCGCGGCGCGGAAGGCATCCCATTCGGGGCGGCGGAAGATCTTGTAGATCAGCATGTGGCCTGATTGCACCGTGCAAGGCTTTTGGTCAATGCCTGCCGGGCTTGCGCGGAAAATTGCTGGTGGTCACGCTGTCGTGATCTTCCTGCGGCAAGGCAGGGCAGAAGGCTTTGACACGCGTCCGCCCACCGCGCAGTCTGGACCGATCAACCTGAGAGGGAGCTTTGGATGTTCGCACGATTTTATCTTGGCGCAGCGACACTTGCGCTGGGTGCAGGTGCCGCGCAGGCCGATTACACGCTGCATATCCTGCACATCAATGATTTCCACAGCCGGATCGAGGCCGTCAACAAATACGACAGCACCTGTAGTGCCGAGGAAGCCGCCGAAAATGCCTGTTTCGGTGGCGTTGCGCGGATCAAGACCAAGGTGAACGAACTGCGCGACGGGATTCGCGCCGCCGGAGGCAATGTCATCGTGCTGGACGCGGGGGACCAGTCGCAGGGCAGCCTGATGTTCACCACCTACAAGGGCGATGCCGAGGCCGATTTCATGAAAGAGATCGGATTCGATGCCATGGCGCTGGGCAACCATGAATTCGACAGCGGCCCCGAGGGCGTCGTGCCGTTTCTGGAGCGGGCGGGGGTGCCGGTGATTTCCGGCAATCTGGATTTCAGCCAGAACAATCTGCTTTCGGGCCGGGTGCAGAAGCATCTGGTTCTGGAAGTTGGGGGCGAGAAGATCGGTATCGTTTCGGCGCTGGCGACCGATACGCCCGAAACCGCCTCGCCGGGGCCGACCGTGATCTTCAGGGATGACATCGACAGTCTGAAGGGCGACGTGGCCGAACTGGAGGCGCAGGGCGTCACCAAGATCATCGCGCTGACCCATGTGGGTTACAAGCGCGATCAGGAAATCGCGGCCGGGGTGCCCGGTCTTGACGCGGTGGTGGGCGGGCATTCCCATACGCTCCTGTCCAACACCGATGAAAAGGCGGCGGGGCCCTATCCGACCATGGTCGGCGCGGTGCCGGTGGTCACGGCCTATGCCTATTCGAAATACCTCGGCCATCTGGAACTGACCTTCGACG
Source organism: Gemmobacter sp. LW-1 (assembly GCF_001303875.1). NCBI lineage: Bacteria > Pseudomonadati > Pseudomonadota > Alphaproteobacteria > Rhodobacterales > Paracoccaceae > Gemmobacter > Gemmobacter sp. LW-1. Next base: position 46,247 of record NZ_LJSC01000036.1, on the reverse strand, counting down.
ATGTCGGTGTGCTGAAAGAGGCAAAGGGCGAACCTGTGCTGCTCGATGCCTCGGTCGTGCCGGATGCGGCGGTCGAGGCCAGGGTGAAGGAGCTCGCCGGGCCCATCGAAGAGCTGAAGGGCAAGGTAGTGGCCGAAACCGCCGAAGCCATCGACGGCTCGCGCGATTCCTGCCGGGCGGTTGAATGCCAGATGGGCAATCTGGTGGCCGAGGCCATGCTGGACCGTGTGAAGGATCAGGGCGCGCAGATCGCCATTGCCAATGGCGGGGGGCTGCGGGCAGGGATCGACGCCGGCCCCGTGACCATGGGCGAGGTTCTCACGGTGCTGCCGTTCCAGAACACGCTGTCCACCTTCACCGTCGATGGTGCGACGATTGTCGCCGCGCTGGAAAACGGGGTGAGCCAGATCGAGGAAGGCGCAGGTCGCTTCGCTCAGGTGGCCGGGCTGAAATACACCTTTGATCCGGCGCAACCCGCAGGCAGCCGCGTCTCGGACGTGCTGGTGAAGGAGGGCGACGCCTGGGGACCCATCGACCCGGCCAAAGACTATCTGGCAGTGACGAACAACTATGTCCGTGGCGGTGGTGACGGCTACAAGATGTTCATTGACGCCAAGAACCCCTATGATTTCGGGCCGGATCTGGCGGATGTGACGGCAGATTATCTGGCGAAGAATGCACCCTACACGCCCTTTACCGATGGGCGCATCACCCGCAAGTAAGGCGGCTTTCGTCTTTGCCTGATCACGCGGCCTCTGCCCGGGGCCGCGTGTGTCCTTTGAGGGGCGCCGAATGGCGCTTGAATTTGATCAAATCATGCCGCATAACCCCGTCATTCTGGAGGATGGACCATGACGGATTCCGTGCGGATCGCTGGGGTTGAGGTGACGCGGCTGCGGGCCATGGCCGCGCGCGAGGCGAAACGCTACGCTGCGGCCCGGCCGAAAACCCGCGCGGCGCTGGACGCCGGGGCGGGAGCCTATCTGGGCGATGTGCCGATGCACTGGATGCGGGACTGGCCGATGCCCTTTCCGATGCTGGTGAAACGGGCCGAGGGCGCACGGCTGACCGACGTTGACGGCTTCCGCATTGACGATTTCTGTCTGGGCGATACCGGCTCGATGTTCGGCCATTCCCCGGCGCCGGTGGCAAGGGCCATCCGCCGTCAGGCCCGGCGCGGGCTGACCTATATGCTGCCGACCGAAACCGCGCTGGAGGCGGGCGCGCTGCTGAACCGCCGCTTCGGCCCCTATCGCTGGCAGATCGCCACCACAGCCACCGATGCCAACCGCTTTGCCCTGCGCGTGGCGCGGGCGGTGACGGGGCGGCCGAAGGTGCTGGTGTTCAACGGCTGCTACCATGGCACCGTGGACGACACGATGATCGAGCTGCGCGACGGTCATACACACGCCCGGCAGGGGCTGGTCGGGCAGGTCGAGGATCTGTCTCTGGTCGCCGAAGCGGTAGAGTTCAATGATCTTTCCGCCGTGGAGGCCGCGCTGGCCAAGGGCGATATCGCCGCCATCCTGACCGAGCCGGTGATGACCAATTCCTGCATGGTGCTGCCGCAGGCGGGGTTCCATGACGGGCTGCGCACGCTCAGCCGCCGCTATGGCGCCCTGTTGATCATTGACGAGACGCATACGATTTCCTCGGGCCTTGGCGGTTACAGCCGGGTGCATTCGCTGTCGCCCGACATCTTCGTGGCCGGAAAATGCGTGGCGGGCGGGATGCCCACCGCCGTCTGGGGGATGACGGACGAGGTGGCCGCGCGCTTCGCAGAATATGACGCGCACCGCCCCTCCGGCCATTCCGGTATGGGCACCACGCTTTCGGCCAACCCGATGCAATTCGCCTGCCTCAAGGCCAATCTGGCCGAGGTTATGACGCCCGAGGCTTATGCTCATATGGAAAAGGGCGCCGAACGCCTTTCGGCCGGTCTGCGCCGCGTGATCGAGGCGCACAGAGCCCCCTGGCATGTGGTTCGCGTTGGTGCGCGAGTGGAGTTCATTTGCGCCCCCGGTCCGCTGACGAACGGCGCCGAAGCCGCGACTGCCCATCAGCCCGAACTGGAAGCGGCCATCCACACCGCGCTGCTGAATCGCGGCAGCCTGATCGCCCCCTTCCACAACATGATGCTGGTCAGCCCGGTCACCCGAAAACGCCAGATCGACCGCCTGATTGCCGCCTTCGACGAAATCCTCACCGAATTGTTCTGAGACATGACCGATACTCACAGCCCCTCCGGCTCGACGCTCGCCGAGGCCGAAGCCTTTCTTGCCGCCCACCCCGAGATTGAAGCCTTCGACATCGTGCTGCACGACGCCAATGGCATCGGACGCGGCAAGATCATCCGCCGCCACGAATTGCTGTCCTTTTACAAGGGCGGGCGGCATCTGCCGATCTCGATTCTGGGTCTCGACATCTGCGGTGAGGATGTGCACGAAACCGGGCTGATCTGGGATCAGGGCGACGGCGACCTGCGCGCCTGGCCGATCCCCGGCACGCTGAAGCCCTTGCACAACACCAACCCGCCGCGCGGCGAGGTCTTCATGTCGATGTATGATCTCGACGGCAACAAGATGACCTCGGACCCGCGCCACGCCCTGCAACGGCAGGTCGACGCGCTGGCCGCCGAAGGGTTGCACCCGGCGGGCGCTTTCGAGCTGGAGTTTTTCCTGCTGGCCAATGACCGCGACGCGAACGGCAAGATGGTGCCGGCGCGCGATGTGCTGGATGGCCGTCCGTCTTCCAAGACCGAGGTCTATTCGGTCGATCACCTGCACGGGATGCTGCCGCTGTTTTCCGACATCTACGCAGCGGCGGGGAAGGCGGGGATCACGGCGGAAACCCTGATTTCCGAATATGCCCCCGGCCAGTACGAACTGACGCTGCATTACCGCGAGGATGTGATGCAGGCGGCGGATGATCTGATGCGCCTGAAACGCATCGTCCGGGCGCAGGCGCGGGCACATGGCGTGACCGCCTGCTTCATGGCCAAGCCCAACGAGGATTATGCAGGCTCCGGCATGCATTTCCATGTCTCGATGCAGGATGGCGAAGGCCGCAACGTCTTTGTCGAGGCGGTCGAAGGCCAGTGGTCCGACACCATCCTGCACGCGTTGGGAGGACTGCGGGCGACCATGGGCGAAAGCATGCTGGTCTTTGCTCCGCACGCAAACAGCTGGCGCCGTTTTGCCGCGCAAAGCTATGCGCCGGTCAGCCCGACATGGGGGGTGAACAATCGCTCCGTCGCGTTGCGCATCCCGGCTGGTGACATCCGCGCCCGCCGGATCGAACACCGCCCCGCCGGGGTGGACGCCAACCCCTATCTGGTCGCCGCCACCGTGCTGGCCGGCATCCGCAAGGGCCTGGCCGAAAAGCTCGACCCCGGCCCGGAAACCACTGGCAATGGATACGAAGGCGGGCAGGACGCGCCGCCGATCCCGGTGGACTGGCGTTCTGCCATCGAGGTGGCAAAGGGCTCGGCCTTCCTGAAACAGGCACTGGGCGAGGACATGCACCGCACATTCACCGCGATCAAGGCAGCCGAATATGCCCGCGTTGCGCGCACGGTGTCAGAGGTTGATTTCGACCTTTACCTGCATACGGTCTGACCCCCGTCGCCGCGCCGGGTGGCGCTGTCGGATTTTGAGTATTTGGGCAAGAAGCAGGGGACAGGGCGTGCGCTTTGCCGTTTGCTTCTTGTAAAAATACTCAAATTACCCGGCCGGGGCGCCCCGCGTGGTCAGCGGGCAAAGGCGCCTTCCGGCAGCCGCAGGATCAGGTTCGGGTCGGGGCAGATGTCCTGCCAGACGTCCCACAGGCTTTCGTGTCCGACGCCGAAGAAGTTGCCATCGGTCTGTTCCAGCATGTCGGTCATGATCTGAAAATGCAGATGCGGCGCCCAGCCGCCGTTTTCGGGCCAGTCGCCCAGATGGGCGATGATCTGACCGGCGGCGACGGTCTGGCCGGGTTCGCAGAGGCCGGGCAGGCTGGCGCCGAGGTGTCCGTAGAGCGTGAAGAACCTTGTCTCAGCCGCCTCGTGTTCCAGGATCAGCGTGTGGCCGTAGTCCAGCGGGTCGGCGTTGTAGGTGACGGACAGAACGCGGGCGGGCAGGGGCGCGTGGACCGGCGTGCCGGCCGGTGCAAAGACGTCGATCCCCATATGGATCATCCGCCGTTCGGCGCTGGCGGCATCGGCGAATTGCGCGGCGGTATAGACGCTGCGTTTCTCGCCATAAGGGCCGAGGCCATAATCGGCGCCTGTTGCCGCGAACCAGCGGTCGAAGGCGGTGTCGGAATAGGCGGGCATGTCGGGCATCTGGCCGCCGGTCAGCAGGGCGATATGTCGGCTGGCGGCGATTTCCGGCTGGAAGACGGGCGCCACTTCGGCCTGTGCCAGCCAGTCGCGTATGGCGGCGGCATTGCGTGTGGCGGGCAGGCCCGCGCCCGCGCGCAGCACGGCACGGAGAAGCCCCTGATCGACGGAGGCCAGCCGTGCCGCCTCGGGCGCGTCGCCCAGGGCGGCCAGCAGCGCGGGCAGCAGCACCTCGACCTCAGCCGGGGGCAGGCCGGTTCCGGCGCGGCGCAGGGCGGCGTAAAGGTCGTCCTGCCCGGTCAGGCTGGCGGCGATGCGGTCGATGTCTGCCATGTGGGGCCTCTAAACCTGTCTGCGGGCGCGCAGGGCCGCGCCGATCGTACCATCATCGAGATAGTCAAGCTCGCCGCCCACCGGCACGCCCTGCGCCAGCGAGGTAATGCGCACGCCTGTCGGCTCCAGCGCGTCGGCAATGTAATGCGCGGTGGTCTGGCCATCGACGGTGGCATTGAGCGCAAGGATTACCTCGGCCGTTGCCTCGTCCCGCACGCGGGCCACCAGTGCGGGGATGCGCAATTCGTCGGGGCCCGTGCCATCCAGCGCGGACAGCGTACCACCCAGAACGTGATAGCGGCCGCGAAACACCCCTGCGCGTTCCATCGCCCAGAGGTCGGCCACATCGGCCACCACACAGATCTCGCCGGTCTGGCGTTTCGGGTCGGCGCAGATCGGGCAGAGGTCGGAAGTGCCGATATTGCCGCAGGTGGCGCAGTCGCGCGCGGTCAGCGCGACATGGGCCATGGCCTGTGCCAGGGGCGCCATCAGCGGTCCGCGCTTCTTCAGAAGCGTCAGCACCGCGCGCCGGGCCGAACGGGGCCCAAGCCCCGGCAGCCGGGCCATCAGCCCGATCAGATCCTCGATGTCCGAGGGGGCGGTCATCAGAAGGGCAGCTTGAAATCGGGCGGCAGGCCCAGCCCTTCGGTCATCTTCGCCATTTCCTGCTGGCCGCGCTGTGCCGCCCTGGCTTGCGCGTCCTTGATCGCGGCGACGATCAGATCCTCCACCACTTCCTTTTCGGAAGGCACGAGGATGGTCGGGTCGATGTCCAGCCCGGTGATGTCGCCCCTGGCGGTGCAGCGCGCCTTGACCAGCCCGGCCCCGGCCTCGCCGATGACCACGCTGTTGGCGAGCGTTTCCTGCATTTCGGCCATTTTGGCCTGCATGTCCTGCGCGGCTTTCATCATCTTGGCCATGTCGCCAAGCCCGCCCAAACCTTTCAGCATCGCATCCTCATTGTTCTGTCTGTGGAAGATAGGGCGCCGCCGGGGCGGGCTCAATCCTCTTCGAAGGGGTCCCATTCATCCTCGACCTCGGGCAGGGCCTGAACGGCGGCTTCCTGCGCCATGGCTTCGGGCGTGCGGATTTCCGTGATCTTCGCGCCGGGGAAGTTCGCCAGCACCGCCTGCACGAGCGGGTTTTGCAGGGCTTCCGCTTCTGCCGCGCGGCGGTCCGCGTCGCGGGTTTCCGCTACGGTTGCCGCCCCGCCGGTGGAGACGACCGAGACACCCCAGCGCGCGCCGGTCCAGCCTTGCAGCCGCTGCGACAGCGTGGCGGCAAGATCGGAAGGCGCGTCAGCCGTCGGTTCGAACTCGATCCGGCCAGGGGCGTATTTCGCCAGCCGCACATGGCGTTCAACCGCGAGAAGCAGCGTCATGTCGCGCTTGTCGCGGATCAGGTCCAGTACATGATCGAAAGTGGCGTAGACGGTCAGCCGGTCCTCGGCCACCGCCAGCGCGGCACCGCCCTGCATGGTCGCTCCCATGGCAGGGCCGCGGGCGGGCGCCATCATGCGGGCGGGGGCATGAACCATGCCACCACCCCCACCCCCGCCAGCCGGGGCGCCGCCGCCTGGCCCCGGTGCGGGCGGCGGGCCGGATTGCAGGCGACGGATCAGCGCCTCGGGGTCGGGAAGATCGGCCACATGGGTCAGCCGGATCACCGCCATTTCGGCGGCCATCATGGCGTTCGGGGCCAGCCCGACTTCCTCGATGGCCTTGAGCAGCATCTGCCACATCCGTGACAGCACCCGCATCGGCAGGCGCTGGCTCATGTCAAGGCCACGGGCGCGTTCGTCAGGGGGAACGGTCGGATCATCCGCTGCCTCGGGCGTGATCTTGATGACTGAAATCCAGTGTGTGATCTCGGCCAGATCGCGCAGAACCGCCATCGGATCGGCACCATCGGAGTATTGCGCCGACAGTTCGGCCAGTGCGGCGGGGGCATCGCCCCGCATCACCATGTCGAAGAGATCGAGCGTGCGGCCCCGGTCGGCCAGCCCGAGCATGGCGCGCACCTGATCGGCGGTGGTTTCCCCGGCGCCGTGGGCAATGGCCTGATCCATCAGGCTCATCGCGTCGCGGACGGACCCTTCTGCGGCGCGGGTAATCAGCGCCAGTGCATCGGGGGCGAGCTTCGCGCTTTCCTTTTCCGCCACCTTCGCCAGATGCGCCATCATCACCTCGGGTTCGATCCGTTTCAGATCGAACCGCTGGCAGCGGCTGAGCACGGTCACCGGCACCTTGCGGATTTCGGTGGTGGCGAAGATGAATTTCACATGCGGCGGCGGCTCTTCCAGCGTCTTGAGCAGCGCGTTGAAGGCGCTGTTCGACAGCATGTGAACTTCGTCGATGATGTAGATTTTATAGCGGGCCGAGGCGGCGCGGTAGTGGACGCTTTCGATGATTTCGCGGATGTCGCCCACCCCGGTGCGCGATGCGGCGTCCATCTCCATCACGTCGACGTGGCGGCCTTCGGCAATGGCACGGCACTGGTCGCAGATCCCGCAGGGTTCGATCGTCGGGCCACCCTGACCGTCGGGGCCGATGCAGTTCAGACCCTTGGCGATGATGCGGGCAGTCGTGGTCTTGCCGACACCGCGCACCCCGGTCATCACGAAGGCATGGGCGATGCGATCCGCCGCAAAGGCGTTCTTCAGCGTGCGCACCATCGCCTCTTGCCCGATCAGATCGGCGAAAGTGGCGGGGCGGTATTTGCGGGCCAGAACCTGATAGCCCTGCGCTGCGGTTTCGGACATGGCATTCCCTTCGTCTGTCCGGCCAACCTAAGGGCTCGGGCCGCCGCCGTCCATGGCCTGCGCGGTCAATGCCAGTCCCAGTTCACCCTCGGTCGCGTCAGGTTGCGGGTCCGGGCCTTCAGGGCGCGGGTGCGGGCCGCGAGCGCGCGCACCACCCGTTCATGCGATTCGATGAAGACCTGATCCACACGCGCGAAATCCGGGCATTGCAGCAGCGCCTCGATCAGCGGCACTTCCGCCCCCTCGATGTCGATTTTCAGCACCGCAACCTCGCGGTTCAGACTGGCGAGGAAGCGAGGAAAGCCGATCATCTCCACCTCATGCGGGCGGCCAGGGTCCATCTTGTGCTTGTCGGAAAAGATGGAGGAGGAACTGGTGCGCCGGTCAGGCGCGGCATCGAAATCCGTGCGGCGATAAAGGTTGATCCTTCCATCCGCCACACCGGCCGCAGCAGGGATCAGCCGCACATTCGGGCGGGTTCCGACCCGCGCCTGCAACAGTGAGAAGGCATGCGGATCAGGTTCGAAGGCGATGACATCCGCCCCGGTTTCGGCCAGCCGTTCCGTGTAGACCCCGACATTTGCGCCAAGATCAATCGCCAGTGTACCGGGCCCAAGCCGGGACAGGGCAGTTTCGAAAGCCTCGAAGGCTGCGCGCCGGGCCCGGGCCTTGCGTCCGGTCAGGCGGGACAGAAGGTAATCGGCTTCGGTATGAAGGGTGTGGAAAAGCTGCATGAGGGTCCATCGTTGGCGCGCTGCAAAGGTGATCATTCGCGCGCGCCATTTCCAGCCCCCTCTCGGGTGAAAGTCTGGAAATTCGGCAGCACATCGCGGGCCGGTGCCAGGGTGGCCATGCTGCCACTTGCATTCGCCCGGACACGGGCGCAGCATGACGCAACAGGAGGTTCCCATGATCGAGATTAGCCCGGCCAAGGTGGTGCATGTGATCTATCAGTCCCGTGAGGGCGATATGGGCGACCGCGAGTTGCACGCCTTCATCCGCGCGCTGAACGAGGATGAGCAGGCGCATCTTGTGGCGATCGCCTGGGTCGGGCGTGGGGTCTACGAGGCTGGCGATTACGCCGAGGCGCTGGCCACAGCCTACCGCGAACGCGCGGTGCCCACGGACAAGTATCTGATGGGCATGCCGCATCTGGCGGAAAACCTTGAGGCGGGGCTGGAGGCCATGGGCATCGACGTCAGCGCGGAAGAGGAATCCTTCCTGCGCGACCACTGACCGGGCAGGGGTCATGCGCCATTGAAACGTGTCGCAAGCAGAACTGGCATGCCTGAAATTCAATATTTTGCCGCCTGACGCCCGGATCGACAAAGGGCCAAGGTTCGCCGTTTAAGGCTTCCTTATTTTCGGGGGCTTCTGACGCCATATTTCACTTAACTACTGATACAAATGAAACCACACATGATGGCGAGGCCGAAAGGTCTGGGCGTGTCGATGCTGGATTGAGCCTCAACTCTCGCGACGGAGCGGGGGCTGCGCTTGGTCGGGCGCTGTTCCCAACCCGCTTGCGTATGCGTGTGAAGAGAATCGCCTCATTCATCTTCATCACAAGAACTTCTCTATGCCATGCCGCACCAGTCAGGCCGGGGGCCAGTGCTGCCGTTGACAGTCGCGTGGCGCGGGTGCAGAGGTCAGGGATGGAACGCTTTACCGGCAGCTTCACCCAGCAGGAACCGATCCCTGACACCGCCATCGCCGCGGCGCTGCGGGTGATGCAGTCGGGCCGCCTGCACCGCTATAACACCGCCCCGGACGAGATCGCCGAGACCGCCCTGCTGGAGGAGGAATTCGCCGCCGCCACCGGCGCGCGCTATTGCCTCGCCGTCGCTTCGGGCGGCTACGCGCTGGCAACCGCTTTGCGGGCCATGGGGGTGCAACCCGGTGACAGAGTGCTGACCAATGCCTTCACGCTCGCCCCGGTGCCGGGGGCTATCGCCTCGGTGGGTGCGGTGCCGGTTTTCGTGGGCGTCACGGAGGGGCTGGTGATCGACCTCGACGATCTTGCGGCCAAGGCAGAGGGGGCCCGCGTGCTGATGCTCAGCCATATGCGTGGCCATATCTGCGACATGGGGGCGCTGATGCGCCTGTGCGACGCGCGCGGCATCACCGTGATCGAGGATTGCGCACATACGATGGGCGCGACGTGGGACGGGCAGCTGACCGGGCGCTGGGGAGCGATGGGCTGCTTCTCGACCCAGACCTACAAGCACATGAATTCGGGCGAGGGCGGGCTGATCATCTCTGACGACCCGGCGCTGATGGCACGGGCGGTGCTGCTGTCGGGCAGCTACATGCTTTACACCCGCCACCGCGCCGCGCCACCAGCCGAGGCCTTTGCCGACCTGCGGCTGACGACGCCCAACATCTCGGGCCGGATGGACAATCTGCGCGCGGCGATTCTGCGGCCGCAACTGGCCGATCTGCCGCGCCAGTGCGCGCGCTGGAACGAGCGCTACCGGGCGGTCGAGGCGGGGTTGGCCGAAACGCCCGGCCTGACCCGGATTCAGCGCCCTGCGGCGGAGGGTTTTGTCGCCTCCTCCTTCCAGTTCCTGCTGCTCGACTGGACGCCGGAGGCGATCCGCGCCGTGATCGCCCGCTGTGGCGCGCGGGGGGTGGAACTGAAGTGGTTTGGCGCCCCTGAACCCGTCGCGTTCACCAGCCGCTATGACAGCTGGACCTACGCACCCAGCGCCCCGATGCCCGCGACCGACCGCATCCTGCACGGGATCATCGACATGCGCCTGCCGCTGACCTTCAGCCTTGAGGATTGCGCCCAGATCGCGCGTATCATCCGGGCGGAGGTTTCGGCAGTGTTCCAGGGCGACACCAGCGCCCCTGACCTGACACCCCGCGCAGATTGATCTGTCGCCGGGGGCTTTGCGCCCCCACGGCTCCTTCGGAGCCTCCCCCGCAGGATATTTTCGGACAGAAAATAGGGGCGGAGCGTTCCAGGCATTTTCTGTCGGGAAATATCCTCGGGGGTGAATTGAGCCGCAGGCTCAAGAGGGGGCAGACAGCCCCCTGCCTCATGGCAGCGGAACCACCGACAGGGACATCTTGCCGGACCCTTGCGTCACCTCGCTGGCATGGGCGAGGTAGATCAGGGCATTGTTCTTCGCGTCGTAGATCCGGGTCAGTTTCAGCGATTTGAAGATCAGCGACCGTCCTTCGCTGAACACCGCCTCGCCATCGCGGCCCTTGTCGATGTCGCCCAGGGTGATCGGGCCGGTCCGGGTACAGTCGACGGCCGAATAGCTGGGGTCTTCGAACCAGTTGCCTTGGCTCAGCCGGTCGATCAGCGAGCGGTCGAAATAGGCCAGATGGCAGGTGACGCCCTGCACTTTCGGATCGGGGATCGCCTCGACGATGATGTCATTGCCGACCCAGTCGACACCGACCTTCCCGACCACATCGGCAGTTGCGGGCAGGGTGGTGAGGGACAGGGCGGCGAGAGACAGGAGGGCGGTGACGGTGGTGGGCAGGCGCATGGGGGGCTCCTTTTCCTGACGGTCAGAATTTGGGGGGCTGTGGAATAACCCGCAAGGGTGACGCGGCGTTCCGAAGGAAATGCTTGACGCGACTCGGAAACCGGCCTTAATTGAACATGTGTTCATTTCTTGGGAGGGAACCATGTTCACATCGCCGATGCGCTTTGATCTGGGCGAGGATATCGCCGCGCTGCGGGACATGGTGCATCGCTGGGCGCAGGAGCGGGTGAAGCCGATTGCCGCGCAGGTGGACCGAGACAATGTGTTCCCGGCCGAGCTTTGGCGCGAGATGGGGGAACTGGGTCTGCTGGGCATCACCGTGTCCGAGGAATATGGCGGTTCCGGCATGGGTTATCTGGCACATGTGATCGCAACCGAGGAAATTGCCCGTGCTTCGGCCTCGGTCAGCCTGTCTTATGGTGCGCATTCCAACCTGTGCGTCAACCAGATGAAGCTGAACGGCTCGCCCGAGCAGAAGGCGAAATACCTGCCGGGCCTCGTGTCCGGTGAAAAGGTTGGCGCGCTGGCGATGAGCGAGCCAGGTGCCGGGTCGGATGTGGTGTCGATGAAGCTGCGGGCGGAAAAGCGGAATGGCTATTACGTCCTGAACGGCAGCAAATACTGGATCACCAATGGCCCCGACGCCGATACGCTGATCGTTTACGCCAAGACCGATCCCGAGGCGGGGCCGAAGGGCATCACCGCCTTCATCATCGAGCGCGGTTTCAAGGGGTTCTCGACCTCTGTTCATTTCGACAAGCTGGGGATGCGCGGGTCGAACACCGGCGAGCTGATCTTCGAGAATTGCGAGGTGCCGTTCGAGAATGTTTTGGGGCAGGAGGGCAAGGGCGTACGCGTCCTCATGTCCGGCCTCGATTTCGAGCGCGTGGTGCTGTCGGGCATCGGAACCGGCATCATGGCGGCCTGTCTGGACGAGGTGCTTCCCTATGCAAAGGAACGCCATCAGTTCGGCCAGCCCATCGGAAATTTCCAGCTCATGCAGGCCAAGATCGCCGATATGTATGTCGCGATGAACTCGGCCCGCGCCTATGTCTACGAGGCGGGCCGCGCCTGTGATCGGGGCGAGATCACCCGTGCCGATGCAGCGGGCTGCGTGCTTTATGCCAGCGAACAGGCCATGGTGCAGGCGCATCAGGCGGTGCAGGCGCTGGGCGGGGCTGGTTTTCTGAATGACAGTGTGGTCAGCCGGTTGTTCCGCGATGCCAAGCTGATGGAGATTGGTGCGGGCACCTCGGAAATCCGGCGCATGCTGATCGGCCGCGAGCTGATGGCGCAGGGATGACCAGTTCAGGGGAAACTGGTGCTATGGAAAAGGGGCGCGGGCAGAACCCGCACCCCTCCGCACCTTTCCGTCCCGTAAAGGGATCAGAACTTCATGATGTAGGAAATACCGGCCACCACCGGGTCGATATTGACCTTGCCGATCTTGGTGCCGTTCAGCTTCACATCGGCATCAATGTCGATATAGCGCAGGTCCATCCGCAGCGCGGCCTTGTCGTTCAGCGCGTAATCCATGCCGACATGGGCGGCGAGGCCGAAGCTGTCGTCGATCTTCAGGTCACCGAGGGGCGAGCTTTCCTCGAAGAAGGTCGTGTAGTTCAGGCCAAGGCCCACGAAGGGCGTGATCGGGCCGCTGGTCGGGATGTGCCAGTTCACCGTGATGGTGGGCGGAAGGTGTTTAGTATTGCCCGCATAGGCCCCACCCACGTTCACCTTGTGCTTGAAGGGCAGGGCGCCCAGCAGTTCGATGCCGATATTGTCGCGGACGAAATATTCGAAGGTGATGGTCGGGCGCGCATTGTCCCCGACATCGGCGGGGGCCCCGGCCAGCGTGCCGTTGTTGCTTTTCGGCGCGACATAGCCGATCCCGAGGCCGAGCGTCATGTCGCCCGCCGATTGGGCAAGGGCGGGGGCCGTCAGCGCGGCGGTGGCCAGAAGGGCATAGGCAAGCGTTTTCATCGCAGGTCTCACAGGTTGTTTACCGGGCGAACCTGCACCTTCGGAGGCGCCGGAAACCTTGATGTGGATCAATTTCTCAAAGGTTCAGGGTGCGACATTTTTTCATGCAAGTCACTGAAATATATGGGTTAAAGATGAATCTTGCATATCGCTTTGCCCAGGCCGCGCATACCGCTGCCACTTCTGTCCAGAACCACCAGCAGGACTGACCGACATGAAACTGACCTCGCGCATCCTTACCGGCTCTGACGCCTTCAAGGCCAATCGCGCCGCGCATCTTGGCATGCTGGAAACCGTGGCCGGAGCGGCGGCCCTTGCGGCGGCTGGCGGCGGCGAGAAGGCGATGGCGCGCCATGTCGCGCGGGGCAAGCTGCCGCCGCGTGAAAGGGTGGCGGATCTGCTGGACCCAGGCTCGCCTTTTCTTGAGATCGGCGCAACGGCGGCGCACGGGCTGTATGACGGTGCCGCGCCCTGTGCGGGCGTGATCGCCGGGATCGGTCGCATCCACGGGCAAGAGGTGATGGTCGTTTGCAACGATGCCACCGTGAAGGGCGGCACCTATTACCCGATGACGGTCAAGAAACATCTGCGCGCGCAGGAGATTGCCGAGGAATGCAATCTGCCCTGCGTCTACCTTGTCGACAGTGGCGGTGCCAACCTGCCCAATCAGGACGAGGTTTTCCCTGACCGCGACCATTTCGGGCGCATCTTTTACAATCAGGCGCGGATGAGCGCGAAGGGTATTCCGCAAATTGCGGTGGTGATGGGTTCCTGCACCGCAGGCGGCGCCTATGTCCCCGCGATGTCGGATGTGACGATCATCGTGAAGGAACAGGGCACGATCTTCCTCGCCGGTCCGCCGCTGGTGAAGGCCGCGACGGGCGAGGTGGTCAGCGCCGAGGATCTGGGCGGCGGCGATGTGCATACGCGGCTGTCGGGGGTGGCGGATTATCTGGCCGAGGATGATGCCCATGCTCTCGCGCTGGCCCGTCGTGCCGTCAGCCACCTGAACCGCGCGAAACCCGCTACGGTGCAATGGCAGTCGGTCGAGGCTCCGGCCCATGACCCCGAGGAAATTCTTGGCGTGGTGCCGGGCGATCTGCGCACGCCCTATGACATCCGGGAGGTTATCGCCCGCGTGGTGGACGGCTCGCGCTTCGATGAATTCAAGCCGCGTTTCGGCGAAACCATCGTTACCGGCTTTGCGCATGTGATGGGCTGCCCTGTCGGTATCGTCGCCAATAACGGCGTGCTGTTTTCCGAGGCGGCGCAGAAGGCCGCACATTTCGTGGAGTTGTGCAGCCAGCGTAATATCCCGCTGGTCTTCCTGCAAAACATCACGGGCTTCATGGTCGGCCGGAAGTATGAGAACGAGGGCATTGCCCGCCACGGCGCCAAGATGGTGACGGCGGTCGCCACCACCAATGTGCCCAAGATCACCATGCTGGTGGGCGGTTCGTTCGGTGCCGGGAACTATGGCATGGCAGGCCGCGCCTATCAGCCGCGTTTCCTCTGGACCTGGCCGAACTCGCGCATCTCCGTCATGGGCGGCGAACAGGCGGCGGGGGTGCTGGCCACCGTGAAGCGCGACGGGATCGAACGCGCAGGCGGGGCCTGGACGGCCGAGGAAGAAGCCGAGTTCAAGCGCCCCACCATCGAGATGTTCGACCGGCAGAGCCACCCGCTTTATGCCTCCGCCCGGTTGTGGGACGATGGGATCATCGACCCGCGTCGCACCCGCGAGGTACTGTTCCTCTCGCTTTCCGCCGCGCTGAACGCGCCGGTGGAACCCACGCGCTTCGGCGTGTTCCGGATGTGATGGCGATGCGGGCGCTCCCCCCTGGCCGGACCGGCGGTGCGGCGCTTGCCCCGCGCCGCCGGGTCGCGCATCACAGGGCAAAGCCCCTGCAAAGTGATCCGATGCGCCTCAATCCAGAACTTGCCGCCTATATCTTCGTCACGCTGCTGGTCTTGTGGTCAGCCGCGCATCGCTATGCGCCGGTCGCTGCGCGGTCCAGCGAGGCGCAGAAGCCGGTGACGCGCGAGGCGCCGGGCGGTCTCGTCGGCTGCACGACAGGCTATGTCTATGACGGCGATACGGTCGAGCTGATCTGCGGCAACAGGCGCGACCGGGCCCGGCTTGCGGGCTATGATGCGCCGGAAACGCACGAACCCGGCTGTGCCGCCGAGGCTACGCTGGGCGCCCGAGCAACCGACCGGCTGCGCGGGCTGCTGCGCGCCGCGACCCCTGCGATGACCGATCTTGGCACCGATAAATACGGCCGCCGCCTGATCCGCCTGCGGCTTCCGGGGGGGGAGGATATCGCTGATCGCATGATCGCCGAGGGGCTGGCTGTTGCTTATGACGGGGCGCAGCGCATCGACTGGTGCGCCCGGATTGCCGCAAGCGGAGGTGCCAAATGGCTGAGACCCTGATCGACACCCGCTTCACCCGCGCCTTTGCCCTGCGCCATCCGGTCGCTCTGGCCCCGATGGCAGGCACCACGGGCGGGCGCCTTGCTGCTGCCGTGGCGCAAGCCGGGGGGCTGGGCCTGTTGGGCGGCGGCTATGGCGACGCCGACTGGATCGCCCGCGAATGGGCGCTGGCCGAAGGCGCCCCCATCGGCATCGGCTTCATCACCTGGCGGCTGACGCCCGCGCTGCTGGCCGAATGCCTTGACCGCGGCCCGCGCGCGGTCATGCTGTCCTTTGGAGATCCTGCGCCCTTCGCCGCCGCGATTCATGCGGCAGGTGTGCCGCTGATCTGCCAGTGCCAGACGCTCGATCATGCCCGCGCTGCGCTGGATGCCGGGGCCAGCACGGTCGTTGCACAGGGCGCTGAGGCGGGTGGCCATGGCCAGTCGCGCGGCACCTTTACGCTGGTGCCGGAACTCGCCGACCTCATCGCTGTACGCGCGCCCGGGACACTGCTGCTGGCCGCAGGTGGTATCGCTGACGGGCGCGGCCTTGCCGCCAGCCTGATGCTCGGGGCCGATGGCGCCCTGATCGGCAGCCGCTTCTGGGCCGCGACCGAGGCGCTGGTGCCGCCGGGCTTTCATGCCGCCGCAATCGCAGCCGACGGCGATGCCACCCTGCGCACCCGCACGGTGGATGCGGTGCGCGGCTTCGACTGGCCCGCGCCTTTCGACATCCGCGTCCTGCGCTCCTCCTTCACCGACAGGTGGCATGCCGATCCGCAAGCCCTGCGCGCGCCCGGCGCCGCCAATGCCCGCGCCGACTGGGCCGCAGCCCAGGCCGAAGGCGATGCCTCCAACGGCTCCCCGGTTGCTGGCGAGGCGGTGGGGCTGATCCATGACATTGCCCCCGCCGCCGATATCCTCGCCCGTCTCACGGCCGAGGCCGCGCAGCGCCTCTGCTCTTCATCTGTTCACAAATATCCTCCGGGGGAGGGGCCAGAGGCCCCGCGGGGGGCAGACAGCCCCCCGTCCACCCCCGATCACCCCGCGCCGGAGGTCTGACATGTTCCAGAAAATCCTGATCGCCAATCGCGGCGAGATTGCCTGCCGCATCATCGCCACCGCCCGGCGCATGGGCCTCGCCACCGTGGCGGTCTATTCCGAGGCCGACGCCCATGCCCGCCATGTCGCGCTGGCGGACGAATCCGTGGCCATAGGCAGCCCGGCCCCGCGTGACAGCTATCTGCGCGGCGATGCGATCATCGCTGCCGCACAGGCGACTGGCGCACAGGCCATCCATCCCGGTTACGGCTTCCTGTCGGAAAACCCCGATTTTGTAGATGCGGTGGAGGCTGCGGGCCTTACTTTCATCGGTCCTTCCGCGAAAGCCATCCGCGCCATGGGCCTGAAGGATGCAGCGAAGCGCCTGATGTCCGGGGCCGGTGTGCCGGTGGTGCCGGGTTATCATGGCGCTGATCAGCAGGCGGACCACCTCGCCGCCGAGGCTGCGCGCATCGGCTGGCCGGTGCTGATCAAGGCCGTGGCGGGCGGTGGGGGCAAGGGCATGCGCAAGGTGATCCGTGCCGAAGATTTCGCGGCCGCGCTGGACAGTGCGAAAGGCGAGGCCGCCACCGCCTTCGGCAATGATGCCGTGCTGATCGAGAAATATGTCGAAAAGCCCCGCCATATCGAGGTTCAGGTGTTCGGGGATGGCAGTGATGCGGTGCATCTGTTCGAACGCGACTGCTCCTTGCAGCGCCGCCATCAGAAGGTGATCGAGGAAGCCCCGGCCCCCGGAATGCCCGCCGAAATGCGCGCGGCCATGGGCGAGGCCGCCGTGCGCGCCGCGCGTGCCATTGGCTACAAGGGCGCGGGCACCATCGAATTCATTGTCGATGCCTCCGATGGCCTGCGCGCAGACCGCTTCTGGTTCATGGAGATGAATACCCGCCTTCAGGTCGAACATCCGGTGACCGAGGCGATCACCGGCGTCGATCTGGTGGAATGGCAGATCCGTGTGGCGGCGGGTGAGGCGCTGCCGCTGCGGCAGGATCAGCTTGCTATCCATGGTCATGCCTTCGAGGTCCGGCTTTACGCCGAGGATGTGCCTGCGGGCTTCCTGCCCGCCACCGGCACACTGGCCCATCTCGCCTTCCCCGAGGGCGCGCGTGCCGATACCGGCGTGCGGACCGGCGATACGATCAGCCCGTGGTATGACCCGATGATCGCCAAGGTGATCGTGCATGGCCCGACCCGCGAAGTTGCCTTGCAAAAACTGTCCCGCGCCCTGGCGGAAACGCAGGTCGCGGGCACGGTGACGAACCTTGGTTTCCTTGGCGCGCTGGCCCGGCATCCGGGTTTTGCGGCGGGCGATGTCGACACAGGGCTGATCGAGCGGGACCTGGAGGCGCTGGTCTCCGACCCCGCGCCTTCGGCAGGCGTGCGTGCGGCGGCGCTCCTGGCCAGTGCCGGACTGACTGCACGCCCTGCGCTGGGCTTCACACTCTGGGCGCCGCTGGCGCGGCGTCTGGCGGTGCGGCAAGGGGATGAGGTCACCGAAGGGCTGCTGACCCTCGACGCCGAAGGCCCGCGCATCACGGTCGAGGGGGAAAGTCTCGTCCCGCCCGCGCTGCCGGTGGTGCAGGCGGGCGGCCTGATCCATGTCTTCGACAAAGGTGCCTGCCACAGCTTTGCTCCGGTCGATCCGCTGGCGCGTGAGGCCAGTGGCGGCGCGGCGGGGAATGCCACGCTGTCGCCGATGCCCGGTCTGGTAAAGGCGGTCTTCGTGGCCCCCGGACAGGCCGTCGCTGCGGGCGACCGGCTGGCCATTCTGGAAGCGATGAAGATGGAACACACGCTGACCGCCGCCCGCGATGGCGTGGTGGCCGAAGTGCTGGTCACCCCCGGCACCCAGGTCGAGGCGGGGGCGGCGCTGATCCTGCTGGAGGCCGAAACCGCCGAGGTGGCGGCATGATCCGGCTGCATCACTGTCCCGGCTCGCGGTCGATGCGTGTCCTGTGGGCGCTGGAGGAGCTTGGCCTTGACTACGATCTGGTGAGCTACCGGCTCGACGACGGCTCCACCCGCCGCCCGGAACTTATGGCGCTGTCACCCGCAGGGCGCGTGCCCGCGCTGGAGATTGACGGGCAGGCGATCTTCGAAAGCGGTGCCATCATCGAATACCTGTGCGAACGCTTTCCCGAGGCAGGCCTTGGTGTGGCCCCCGGCGCGGCAGAGCGCGCGCGCTTTCTGGAATGGGTGCATTTCGCCGAAACGCAGGCCAATATCCTGCAATCGCTGAACATCCAGCACATCTTCCTGCGCCCGGCTTCGGCCCGTTCCCCCGCCATGATGCAGCTGGAAACCCGGCGTCTGATCAAGACCATGCAGGCGCAGGAGGCGGCGCTGGCGGGGTGCGACTGGCTGCTGGACAAGGGCTTCAGCGGTGCCGATCTGATGATGGCCTTCAACGTCACCGCCTGTTTCCGCTTCGTCCGGCCCGATGGCTTTGCCAATCTTGCCGCCTATGCCGCGCGGATCGCCGAACGTCCGGCCTATGCCCGCGCGCTGGCACGGTCGGGGGAGGATGTCCTTTATACCCGCGACTTCTATGAACTCCCCGAGGGCTGAACCGATGTCCAGCGACCGCGCCGAAATCTTCGAAATGGGCCCGCGTGACGGGTTGCAGAATGAAAAGCGCCTGATCCCGGCGGCAGACAAGATCCGGCTGGTGGACATGCTGTCGCGCGCAGGCTTCCGCCGGATCGAGGTAACCAGTTTCGTCAGCCCGAAATGGGTGCCGCAGATGGCCGATGCCGCCGATGTGCTGGCGGGGATCTCCCGTGCGCCGGGCGTCAGCTACGCCGCACTGACGCCGAACCTGAAAGGATACGAGTCCGCCCGCGCCGCCCGCGCCAGCGAGGTGGCAATCTTTGCCTCGGCCTCGGAGGGGTTCTCCAGGGCCAATCTCAACTGCACCATCGCCGAAAGCCTTGATCGCTTCGCGCCTGTGGCCGAAGCGGCGCGCACCGATGGCATCCCGCTGCGCGGCTATGTCTCGGTTGTCACCGATTGCCCCTTCGACGGGCCGACCCCGCCCGCTCAGGTGGCCAAGGTCGCAGCCGCTTTGCGCGACATGGGATGCTATGAAATCAGCCTCGGCGACACGATCGGTCATGGCACGCCCGACACCATCCGCGCCATGCTGGAGGCTGTGCTGGTGGAACTGCCCGCCGAAAGGCTCGCCGGGCATTACCACGACACGCAGGGCAGGGCGCTGGAGAATATCGAGGCTTCGCTGGCGCTGGGCCTGCGCGTGTTCGACGCAGCGGTCGGGGGCCTGGGCGGTTGCCCCTACGCGCCGGGTGCGGCGGGCAATGTCGCGACCGAGGCGGTGGCGGCGCGTCTGGCAACGCTGGGTTTCGACACCGGGCTTGACCCGGCGGTGCTGGACGAAGCCGCCGGATTTGCGCGCAGCCTGCGGGGCCAGGCGCAAATCTTTTGACCAAAAGATTTGCAAATTTCTTTGCAAGAAATTTGCGGCACGGAGGGACGGATATGTTCGAGACCATCACCATCGCACAGGATACGCGCGGCGTCGCGCGGCTGGTGCTGAACCGGCCAGAGAAGCACAATACGCTGTCGGCGACCATGATTGCCGAACTGACCGAGGCGGCGGCGCGGCTGGGCGGGGACGCTTCGGTGCGGGCCGTGGTTCTGGCCGCGGAAGGGGCCAGCTTCTGTGCCGGGGGCGATCTGTCCTGGATGCGGGCACAGATCGACGGCGGGCCCGTGATGCGGCGCGAGGGCGCGCTGGCGCTGGCGCGGATGCTGAACGCGCTCGATACCCTGCCGAAGCCTCTGATCGGGCGGGTGCAGGGGCAGGCCTTCGGGGGCGGTATCGGCATGATGTCGGTCTGTGATCTGTGCATCGGGGTCGGCGGCGCACGCTTCGGGTTGACGGAAACGAAGCTTGGTCTGATCCCGGCGACGATCTCGCCCTACGTCGTGGCGCGGATCGGCGCGGCGGCGGCGCGGCGGCATTTCATGGCGGCGCGGCTGTTCGACGGTGCCGAGGCGTATCGCATCGGTCTGTTGCATGCCGTGGTTTCCCCAGAGGACCTGGATGCGGCGGTAGAGGCCGAGGTGGCGCCAATCCTCGCCTGTGCGCCCGGTGCGGTGGCGGATGCCAAGGCGCTGGTGGCGCGGCTTGGGCCGCAGGTAGACGAGGCGCTGGTTTCCGACACGGCCGATCTGCTGATCCGCCGCTGGGAAAGCCCGGAGGCCGCTGAGGGCATCGCCGCCTTCTTCGGAAAACGCCCGCCCGCCTGGGCGAGTCGCGGCTAGTCCGAGAGATTCCGTTGGGAAAGCCTTTGACCGGGCTTTCCGCGAGGGCATTTCCCCGCGCGATGCCGCGCTGCGGAATAATCGCGGTATGCGATGGCATACAATCAATGAAATCACGCTCCGGCCTCAGGTTTTTCGTTCCGCCTTTGGTTGACCGCGCGTGAGGGCAGGAGTAAACGGGTCGCAGCAACGATCCGCGCGCGCCGGGCGTCCTGTGCCCCATGCCGCCAGCCGAAGGAGCCACTCGTGGACGGACTTCTCCGAGAATACCTTCCCATTATCATCTTTCTGGTTCTTGCCGTCGGTCTTGGCCTCGTGCTGATCCTCGCCGCCGTGATCCTTGCGGTCAGGAACCCCGACCCCGAAAAAGTGTCGGCCTATGAATGCGGTTTCAACGCCTTCGACGACGCCCGGATGAAGTTCGACGTGCGGTTCTATCTCGTGTCGATCCTGTTCATCATCTTCGATCTTGAAGTGGCCTTCCTCTTCCCTTGGGCGGTTGCCTTCGGGGACATGAGCATGGTGGGCTTCTGGTCGATGATGGTCTTCCTGGGCGTTCTGACCGTCGGCTTTGCCTATGAATGGAAGAAGGGGGCCTTGGAATGGGCGTGAGCACCAGCGCGAACCACGCGGCGAACGACCGCGATGCCGGCATGGTCGCGATGAACCGCGACTTGCAGGACAAGGGCTTTCTGCTCACCACCACCGAGGACATCATCAACTGGGCGCGCACCGGCTCGCTGCACTGGATGACCTTTGGTCTGGCCTGCTGCGCGGTGGAGATGATGCATACCGCCATGCCGCGCTATGACGTGGAACGTTATGGTTTCGCCCCGCGCGCCTCGCCGCGCCAGTCCGATGTGATGATCGTTGCGGGCACGCTGACCAACAAGATGGCCCCGGCGCTGCGCAAGGTCTATGACCAGATGCCCGAGCCGCGCTATGTGATCTCGATGGGCAGCTGTGCCAATGGCGGCGGCTACTATCATTACAGCTATTCGGTGGTGCGCGGCTGCGACCGTGTGGTTCCGGTGGACATCTACGTCCCCGGTTGCCCGCCCACGGCAGAGGCGCTGATGTATGGCATCCTTGCCCTGCAACGGAAAATCCGCCGCACCGGCACGCTGGTCCGCTGAGGAGGGGAAGATGTCCGAAGCTCTGACGCAACTGGCCGAGCATATCCAGCTCAAGCGCCCGCAAGCCGTGATCGGCGCCTCCATCGCCTTCGGCGAACTGACGGTCGAGGTGACGGCGGCACAACTGGTTTCCTTCATCGACTTTCTGAAGTCTGACAGTGCCTGCCGCTTCTCCACGCTGGTGGATATCACGGCGGTGGACCATCCCGAACGCCCGGCGCGTTTCGACGTGGTCTATCACTTCCTGTCGATGTACCAGAACCAGCGCATCCGCGTGAAAGCGGCGGTGCGCGAAGACGAGATGGTGCCGTCCATCGTGTCGGTCCACCCTTCCGCCAACTGGTTTGAACGCGAAGTGTTCGACATGTTCGGCATCCTGTTCTCGGGTCACCCGGATCTGCGCCGCATCCTGACCGATTACGGCTTCCGCGGTCATCCGCTGCGCAAGGATTTCCCGACCACCGGCTATACCGAGGTCCGCTATGACGAGGCGCAGAAGCGCGTGGTCTACGAGCCGGTGAAGCTGGTGCAGGAATATCGCCAGTTCGATTTCCTGAGCCCGTGGGAGGGCGCGCAATATGTGCTGCCCGGCGACGAGAAAAAGGCCTGAGCGCGTCAGGGGTGCGGCTGTGCCTGCGCCCCTCGTGTCGATATGAGGTGAGACGATGGACGGACAATTCGACGACGCGCTGACGGGCGAACAGAAGATCCGCAACTTCAACATCAACTTCGGCCCGCAGCACCCCGCGGCGCACGGCGTGTTGCGCCTGGTGCTGGAGCTGGACGGCGAGATCGTGGAACGCTGCGACCCGCATATCGGCCTGCTGCACCGTGGCACCGAAAAGCTGATGGAAAGCCGGACCTATCTGCAAAACCTGCCCTATCTTGACCGGCTGGACTATGTCGCGCCGATGAACCAGGAACATGCCTGGTGCATGGCCATCGAAAAGCTGACCGGCACCGTGGTGCCGCGTCGCGCCTCGCTGATCCGCGTGCTTTATTCGGAAATCGGCCGCATCCTGAACCACCTGCTGAACGTCACCACGCAGGCGATGGACGTGGGGGCGCTGACCCCGCCGCTCTGGGGCTTTGAAGAGCGCGAGAAGCTGATGGTGTTCTATGAACGCGCCTGCGGCGCGCGTCTGCACGCCGCCTATTTCCGCCCCGGTGGTGTCCATCAGGATCTGCCGCCCGCGCTGATCGACGATATCGAAGCCTGGACCGAGACTTTCCCGAAGGTTCTGGATGATATTGACGGTCTGCTGACCGAGAACCGTATCTTCAAGCAGCGCAATGCCGATATCGGTGTGGTGAGCGAGGAAGATATTCTGAACTGGGGCTATTCCGGCGTCATGGTGCGCGGCTCGGGCCTCGCCTGGGATCTGCGGCGGGCGCAGCCCTATGAGTGCTATGACGAATTCGACTTCCTGATCCCGGTCGGCAAAAACGGCGATTGCTATGACCGCTATCTCTGCCGGATGGCAGAGATGCGCGAAAGCGTGAAGATCATGCGTCAGGCCATCGCCAAGCTGCGCGAACCGGCAGCGAAGACCGACGTTCTGGCGCGCGGCAAGCTGACCCCGCCGAAGCGTGGTGACATGAAGACCTCGATGGAAAGCCTGATCCATCACTTCAAGCTTTACACCGAAGGTTTCCACGTCCCGGCGGGCGAGGTCTATGCCGCCGTCGAAGCGCCGAAGGGCGAATTCGGTGTGTATCTGGTGGCCGATGGCACCAACAAGCCTTACCGTGCCAAGCTGCGCGCGCCGGGCTATCCGCACCTGCAATCCATGGACTACATCGCCAAGGGCCATCAGCTTGCCGATGTGGCCGCCATCATCGGCACGATGGATGTCGTGTTCGGGGAGATCGACCGCTAATGCTCCGCCGTCTGCATAAAGAACAGCCTGCTTCCTTTGCTTTCACGCCCGCCAACATGGAATGGGCGCAGGGGCAGATTTCCAAATATCCCGAGGGTCGTCAGGCCAGCGCCATCATCCCGCTGCTGTTCCGCGCGCAGGAACAGGAGGGCTGGCTGACCCGCGCGGCCATCGAATATGTGGCCGACCTGCTGGGCATGGCGCATATCCGGGCGCTGGAAGTGGCGACCTTCTACTTCATGTTCCAGCTTCAACCCGTTGGCACTGTTGCGAATATTCAGATTTGCGGCACGACGTCCTGCATGATCTGCGGCGCGGAAGAACTGATCGCGGTCTGCAAGGAACTGATCGCCCCGACGCCGCACACGCTGTCGGCGGATGGCAAGTTCTCGTGGGAAGAGGTCGAATGCCTCGGGGCTTGTGCCAATGCGCCGATGGCGCAGATCGGCAAGGACTATTACGAGGATCTGAGCGCCGAGAAGCTGCGCGAGATGATCGCCCGTTTCTCGAAGGGTGAGGTGCCGGTGCCGGGTTCGCAAACCGGGCGCTATTCGTCGGAACCGGCGACCGGGCTGACCTCGCTGAAGGAATATGACAGCGGTCGCACGCAGTATAACGCCTCGGTGGATCGTGCAGTGAAAGTCGGCGATACGGTGAAGCGGATCGACGGCACCGAAGTTCCGATCCTGACACCCTGGCGTCAGAAGCCTGCGGCGGAAGCCCCGGCTGTGACCGAGGAAGCCCCGGCGCCCGCCGCGCGTGGCATCGACCAGGCCACTGCCGAAGTGCTGACCGCCAAGCCTGAAACGACTGCGGCGCCGGAAGGTACGCAGCCGAAGGGCCTGACGGCGGCGCGCGATGGCCAGGCTGACGATCTGAAAAAGATCGAGGGTATCGGACCGGCGCTGGAAAAGCTGTGCCATGAGCTTGGCATCTTCCACTTTGACCAGATCGCCCAATGGGGCGAAGCCGAAATCGCGTGGATGGACAGCAATCTGAAGGGCTTCCGTGGGCGTGTGACCCGCGACAAATGGGTCAATCAGGCGAAGATCATCGTGACCGAGGGGATGGACGCCTTCCTCGAACGCGCCAAGACCAACGATTACTGAGGAGCTGGCGATGACGACCCCTACCCCCGAACAGAAGCGGCTGGCGCGTGACTCGCGTCTGGTTGCCTTCGTGATCGCGGGGACCATGCTGTTGTGGATGGGGGCGCAATGGGTTGGCGGGCAGGTGGGGCTGGAAGCCCGCTATGCCTTCCTTTTCGACCTCGCCGCACTGGCCGCGTTCTTCTGGGCGCTGGTCGTCACTTACCAGATCTGGCGGCGGCACAAAGCCGTCAACCGGGGAAATTGAGGGCACAAGATGCTGAAGGATCAGGACCGGATCTTCACCAACCTCTACGGGATGCACGACCGCAGCCTGAAAGGGGCCATGGCGCGCGGCCACTGGGACAAGACCGCCGATCTGCTGGCGCTTGGCCGTGACGGCATCATCCAGATCATGAAGGACTCCGGTCTGCGTGGCCGGGGGGGCGCGGGCTTCCCGACCGGCATGAAATGGTCCTTCATGCCGAAGCAATCGGATGGCCGCCCGTCCTATCTGGTGGTGAACGCCGACGAATCCGAACCCGCGACCTGCAAGGACCGCGAGATCATGCGCCACGATCCGCATACGCTGCTCGAGGGCTGTCTGGTCGCCGGTTTCGCTATGGGGGCGGTTGCCGCCTATATCTACATCCGGGGCGAATACATCCGCGAGAAAGAGGCGCTGCAAGCCGCCATCGACGAATGCTACGACGCGGGTCTGATCGGCAAGAACGCCTGCAAGTCGGGCTATGATTTCGATGTCTACCTGCATCACGGGGCAGGGGCCTATATCTGCGGCGAGGAAACCGCGCTGCTGGAAAGCCTTGAAGGCAAGAAGGGCATGCCCCGGATGAAGCCGCCGTTCCCGGCAGGGTCCGGCCTTTATGGCTGCCCGACCACGGTGAACAACGTCGAATCCATCGCCGTCGCGCCGACCATCCTGCGTCGGGGAGCCGCCTGGTTTGCCAGCTTCGGCCGTCCGAACAACGCGGGCGTCAAGCTGTTTGCCATGTCCGGCCATGTGAACACGCCCTGCGTGATCGAAGAAACCATGTCGATCCCGATGCGCGAACTGATCGAGAAGCATGGCGGTGGTGTTCGCGGCGGCTGGAAGAACCTGAAGGCTGTCATCCCCGGCGGGGCTTCCTGCCCGGTGATCCCGGCCGACAAATGCGAAGACGCGATCATGGATTACGACGGGATGCGCGCGCTGCAATCGTCGTTCGGCACCGCCTGCATGATCGTGATGGATCAGCAGACCGACATCGTGAAGGCGATCTGGCGGCTGGCGAAGTTCTTCAAGCATGAAAGCTGCGGCCAGTGCACGCCCTGCCGCGAAGGCACCGGCTGGATGATGCGGGTGATGGACCGTCTGGTGCGCGGCGAGGCCGAGGTCGAGGAAATCGACATGCTGCTGAGCGTGACCAAGCAGGTGGAAGGCCACACGATCTGTGCGCTTGGCGATGCGGCGGCCTGGCCGATCCAGGGCCTGATCCGGCATTACCGCGAGGAAATCGAGGACCGCATCAAGGCCAAGAAGACCGGCCGCATGGGCGCGATGGCGGCGGAGTGAGCCTGATGAACCGCGTATTCCCCCATTACATTGCGATGACGGCAGGGCTGCTTGCGGCCTGTCCCGCCATGGCGGAGCAATGGCTGGTGGATTGCGGCGGCCGTCAGGTCGACCTCGGGCGGCTTGAGCTTGATGCAAAAGGGGCCGGGCCGAAGGGTGTCATCACCCTGTCGGAGCATGACGCAGCCAACCGCAGTTTTGTCATGCATGTGCGCCCGAAGGATCTGTGGTCTGAAAAGCAGGCGGCACCTTCCGCCACCTTGGCGGCTGACCTGACGATTTGCCCGTATCTGAATGGACGCGCTATGCCGGTCAAGGCGCTGGCGCATACCGACGAGGAATGGGTCTTCCTTGGGACGTGCCAAGGGGATGCCGGTTTCTGGAAGGGGCTGTGCGGATGAACCTGACCCCCATCCTCCTTTCGGGCTTGGCAGCGGGCCTTTCGGCCTGCGTCGCTGCGCCCGCGCCGCAGGGGGCCTCCGTGAAGGGGGGCACCTATGCGGTGATGCAGGAGGGGGCGGAATATCAGGCGCAGATCGGCGCGGGCCGGGCAGGCAAGACGCTGACGCGCGCAGGCGCGCAGCCGGTTTCGGGTGCGACGGTGCGCGTGGCGCCCTTCGCGATGGATCAGGGTAAACGTGCCAAGGACGTGGCTGCGCAGGCCTGCACACAGGCCGGCGGGCGCTTCCAGCCGCAGGCCGTGGGTGGTTACGCCGCTGGCGCATGGGAATTCGAGGGGGGCTGCGCATGAGCTTTCAGCATGCCCTGATGCACCTTTATCCGCCGGTGGTTGCTTTTGCCTTTCTTGTGATAAACCCGGCTCTGACATTCCTGCTTCTGCGCCGTGCCGGTGTTCGTGGTGCGCTACTCGGCTTGGCTCTCGTTTCGCCGGTGTCGATGGTGTTGGGTGGTTTGGTCTTCCCGTTGATGATGGAAACCATAGTCCATCACGCCATGAACGATGATCTGTGGCCCCCCCTCTGGGTGCTTTTCAAAGTGGTCCCCCCCGGCAGCTTCATCGCGGTCCAGATCGCGCGAAATATCTTTCTGCTTCTTGGCTGCATCGCACCGCTTGCCATACTGGCCATGCTAAAATGGCCTGTTCTCAATAACTCCCGTGATCAAGTGGAGATCTGACGTGAGCAACCTCAAGAAAATCATCATCGACGGTATCGAGGTCGAGGTTGACGCCGCGATGACGATCATTCAGGCGGCCGAGGTCGCGGGGATCGAGATTCCGCGCTTCTGCTACCACGAGCGTCTGTCCATCGCGGGCAACTGCCGGATGTGTCTGGTCGAGGTTGTCGGCGGCCCGCCGAAGCCCGCCGCCTCTTGCGCGATGCAGGTGCGCGACCTGCGCCCCGGGCCGAATGGCGAGCCGCCGGTCGTCAAGACCAACTCGCCCATGGTGAAGAAGGCCCGCGAGGGGGTGATGGAGTTCCTGCTCATCAACCACCCGCTTGACTGTCCGATCTGCGATCAGGGCGGCGAATGCGACCTGCAAGATCAGGCCATGGCCTATGGCGTGGATTTCAGCCGCTACCGCGAGCCGAAGCGCGCCTCCGAGAACCTGAACCTTGGCCCGCTGGTCAAGACCGAGATGACGCGCTGCATCTCCTGCACCCGCTGCGTCCGCTTCACCACCGAGGTCGCGGGCATCACCCAGATGGGCCAGACGGGGCGCGGCGAGGACAGCGAGATCACCAGCTATCTGAATGAAACGCTGGCTTCCAACCTTCAGGGCAATATCATCGACCTTTGCCCGGTCGGCGCGCTGACCTCGAAGCCCTATGCCTTCACCGCCCGCCCGTGGGAGTTGACCAAGACCGAAAGCATCGACGTGATGGATGCGCTGGGGTCGAATATCCGGGTCGACACCAAGGGGCGCGAGGTGATGCGCATCATCCCGCGCAACCATGACGGCGTGAACGAGGAATGGCTGGCTGACAAGAGCCGCTTCATCTGGGACGGCCTGCGCCGCCAGCGGCTTGATACGCCCTACATCCGGGAAAACGGCCGCCTGCGGAAGGCAAGCTGGGGCGAGGCGCTGGCCGCTGCCGCTGCTGCCATGAAGGGCCGCAAGGTGACCGGCATCGTGGGTGATCTGGTGCCGGTCGAGGCTGCTTACAGCCTGAAAACGCTCGTGGAATCGCTGGGCGGCGCGGTTGAATGCCGCACCGATGGCGCGAAACTTCCGGCAGGCAACCGCGCGGCTTATGTCGGCACTGCCGCCATCGAGGATATCGACGCGGCGCAAACGATCCTGCTGATCGGCACCGACCCGCGCAACGAGGCGCCTGTTCTGAATGCCCGGATCCGCAAGGCCTGGGCGCGGGGTGCCGATGTGGCGCTGATCGGCCGCGCGGTCGATCTGACCTATGATTACGCGCATCTCGGCACCGACCGGAACGCGCTGACCGCGCTGGTGGGCAAGGCTTCGGCCTCCGACAAGCCCGCGCTTGTGATCGTCGGGCAGGGCGCGCTGGTTGAGGCCGATGGCGCCGCCGTTCTGGCCGAGGCGCAGGCCTATTGCGCCACCACCGGCGCGAAGCTGCTGGTCCTGCATACCGCCGCTGCCCGCGTGGGCGCGATGGATGTGGGCTGCACCACCGAGGGCGGGCTGAAAGGCGCGACCGAAGGGGCCGAGGTGATCTATAACCTTGGCGCCGATGAGGTGGAGATCGAGGCCGGTGCCTTCGTGATCTATCAGGGCAGCCATGGGGATCGCGGGGCGCATCGCGCCGACATCATCCTGCCGGGCGCCGCCTACACGGAAGAAAACGGCTTGTTCGTGAACACCGAAGGCCGTCCGCAACTGGCGATGCGGGCCGGGTTTGCGCCGGGCGAGGCCAAGGAAAACTGGGCGATCCTGCGGGCGCTGTCGGCCGAGATCGGCTCGACCTTGGGTTGGGACAGCTTGGCCGAGCTGCGCTCGCGCATCGTGGCGGCGCATCCGCATCTGGGCCGGATCGACGAACTGGCCAGCAACGAAGGCGTGGCGCTGCCGCGTGCGGCGCTGGGGAATGCGCCTTTCGGTCTGGTGGTGAAGGATTACTACCTGACCAACCCGATCGCCCGTGCATCGAGCCTGATGGGCGAGTTGCAGGCGATGGCTGCCGCGCGCACCGACGCGCCGCTGGCGGCGGAATAACCGGATGCGCGCCGCCGCCTCCCTGCTTGGCCTGACGACCGCCGCGGCGGTGCTTTCGGGCTGCGCAGGGGACAGCGCCGACGCGCCGCCGCCTTCTGCCCGGTATGAGCGGATCGAGACGATCCTGCTTGACGGGGATCTGGTCAATTTCCGTGTCGCCATGACCGGCGCACGGAATGACGGGGATGTCGAGGCCTATGCGCGCTGTGCGGCGGCCCAATATGCGCTGATCCGGGGTTTCGGGTTCGCGCGGCATGTGCGCACCACGGTGGCACAGGATGGAAACAACTGGCGCGGCGATGCGGTCTATGTGATCTCGGCCGCGCTGCCCCGCGGGTTGCGGACGATCGACGCCGAGGTAACGGTGCGCGATTGCGGCGCGCAGGGGATACCGACGGTATGAAAAAGACTTGGGCTGAGGGACCAGAGGCAAATGGCTGAATTTCTGCAAACAGGTCTGGGGACGGCGCTGCTGATCGCGGCGCAATGTCTTCTGGTCATCGCCTTCGTGATGATCTCCTTGTTGTTCCTCGTCTATGGCGACCGCAAGATCTGGGCGGCCGTCCAGATGCGGCGGGGCCCGAACGTGGTGGGCGCCTTTGGCCTGCTGCAATCGGTGGCCGACGCCCTGAAATATGTGGTGAAAGAGGTCGTGGTGCCCGCGGGTGCCGACCGTCCGGTGTTCTTCCTTGCGCCGATGCTGTCCTTCGTTCTGGCGATGATCGCCTGGGCGGTGGTGCCGTTCTCGGATGGCTGGGTGCTGTCGGACATCAACGTGGCCATCCTTTATGTCTTCGCCATTTCCTCGCTGGAGGTTTATGGCGTGATCATGGGTGGCTGGGCCTCTAACTCCAAATACCCGTTCCTCGGCTCGCTGCGGTCGGCCGCGCAGATGATTTCCTACGAAGTGTCGCTGGGTCTGATCATCATCGGTATCATCATCTCGACCGGCTCGATGAACTTCGGTGACATCGTGCGGGCGCAGGATACCGGCTGGGGCCTGTTCGGCTGGTACTGGCTGCCGCATCTGCCGATGGTGGCGCTGTTCTTCATCTCGGCGCTGGCCGAAACCAACCGCCCGCCCTTCGACCTGCCCGAAGCGGAATCCGAGCTGGTGGCCGGCTACCAGGTCGAATATTCGGCAACCCCGTTCCTTCTGTTCATGGCGGGCGAATATATCGCCATCTTCCTGATGTGCGCGCTGATTTCGCTGCTGTTCTTCGGCGGCTGGCTGTCGCCCATTCCGGGCCTGCCGGATGGCGCGCTGTGGATGGTCGCCAAGATGGCCTTCTTCTTCTTCATGTTCGCCATGGTGAAGGCCATCGTGCCGCGCTACCGCTATGACCAGCTGATGCGGATTGGCTGGAAAGTCTTCCTGCCGCTGTCGCTCGCCTGGGTGGTGATCGTGGCATTCCTTGCAAAATACGAAGTTCTGGGCGGCCTCTGGGCACGCTGGACCATCGGGGGCTGAGATGGGCGAAACGCGCGCAATCGACTTCAACCGGGCAGCGAAATATTTCCTGCTGGTGGATTTCATCAAGGGCTTCGGTCTGGGCCTGCGGTATTTCTTCGCGCCGAAATCGACGCTGAACTACCCGCATGAAAAGGGGCCGCTGTCGCCGCGCTTCCGGGGCGAACACGCGCTGCGCCGGTATCCGAACGGCGAGGAACGCTGCATCGCCTGCAAGCTGTGCGAGGCGATCTGCCCGGCGCAGGCCATCACCATCGACGCGGAACCACGCGAAGATGGCAGCCGCCGCACCACGCGCTATGACATCGACATGACGAAATGCATCTACTGCGGCTTCTGTCAGGAAGCCTGCCCGGTGGATGCCATCGTCGAGGGGCCGAATTTCGAATTCTCGACCGAGACCCGCGAGGAGCTTTACTACGACAAGGCAAAGCTTCTGGACAACGGCGCCCGCTGGGAAGCCGAGATTGCCCGCAATCTCGAAATCGACGCGCCCTATCGGTAATCCCCATGAACGATGATTTCACCAAACTTTTCAAGACGATGATGGAGCAGGGGCAGGAGATGGTCCGTGCCTTCAACCCGTCCTTGGAAAACATGTCGGTGAAAGGGTTCGAAAATTACATCCCCACCATGACCAAAGACATGATGGAGATGTGGTTCGGCCGCACGTTCAACCGCGAGGGGCTGGATGCCAAGACCCGGCTTCTGGTCACCATCGCCGCGCTGACCGTTCTGGGTGCCCATGCGGAGGCGCAGCTGAAGCTGGCGATCCGGCATGCGCTTGAGGCGGGCGCGACCAAACGCGAGATCGCGGAAGTGATCTGGCAGATGAGCATGTTCGGCGGGCTGCCCGCCATGCAGAAGGCGCTTGAGATGGCTCAGGCGGTTTTTGCGGAAACCGAGGAGAAGAACGCATGAGCGTTGCGGATATTGCCTTCTATTGCTTCGCCGTGGTGACGGTGGCGGCGGGCCTCATGGTCACCGTATCGCGCAACCCCGTGCATTCGGTTCTGTGGCTGATCCTGACCTTCCTGTCGTCGGCGGGGCTGTTCGTCCTGCTGGGGGCGGAGTTTGTGGCGATGCTGCTGATCATCGTTTACGTCGGTGCGGTGGCGGTGCTGTTCCTCTTCGTCGTGATGATGCTGGACGTCGATTTCGCGGAACTGAAGGGCGAGATGGCG
The DNA here is from genome assembly GCF_001303875.1 of Gemmobacter sp. LW-1. NCBI lineage: Bacteria > Pseudomonadati > Pseudomonadota > Alphaproteobacteria > Rhodobacterales > Paracoccaceae > Gemmobacter > Gemmobacter sp. LW-1. The sequence goes on along the minus strand of NZ_LJSC01000036.1, from coordinate 14,100 downwards.
CGCACCATGCCGCTGGCGCTTCTGATCGGGGTCATCATCATCCTGCAATTCGGCATGGCCTATGCTGCCTGGACACAGGCCGAAGGCGCGCTGGGTCTGCGTCAGGCGGTGGCCCCGGCCATCGAGGATGTGCAGAACACCAAGGCCCTGGGTCTGCTGATCTACGACAAATACATCTACCTCTTCCAGGCCTCGGGCCTCGTGCTGCTGGTCGCCATGATCGGCGCCATCACCCTGACGCTGCGCCACCGCAAGGACGTGAAGCGCCAGAACGTGCTGCACCAGATGTGGCGCGACCCGGCCAAGGCGATGGAGCTGAAGGACGTGAAGCCGAGGCAGGGGCTCTGACAATTCAGAGGGGCGCACAATGATGCGCCCTGATCGCGGGTCTGTCCCGCAAGCGGAACAATTACGGGCACACACCCGGAGGGACGAGAATGGTAGGACTTGAACATTACCTGACGGTGGCGGCGGCGCTGTTCGTCATTGGCATCTTCGGCATCTTCCTCAACCGGAAGAATGTCATCGTCATCCTGATGTCGATCGAACTGATGCTTCTGTCGGTCAACATCAACCTCGTCGCCTTTTCCAGCTTCCTGGGCGATCTGGTGGGGCAGGTCTTCACCATGTTCGTGCTGACCGTCGCCGCCGCCGAGGCGGCCATCGGCCTTGCGATCCTGGTGAGCTTCTTCCGCACGCGCGGCACCATCGACGTCGAAGACGCCAACGTGATGAAAGGCTGAACGAATGGCCACGATCATTCTCCTCGCGCCCCTTGTCGGGGCCCTGATCTGCGGCTTCGGCTGGCGATTCATCGGTGAAACGGCTGGTCAGGTCATCACCACTTCGCTGGTGTTCCTTGCGGCGCTGCTGTCCTGGATCATCTTCCTTGGTTTCGACGGCGAGACGCAACACATCGTGCTGATGCGCTGGATCGAAAGCGGTTCGCTGGCAACGGAATGGGCGATCCGGCTTGACCGGCTGACCGCCATCATGCTGGTCGTGGTGAACTCGGTTTCTGCGCTCGTCCACCTCTATTCCTTCGGCTACATGGCGCATGACGACAACTGGAAGGAGGGCGAGCATTACAAGGCGCGCTTCTTCGCCTATCTGTCGTTCTTCACCTTCGCCATGCTGACGCTGGTGACATCGGACAACCTGGTCCAGATGTTCTTCGGCTGGGAAGGCGTGGGCGTGGCCTCCTACCTGCTGATCGGCTTCTACTACCGCAAGCCTTCGGCCAATGCGGCGGCGATGAAGGCTTTCATCGTGAACCGCGTCGGCGACTTCGGCTTCGCGCTGGGGATCATGGCGCTGTTCTTCCTGACCGACTCGATCCGTTTCGACGACGTGTTCGCAGCGGGGCCGCAACTGGCGCAGACCAACCTGACTTTCCTCTGGACCGAATGGAACGCGGCCAACCTGATCGGCGTGCTGCTGTTCATCGGTGCCATGGGTAAATCGGCGCAGCTCGGCCTGCACACCTGGCTGCCCGACGCGATGGAAGGCCCGACCCCGGTGTCGGCGCTGATCCACGCCGCGACCATGGTGACGGCGGGGGTGTTCCTCGTCTGCCGGATGTCGCCGATCTATGAATATGCGCCCCAGGCGCTGGCGTTCATCACCGTTCTGGGGGCGACCACCGCTTTCGTCGCGGCGACCATCGGTCTGGTGCAGAACGACATCAAGCGCGTCATCGCCTATTCCACCATGTCGCAGCTTGGCTACATGTTCGTGGCTGCGGGCGTGGGCGTCTATTCGGTGGCGATGTTCCATCTGTTTACGCATGCCTTCTTCAAAGCCATGCTGTTCCTCGGTGCCGGTTCGGTGATCCACGCGACGCACCATGAGCAGGACATGCGCAACTACGGTGGCCTGCGCAAGAAGATCCCGCTCACCTTCTGGGCCATGATGATCGGCACGCTGGCCATCACCGGCGTCGGCATCCCGCTGACCCATATCGGCTTCGCGGGCTTCCTGTCGAAAGACGCGGTGATCGAAAGCGCCTGGGTCGGCAGCCAGTATGCCTTCTGGATGCTGGTCGTCGCGGCCTGCTTCACCTCGTTCTATTCGTGGCGGCTGATGTTCCTGACCTTCTACGGCGAAAGCCGGGCGCATGGTCACGGGCATGGCCACGGCCATGATGACCATCACCACGAGCCGCATGAAAGCCCTGTTGTCATGCTGATCCCGCTGGGCGTTCTGGCGCTGGGGGCGGCCTTCTCGGGGATGCTGTGGTACAACAGCTTCTTCGGGGATGAGGCGAAGATGCGGTCGTGGTTCGGCATGGAACCGGCCATGGAGCATGTGGCCGCCGACACCGGGCATGCCACTACGGAAGGTGAGGGCGACCAGGCTGCCGCGACCGGGGCGACGGAAGGCCATGCGGCCCCGGCTGCCGGAGAGCAGGCAACCGAAGGTCATGCCGTGGCGAGCGCCCCGAAAGGTGCGATCTTCCTTGGCGCCGAAAACCATGTCATCCACGCGGCGCATGAGGCGCCGACCTGGGTGAAGGTTTCGCCCTTCATCGCCATGCTGCTTGGCTTCTTCGTCGCCTGGATTTTCTACATCCGTCGGCCCGATCTGCCGCGGCGTCTGGCGACGGCGCAGCGCCCGCTTTACGAATTCCTGCTTAACAAGTGGTATTTCGATGAGCTTTACGCCGCGATCTTCGTGGCGCCCGCCCGCTGGCTTGGCAACTTCCTGTGGAAGAAGGGTGACGGCGCGGTGATTGACGGCACGATCAATGGCGTGGCCATGGGCTTCATCCCGATGCTCACCCGTGTCGTGAACCGGATGCAATCCGGCTATATCTTCCACTACGCATTCGCCATGGTTCTGGGCATCGCTGCCCTGATCACCTGGATGTCGCTCTCGGGGGGCGCGCACTAATGGAAAACGTCCTTTCCATCATCACCTTCATTCCGGCTGTAGCGGCTGCCATTCTGGCGCTGTTCCTGCGCGGGAATGATGCCGCCGCGCAGCGCAACGCCAAATGGGTGGCGCTGGTCGCGACGACCGCCACTTTCCTCGTGTCGCTGACCATCCTGTCGGGCTTCGACCCGGCCAATACCGGCATGCAGTTCGTCGAGGAATACGACTGGATCCTCGGCCTGAAATACAAGATGGGCGTCGATGGCATCTCGGTGCTGTTCGTCATGCTGACGACCTTCCTCATGCCGCTGACCATCGCGGCCTGCTGGACGGTGGAACATCGCACCAAGGAATACATGATTGCCTTCCTGCTGCTGGAAACGCTGATGCTCGGCGTGTTCTGCGCACTGGATCTGGTGCTGTTCTACCTGTTCTTCGAGGCGGGCCTGATCCCGATGTTCCTGATCATCGGCATCTGGGGCGGCAAGGACCGCATCTATGCGGCGTTCAAATTCTTCCTCTATACCTTCCTCGGCTCGGTGCTGATGCTGGTGGCGATGGTGGCGATGTATGTCGACGCAGGGACCACCGACATGGTGCAACTGCTGAACCACACTTTCGCCTCGGACACGCTGAACATCGCGGGCATTCACGTCGTGGGCGGCATGCAGACGCTGCTGTTCCTCGCCTTCTTCGCCAGCTTCGCGGTGAAGATGCCGATGTGGCCGGTGCACACCTGGCTGCCCGACGCCCACGTTCAGGCGCCGACTGCCGGTTCCGTGGTTCTGGCGGCGATCCTGCTGAAGATGGGCGGCTACGGCTTCCTGCGCTTCTCGCTGCCGATGTTCCCGGTGGGCGCCGACGTGATGTCGGGCCTCGTGCTGTGGATGTCGGCCATCGCCATCGTCTACACCTCGCTGGTGGCGCTGGCGCAAAGCGACATGAAGAAGCTGATCGCCTATTCCTCGGTCGCACACATGGGCTATGTCACCATGGGCATCTTCGCGGCCAATCAGCAGGGGATCGACGGCGCCATCTTCCAGATGCTGAGCCACGGCTTCATCTCGGGCGCGCTGTTTCTTTGCGTCGGCGTGATCTATGACCGCATGCATACCCGCGAGATCGACGCCTATGGCGGCCTTGTGATCCGCATGCCCGCCTATGCACTGATCTTCATGTTCTTCACCATGGCCAATGTGGGTCTTCCCGGCACCAGCGGGTTCATCGGCGAGTTCCTGACGCTCATGGGCATCTTCCAGGTCAATACCTGGGTGGCCGTGGTCGCCACCTCCGGCGTGATCTTCTCGGCGGCCTATGCGCTTTACCTCTACCGTCGGGTCGTGTTCGGCGACCTGATCAAAGAGGCGCTGAAGTCGATCACCGACATGAATGGCCGCGAGCGCGCGATCTTCGCGCCGCTGGTGGTGATGACCCTTCTCCTCGGCGTCTATCCGTCGCTGGTGACCGATATCATCGGTCCCTCGGTCGAGACGCTGGTTTCCGACTACCATGCTGCCCTGCCTGCGTCTGCCGACGTGGCGGAAGCGGCTTCGCACTGAGGGCCCGCCCATGACCGGCACCGATTTCAACATCCTCCTGCCCGAGGTCGCACTTTCGATCTACGCCATGGCGGCGCTTCTGTTCGGGGTCTACACCACCAAGGACAAGGCTGCGGGCCTGATCACCTGGGTGACGGCGGGGGTTTTCCTCGTTCTTGCCTTCTGGATCGGCACCAACGGCGAGGGCGCACGCACCGCCTTTGGCGGCATGTTCAACGACGATCCCTTTGCCCGCTATGCGAAAATCACCATCCTGCTGTCGGCCGCCGCCGTTCTGGTGACGAGCTTCGACTACATGAGCCGTCGCGATCTCGCGCGGTTTGAATATCCGATCCTCGTTTCCCTGTCGGTGGTCGGCATGATGATGATGGTTTCGGCGGGCGACCTGATGGCGCTGTATCTAGGGCTGGAGCTTCAGTCGCTGGCGCTTTACGTCATCGCGGCCCTGCGCCGTGACAGTGCCAAATCCACCGAGGCGGGCCTGAAATACTTCGTCCTTGGCGCGCTGAGCTCGGGCCTGCTGCTGTACGGCGCCTCGCTGACCTATGGCTTTGCCGGCACCACGCTGTTCTCGGGCATCCTGTCGACGCTGGGTGGCGAGATCCCGCTGGGCCTGCTGTTCGGTCTGGTGTTCATGCTGTCGGGTCTGGCCTTCAAGGTTTCCGCCGCGCCCTTCCACATGTGGACGCCGGACGTTTATGAAGGCGCGCCGACCCCGGTGACGGCCTTCTTTGCGACAGCGCCGAAGGTTGCCGCCATGGCGCTGCTGGCCCGTCTGGCCTATGACGCCTTCGGTGCCATTCCGGGCGACTGGCAGCAGGTCATCGCGGTGATGTCGCTCTTGTCGATGTTCGTCGGTGCCATCGCGGCCATTGGCCAGCGCGACCTGAAGCGCCTGATGGCCTATTCGTCGATCGCGCATATGGGCTATGCGCTGCTTGGCCTCGCGGCGGGCACGGCGGCCGGGGTGCAGGCCATGCTGATCTACATGGCGATCTACGTCACCATGAACATCGGCACCTTCGCCTTCATCCTGTCGCTGGAGCGTGACGGCAAGCCGGTGACCGATATCGCGGCGCTGAACATGTTCGTGAAGCGTGAACCCATGAAAGCCTATGCCGTGCTTGCGCTGATGTTCAGCCTGGCGGGTGTGCCGCCCTTCGTCGGCTTCTTCGCGAAGTTTGCGGTGTGGCAGGCGGCGCTTTCGGCGGGGCTGACCTGGCTTGTGGTGGCCAGCGCCGTGGCTTCGGCCATCGGGGCCTTCTATTACCTGCGCATCGTCTACTTCATGTTCTTCGGGAAGGACGGCGAAACCGTTGAAAGCCGGATGAGCGCGCCGCAGTGGATCGCTTTCGTGGCGGCGGCTCTGATCATGCTGGTCGGAGCGGTCAACCTGTTCGGGATCGACCCTGCGGCGGCCGTGGCGGCCGAAGCCCTTGTCCGGTAACGCGGACCCGGTCTGGCCCGAGGGCGTGGCGCGCCATGCCCTCGATACGGTCGACAGCACCAATGCTTATGCGCTTTCCCTCGTGCCGGGCCTGACAGGTCCGGCATGGGTCATTGCGGGAGAGCAGACAGCGGGACGCGGGCGGCGCGGGCGGCCCTGGTCCAGCCCGCGTGGCAATTTCTACGGCAGTCTGGTGATGCGCCCCGAGGGGCGGCCCGAAACGGCGGCGCTGCGCAGCTTCATCGCGGCGCTGGCGCTGTATGACGCCTGTGCAGGGCTGACCGATCTGCCCGGTGCCTTCGCGCTGAAATGGCCCAATGACGTGCTGCTGAATGGCGGCAAGCTGGCGGGTATCCTGCTGGAAAGCGGCGGGGCAGGCGGGCGTGTCAGTCATCTGATCATCGGCATCGGCGTCAACCTGATCGGCGCTCCGCCGGTTGAGGCGGTGGAACCCGGTGCCGTGACGCCGGTCAGCCTGCTGGCGGAGACCGGCCTGCGCATCACACCCGAACGGTTTCTGACCCATCTGGCTGCGGCCTTCGCGCTGTGGGAAACCCGCTTTCAGGCCGAGGGCTTCGGGCCCATCCGCGCCGCGTGGCTGGACCGGGCTGCGCGGCGCGGCGAGCGCATCCGTGCGCGCACCGGCACGACCGAACGGCACGGGATTTTCGAGACAATCGACGACAGCGGTGCGCTGGTCCTGAACATCGACGGACGGCGGGAGGCGATCCCCGCCGCCGAGGTCTTTTTCTGAAAGGCACCAGCCATGCTTCTGGCCATCGACTGCGGCAATACCAATACGGTGTTCTCGATCTGGGACGGGCGCGAGTTCATCGCCACCTGGCGCATCGCCACCGATCATAAGCGCACGGCGGATGAATACTTCGTCTGGCTGTCTTCGCTGATGATGCTGACGAAGACCGAGGCGCAGATTGACGAGGCCATCATCTCATCCACCGTGCCGCGCGTGGTGTTCAACCTGCGCGTGCTTTGCAACCGTTATTTCGATTGCCGCCCTCTGGTGGTGGGCAAGCCGGAATGCGCGCTGCCGGTGGCGCCGCGCGTCGATCAGGGCACCACGGTGGGGCCGGACCGGCTGGTGAATACCGTGGCGGGCTTTGACCGTCATGGCGGTAATCTGATCGTGGTGGATTTCGGCACCGCAACCACTTTCGACGTGGTGGATACCGATGGCGCCTATATCGGCGGGGTCATCGCGCCGGGTGTGAACCTGAGCCTTGAGGCCCTGCATATGGCCGCCGCCGCCCTGCCGCATGTGGATGTCACCAAACCGGCAACGGCCATCGGCACGAATACTGTGGCCTGCATGCAGTCGGGCGTGTATTGGGGGTATATCGGTCTGGCCGAAGGCATCGTCCGGCAGATCCGCGCCGAACGTGACCGGCCGATGAAAGTGATTGCCACGGGGGGGCTTGCACCTCTCTTTCAGCAGGGCACCGACCTGTTCGATTCGGTGGAGGACGATCTGACCATGCATGGGCTCGTTCTCATCCACCGCCATAACAAGGAACTGGAAACCGCATGAGCGTGAAGAACCGCCTGATCTATCTGCCCCTCGGCGGTGCCGGCGAAATCGGGATGAACTGCTATGTCTACGGCTATGGGCCGGAAGGGCGTGAGCGGCTGATCGTCGTCGATCTGGGCGTGACCTTCCCGGACATGGACACCACACCGGGCGTCGATCTGATCATGCCCGATATCGCCTGGCTGGAGGCGCGTGCCGACCGGATCGAGGCGATCTTTATCACCCATGCGCATGAGGATCACATCGGCGCGCTGGGGCATCTTTGGCCCAAGCTGAAGAAGCGGGTCTATGCCCGGCGCTTCACTGCTGCAATTGGTCGCCTGAAGTTCGAGGAACAGGGCCATCCGCTGGATGTGATCCATACGGTCGAGCCGCGCCCCGCGGTGGTCGAGGCCGGGCCGTTCCGCGTGCAGTTCGTGCCTATCGCCCATTCGATCCCCGAAAGCTCGGCGCTGGTGATCGACACGCCCGCAGGGCGGCTGGTGCATTCGGGCGACTTCAAGCTGGACCCGACCCCCATCGTTGGCGAGGGCTGGAACGAAGCCGCGTTCCGCGCCATTGCCGACGAAGTGCCGGTGAAGGCGCTGATGTGCGATTCCACCAACATCTTCTCGCCTGCGCCGGGCCGGTCGGAGGCGACGCTGGCCGATCCGATCCATGGCCTGATTGCCAATGCGGGTGGCATGGTTGTGGCGACGACCTTCGCGTCGAACGTCGCGCGGCTAAAAACGCTGGCTGAGGCCGGGCGGGCAGCGGGCCGGTCTGTCTGTCTGCTGGGCCGCGCGATGCAACGCATGGTCAAGGTGGCACAGGAAACCGGCGTGCTGACCGATTTCCCGACCATCATCCCGTCGGAACAGGCCACGGAAGTCTCGCGCCAGAACCTCATGCTGATCGTCACCGGCAGTCAGGGCGAGCGGCGTGCGGCGACGGCGCAGCTGTCGCGCGGCAAGTATCTGGGCCTGGAGCTGAAAGAGGGCGACATGTTCCTCTTTTCGTCCAAAACCATTCCGGGGAACGAACGTGATGTGCTGCGCATCATGAACAGCTTCTCGGAAATGGGCGTCGATGTGGTGGATGATACGGGCGGGCGCTACCACGTTTCGGGCCATGCCAACCGCCCGGATCTGGAAAAGATGCATGAAGTCCTGCATCCGCAGATGCTGGTGCCGATGCATGGGGAACACCGCCACCTGCGCGAGCATGTGAAACTGGCGGAGGCGCGCGGTATCGCCGGTGAGATTGCCACCAATGGCATGATGCTGGATCTGAGCGGTGATGCCCCCGAGGTCGCGGAATATATCGAGACCGGGCGGCTTTATCTGGATGGATCGGTGCTGATCGGTGCGATGGATGGCGTGGTGCGCAACCGCATCCGCATGGCGCTGAACGGGCATGCCATGGTCAACGTCATCCTGGATGAACAGAACGAGCCGCTGGGCGAGGCCTGGGTGGAACTGATGGGCCTGCCGGAAACCGGCAAGCGCGGGCAGCCGTTGGCCGAGGCGATGGAGGCGGAGCTGACGCAGTTCCTTGAAACCGCGCCACCCAAGATCATGCGCGACGATGAAAAGACCGAAGAGGCGATCCGTCGGATCGTGCGTCAGGTCGCGGTCGAGGAGATCGGCAAGAAGCCCGAGGTCACCGTTGTGGTCAGCCGCCTGTCAGAGGAATGACAGGCGCTGCCAGACCGGAAATGAAAAGGGGCGCCGCGCGGCGCCCCTTTCTTATTCTGCGGTGGCGTCTTCCACCTGCGGCTCTGCCGTCTCGTCTGCGGGGCGTTCCTTCAGCTTGAAGCTGCGCATCAGGAAGTCCGGCACATGATCGCCCATACCGACAACACGGTCGTCGCGGTCATTGCGGCGGCGGTCGTCGCGACGGTCCTCGCGGTGGTGATGGTGATGGTGATGATGCCCGGTGCCATGGGTATGGACCTGCGCTGGGGCAGGGGCGGGCGCCGGGCTTGCGGGCTTGCGGTCTTCCACCACCTCGGGTTCGCGCGGCGATGCCTCACGCGGAGTGGCCTCGCGCTGCGGCTTCGGCCCCTTGCCCTTCGGGCCACGGTCGTCGCGGCGGCGGTCATCCTTGCGGCGGTCATCCCGCTCGCGCGGTTCGGGCAGGGTAAAGCCCTCGGGCAGGCTGCCGCGCGGGATTTCCTGCTTCACCAGCGATTCGATATTGGTCAGGTATTTCTCGTCATGCGGCGTGGCAATCGAGAACGCCTTGCCCTTGCGCCCGGCGCGGCCGGTACGGCCGATGCGGTGGACGTAATCCTCGGGATGCGAGGGCAGGTCGAAGTTGAACACATGGCTGACCGATGGAATATCCAGCCCGCGCGCCGCCACATCCGAGGCGACCAGCAGTTGCAGAGACCCGTCGCGGAAGCCATCCAGCGTTTTCATGCGCTGCGACTGGTCCAGGTCGCCATGGATCGGGGCCGCGTTGAACCCATGCGATTTCAGCGACTTGGCGACCACATCCACATCCATCTTGCGATTGCAGAAGATGATGGCATTGGTGCAGCTCTCACCCTCGGCCCGGATCAGGGCGCGCAGGACGGCGCGCTTTTCGGCAAAGCTGCGGTCCTTGCGGCTGGGCGTGAACTGCACCAGCGCCTGTTCGATGGTTTCCGAGGTGGTCGATTGCCGCGCCACTTCGATCTTCACCGGGTTCGACAGGAAGGTCTTGGTGATCCGCTCGATCTCGGGCGCCATGGTGGCCGAGAAGAAGAAGGTCTGCCGGGTGAAGGGCGTCAGATTGAAGATGCGTTCGATATCGGGAATGAACCCCATGTCCAGCATCCGGTCGGCCTCGTCCACCACCATGATCTGCACGCCGGTCAGCAGAAGCTTGCCGCGTTCGAAATGGTCCAGCAGACGGCCAGGGGTGGCGATCAGCACGTCCACGCCGCGGTCGATCAGCTTGTCCTGTTCGCCGAAGGCCACGCCGCCAATCAACAGCGCCTTGGTCAGCTTGGTATGCTTGGCATAGGTGTCAAAGTTTTCGGCCACCTGCGCCGCCAGTTCACGCGTCGGGCACAGCACGAGGCTGCGCGGCATCCGGGCGCGGGCGCGGCCCTGACCCAGCAGCGTGATCATCGGCAGCGAGAAGCTCGCTGTCTTGCCGGTGCCGGTCTGGGCGATGCCCAGCACGTCGCGGCCTTCAAGGGCGGGCGGAATGGCCTGCGCCTGAATCGGGGTGGGAGTTTCATAGCCGGCTTCGGCGACGGCTTGCAAAACGCGCGGATCGAGCGCGAGATCGGAGAACTTGGTCATCAACGTCCTGTCACAGCGGGATCGGCCCGCGGGGAGGTGGAGGGACGCTGCTTGTCCGGGCGCCCCGGCGTCATGGCATACTTTGCCTTCCGCCCCCTACCGGAAATTTGATCCGTCGTCAAGTTGGCCCGCCATGTTCCAGCACATCCTTGTAACTGCCCAGCAGGGGGATATTGCCTTCGAATTTCATGCATTCGCGGCGCAGCTGGCGCGCCTCGGGGTCTTCCATGACCTCTTCGAACTTCCGCTTGTGGATGGCGACCGACTGGCGCCGCAACCGCTTCAGCCGGTCATAGGTCGCATCGTTCAGGGCGTTGAACCGATCCACCAGCCGCGCCCGCCAGGGCGCCATGCTGTCATCCTCGACATAGTTCTTGTTGCGCAGCGCCCAGTATTTCAGCCCGACCTCGCGGTCATCTTGATGGGCGGAGCCCCTGCGGGTCTTGACCATGAACGTATCCAGATCGCGCACGATGTAATGGTTGATCTGCGCAAGGCTTTGTCCACCCGGATCGGTGGAGTTGTAATTCTTGATCTGATATTGCCCCGGCACCAGCCCCGAACCGTTGACGACACGCAACGCGTCTTCATCCACGCCCTCGCGGGGATTGGGGCGGTGGACGCCCGGGCGTTCAAAATATTTCGGGCGGAACAGACATTTATAGGCGTTGAACCGTTCGTCGTCGGCCATCACATAATCGGCCATGGTGAAGCGTTCGGTCTGCATGCGGAAGCTTTGCAGCCGCTTGCCGGAATTGCCGAACAGCCGCCAGTTGATCTGTGCCACGTCGAAGGGCGGGCTGGCCGCCACGAAATCCTCCAGCCGCCCGTTGCCGGTCTTGATCACCAGAAACTCGTCAAGATCCAGAGCCATGGCAAAATCGGCCTCGGCGTAGGATTTCAGGCGTGAAGCGCGGATATAGGCCCGCACCTGATGGGTGCCGCGCGCGGCGGCGCTGTTGTCGAAATACCGGATGGCACCCAGCTTTTGCAGTGCCGTCAGGATGTCCTGCGTCAGATCGTCGGAATCGTTCTGGTAGATCACGATGTCGGTGAAGCCGACTTCCATGTGATGGGCGACCCATTCAAGAATGAAGGGGCCTTCGTTCTTCGCAGTGGCAACCAGAAAGGCACGGGGGGCGGACATGGAACCTCCTGTCGGACGCGGCCAGTCTGGCGCGATTGGGCAGGGGCCGCAAGGGCGGCTCCGGTCACACTCCGGTCAGGCCGGGATGCGGGAGGGGCCGGTAGCCTGCTGCCAGTATGGCGACCAGCGGGGCAGGTGTCAGCACGGTTGCAGGGCCATCTGGCACGGGCCGGGCAGGGCCATAGCCGTGGTCGGGCGTCCAGGGATGCAAGACGCCTTGCCATATCAGGGCGGGCTGGTCTTCGGTCAGGATCATGGCGCCGTCAGGCAGGTCGGGTGAGGGTGCCTGATGGCGGCATTGCTGCGCCGGGCGTCCGGCCAGCCGGGCCTTGTGCAGGGCCGCGTCGATGGCTTTCGCATCCGCCGGGCCGAACAACCGTTCCCAGATCCCGCGAAAGCGGTTGTAATCCTCGCGGCGGCATTCGGCGCAGGGGCGGTGACCAGCAGCCAGCGCCTGCGGCTCGTCATAGAAGAACAGTTCGGTATAGCTATGAGGCGCCATGAGCGGGCGCTTGCGGCCCTTGAAGGCCAGCTTGCAGCAGATCCAGTTCTTGTGCCGCCAGCGCGCCGGGCCAGGCTGGCCCGCTGCATCGTGCAATATCCCGCGATTGCCCATCCATGCGCCGCGAAACGGCACTGCCGCGATCTCGCCCGTTGGCAAGACGCGGTTTTGCCGCGTCACGCCAGCATTTCTTTCGTCGCGGTCAGCTTCAGCTCGGGGTAATCGCGCTGGATGCGATCAATGTCCCATTGCAGGCGGGTCAGGTAAACCACGTCGCCGTCGTGGTCATGGGCGATATGGCCCTTGTTCACGTTGAGGAACTTGTCCATTTCCGCCTTCGGACCCGCCACCCAGCGGGCGGAGGTGAATTGCGACGCCTCGAACCGCACTGGCAGCGCATATTCCTGCTCGATTCGGCTGGCCAGCACGTCGAATTGCAGCGCGCCCACCACGCCCACGATGAAGCCCGAGCCGATCATCGGCTTGAACACCTTCGCGGCGCCTTCCTCGGCGAATTGCATCAGCGCCTTTTCCAGATGCTTGGCCTTCATCGGATCGGCGGCCCGCACCCCGCGCAGCAGTTCCGGCGCGAACGACGGGATGCCGGTAAAGCGCAGATCCTCGCCCTCGGTCAGCGCGTCGCCGATGCGAAGCTGCCCGTGGTTCGGAATGCCGATGATGTCACCGGCCCAGGCCTCTTCCGCCAGTTCGCGGTCGGCAGCGAGGAACAGCACCGGATTCGACACCGCCATCGGCTTTTTCGACCGCACATGCAGCAGCTTCATGCCCCGTTCGAAATGGCCGGAGGCGAGGCGGATGAAGGCCACGCGGTCGCGGTGCTTGGGGTCCATATTGGCCTGCACCTTGAACACCACGCCGGTCACCGGCGTTTCCTCGGGCGCGACCTTGCGGCTGGCGGTGGGCTGCGGCTGCGGCTCCGGGCCGTAATTGCCGATGCCATCCATCAGTTCCTTCACCCCGAATGAGTTGATGGCAGAGCCGAACCAGATCGGCGTCATATGGCCTTCCAGAAACGCCTTGCGGTCGAAAGCGGGCAAGAGCTCGCGCGCCATTTCCAGCTCTTCGCGCAATTGCGCCAGCATCCCGGCCGGGACGTGCTGCGCCAGTTTCGGATCGTCCAGCCCCTTGATCTCGATGGTTTCGGCGACGCGGTTACGGTCGGCGCGGTCCATCAGTTCCAGCCGGTCGTTCAGGATGTCGTAGCAGCCCAGAAACTCGCGCCCCGAGCCGATGGGCCAGCTTGCCGGTGCCACGTCGATGGCCAGGTTTTCCTGAATCTCGTCGATGATCTCGAACGTATCGCGTGCCTCGCGGTCCATCTTGTTACAGAAGGTCAGGATCGGCAGGTCGCGCAAACGGCAGACCTCGAACAGCTTGCGGGTCTGGCTTTCCACACCTTTGGCGCCGTCGATCACCATGATCGCCGCATCCACTGCCGTCAGTGTGCGATAGGTGTCTTCCGAAAAATCGCTGTGGCCGGGCGTATCGACCAGATTGAAGCGGAACTCGCGGTAGTCAAAGCTCATCGCCGAGGCCGAGACCGAGATGCCGCGATCCTGTTCCATCTTGATGAAATCCGACCGCGTGCGCCGCGCCTCGCCCTTGGCCCGCACCTGACCCGCCATCTGGATCGCGCCGCCGAACAGCAGGAACTTTTCGGTCAGCGTGGTTTTCCCCGCATCCGGGTGCGCGATGATCGCGAAGGTCCGGCGGCGGGCGATTTCGGGCG
>NZ_LJSC01000035.1:0-71305 GCF_001303875.1 Gemmobacter sp. LW-1 | reverse complement strand
GCCCCGCGCGGCGAGGCGCTGCCGGTGGTGTTGTCGCTGGGCCTTGGCCTTTCGGTGCTGGCCGCCGTAGGGCAGATCGACGCAAATCTGCGCGCCGCCATCGACCGCGACCTGCCGACCCGCGCGCCAGCCTATTTCTTCGTGGACATCCAGCCCGACCAGATCGGCCCGTTTCTTGATCGTGTGAACAGCGATCCGGCCATCAGCCGCGTTGAAAGCGCACCGATGCTGCGGGGCGTGATCACACAGATCAACGGCCGCCCGGCGAAAGAAGTTGCGGGTGATCACTGGGTGGTGCGCGGCGACCGTGGGCTGACCTATGCCGAAACCCCGCCCGAGGGTACCAAGGTCGTTGCGGGTGAGTGGTGGCCCAAGGGCTATGACGGGCCGCCGCAGATCAGCTTTTCGGCTGAGGAGGCCGCCGAGATCGGACTGAAACTGGGCGACAGCATCACCGTCAACGTGCTGGGCCGCGACATCACTGCCACCGTCACCAGCCTGCGCGCGGTGGATTTCGCCACCGGAGGCATGGGGTTTGTGATGACGATGAACCCCGGCGCGCTGGCGGGGGCGCCGCATACCCATATTGCCACGATCTACACCCCGCCGCAGGACGAGGCGCGCATCCTGCGCGATCTGGCGGGCACATGGCCGAATATCACCGCGATCCGGGTGCGGGATGCCATCGCCCGTGTCACCGAGGCGCTGGATGCCATCGCCACTGCCACTGCATGGGCGGCGGCGGCGGTGCTGGCCACCGGCTTTGTCGTGCTGATCGGCGCGGCGGCGGCAGGCGAACGCGCGCGGGTTTACGAGGCGGCGGTGCTCAAGGTGCTGGGCGCCACGCGCGGGCGCATCCTTCTCAGCTTTGCTTTGCGCGCCGGGCTGACCGGGGCGGCGGCGGGTCTGGTCGCCATCTTCGCGGGCGGTGTCGCGGGCTGGGCGGTGATGCGTTTTGTGATGGATGCGCCCTTCACCTTCGAGCCGTGGTCGGCGCTGGCCATCGTGGCCGGGGGCGTGGGCCTGACGTTGCTCGCGGGGCTTGCCTTTGCGCTGCGGCCCCTGGGCGTGCGACCCGCACGGGTGCTGAGGACCGGAGACTGAGCCGCGCGAGGCTGATATAAATCGAACACAGGCGGCAGGTCAGGGCCTTCCGTCAGCCAGTATGAGGACCAGATGACTGTCAAATTCGGACTTTTGGGCGCAGGTCGCATCGGCAAGGTCCATGCGAAGGCCGTGACCGGCGATCCGCAGGCGCGGCTTGTTGCCGTGGCTGATGCGATGCCCGGGGCGGCGCAGGCCATTGCGGATCAATACGGCTGTGAGGTGCGCAGCATCGACGCCATTGAACAGGCCGGGGATATCGACGCGGTGGTGATCTGCACCCCCACCGACACCCATGCCGATCTGATCGAGCGTTTTGTGAAAGCCGGGAAGGCAGTGTTCTGCGAAAAACCCGTCGATCTGAGCCTCGGGCGCGTGAAACAATGCCTTGAGGTGGTGCGTCAGCATAACGGCCGACTGATGGTTGGCTTCAACCGTCGTTTCGATCCCCATTTCCGCGCTGTCCGGGCGCAGATCGACGCGGGCGCGATTGGCGCGGTTGAAATGGTGGTGATCACCAGCCGCGACCCCGGCGCCCCGCCTGTCGATTATATCAAACGCTCGGGCGGCATCTTCCGTGACATGACAATCCATGATTTCGACATGGCGCGTTTCCTTCTGGGAGAGGAGGTGACCGAGGTCGCGGCCACCGCCGCCGTGCTGGTCGATCCGGCGATTGGCGCGGCAGGGGATTATGATTCGGTGCAGGTGCTGCTGAAAACCGCAAGCGGCAGGCAGGCGATGATCTCCAACTCGCGCCGTGCGACCTATGGCTATGACCAGCGGATCGAGGTGCATGGCTCGGACGGCATGGTTTCAGCCGAAAACCAGCGGCCGGTTTCCATCGAACTGGCGAATGGCCGGGGTTATATCCGCCCGCCGCTGCATGATTTCTTCATGACCCGCTATACCGAGGCCTATGCAGCGGAAATTGCGGCCTTCATCCAGGCTCTGGCCAGCGGCACGGCAGCGGTGCCCACCGGCGAGGATGGGTTGATCGCGCTGGCGCTGGCCGATGCGGCGCTGAAATCGGTGGCCGAGAAACGCACCGTTCTTGTCAGCGAAGTGATCTGATCCGGCAGGGGTGGGGTCTATTCGGTCAACAGCCAGTAGCCGCTCACCCCTTCGCCGAGGTTGCGCAGGGTCACGGTGACAAACCCGCTTTCGGGCAGGCTGACCGCACATGTGGCGGATATGCCGCTTTGCAGGCACAGCGGCCCCGCCTCTGTGCCGATCTCCAGCAACAGGCGACTGTCACCGTCGCCGATCACCCCGATCTCGGTCGGGGTGCCGCCATCCAGCGGCAGGCGATAGCTGTGCACCTCGCCCGTCCGCAGCATGGCCGCGCTTTGTCGCAGCGTGACCTTGGGGAGCAGGTCCGCCATCGCGGCGGTTTCCTGCAACAGGATGGCCAGTGTTTCGTCCGCCTCGACCGCGACACGGGCGAGTTCCATCAGTGCGGCCGGATCGCGCGGCGCCGGGCGGCTGTCAGTGCCGCCATCCTTGCCGCCCGTGGTCTCCGGCTTGCGATCAACCACCTGCATCTCGACCCCCGCGGCCAGCCGCGCTGCCGCGATCTGGCTGAGGCCATCCTGCGCCGCCTCGCCCAGATCGAACAGCCGGTAAGCGGTCACCATCTGGGCCACCGCATCGGCGGCGGCGGGTGTGGCCAGAAGGCTCAGCAGGGCAGGGGCAAGGAACAGGCGCATCGGAACCTCGGGAAAGCGACCTGCGCGACACTGCCAGCAAGCCCCGGCGAAGAAAAGCCCGAAGCGGCGCTTCGCCGATCCGGGCTTTCGCCGCGTCTCCGGGACGGTTATTTGTGCACACAAATGAAAGGGAACCCGCGATGCGCGACATCTTTGCCCGGCTGATGGAATTCGACACCACAAGCGCCAAGCCGAATATCGCGCTGATGCATTATGTGCGCGATCTGCTGGCGGGCGCGGGGATCGAGGCGACGCTGATCCCCGACGCGGGCGGCGGCAAGGCCAACCTCTTTGCCACGGTCGGGCCTGCGGGCATGGGCGGCGTGATGCTCTCGGGGCACACGGATGTCGTGCCGGTGGACGGGCAGACCTGGACCAAGCCGCCTTTTCACCTGACCGAGGAGGACGGCCGCTTCTACGGTCGGGGCGCCGCGGATATGAAGGGTTTCTGCGCGCTGGCCATCGAGGCGATGCTGAAAGCGGCGCAACGTCCCCTGAAGGTGCCGCTGCATCTGGCGCTCTCCTATGACGAGGAAATCGGCTGCATGGGCGTGCGGTCTCTGGTCGAAATGCTGGCGCAGGCGCCGGTGAAGCCACGTTTCTGCATCGTGGGCGAGCCGACGGCGATGCAGGTGGCCACCGGCCACAAGGGCAAGGTGGCATTGCGCGCGACCTGCACGGGGCGCGAGGGGCATTCGGCGCTGGCACCGCTGGCGCTGAATGCCCTGCATCTGGCGGCAGATTTTCTGGGTGAGGTGCGCGCACTTCAGGCCCGCGTTGCGGCCAGCGGGTTGCGCGACGGCGATTATGACGTGCCTTATACCACGCTCCATGTCGGCAAGATGCAGGGCGGCGTGCAGGTCAATATCGTGCCCAACCGCGCCACGCTGGATTTCGAAATCCGCAGCCTTGCGGGCGACGACCCCGAAACCCTGATCGCCGACTTGCGCGCAGGCGCCGAACGTATCGTGGCTCCTTTGCGCGCCGAATTCCCCGAAGCTGCGATAACGGTGGAGCGGCTGTGGGATTATCCGGGCCTTGGTACGCCCTCCGATGCGGAGGTGGTGAATTTCGTCAAGGGCCTGACCGGGGCAAATGGCACGATCAAGGTGGCCTTCGGCACCGAAGGCGGGCTGTTCTCGCGCGATGTGGGGGTGCCGACGGTGATCTGCGGCCCCGGCTCGATGGCGCAGGGCCACAAGCCTGACGAGTTCGTTACGGTGGAACAGATGGAACGTGGGCAAGCGATGCTGGAGGCGCTGCTGATGAGGCTGGAAACGGGTTTCTGACCCCCGTTGCGCCGTGCCCCGCGCAGCCCTAGTGTCGCGCCCATGGCCATTACGCTTTCTTCCCTGACCGATCTGGCGGCGCTCGGGTTCGATACGATCATCGACGTGCGCTCGCCTGCCGAATGGGCCGAGGATCACATCCCCGGCGCCATCAGCCTGCCGGTGCTGAGCAATGCCGAGCGCGCCATCGTCGGCACGATCTACAAGCAGGAAAGCCCGTTCAGGGCGCGCAAGATCGGCGGCGCGCTGGTGGCGCGCAATGCCGCGGCGCATCTGGAAGGCCCGCTGGCCGACAAGGCTGGCGGCTGGCGTCCGCTGGTCTATTGCTGGCGCGGCGGCATGCGGTCAGGCTCTTTCGCCACCATCCTCAAAAGCGTGGGCTGGCGGGCGGATGTGGTGGAGGGCGGCTATCGCAGCTGGCGGCGGCTGGTGGTGGAACAGGTCTATGACCGCCCGGTCGCCAGCCCGGTGGTGCTGCTCGACGGCAATACCGGGTCGGCCAAGACCGAGCTTCTGGCGCTGCTGAAGACGCGGGGCGCGCAGGTGATCGACCTTGAAGGGCTGGCGCGGCATCGCGGCTCGCTGTTCGGCGCCATGCCGGGCGGGCAGCCTTCGCAGAAGGCTTTCGAGGGCGCGCTGGCGCTGGAACTCGCGCGGCTCGACCCTGCGCGCCCGGTGCTGGTGGAGGCCGAAAGCGCCAAAGTCGGTCAATGCCGCCTGCCACCGCGCCTGTGGCGTGCCATGGTGGCAGCCCCCCGGATCGAGATCGCGGCACCGCGCGCCGAACGCGCCGCCTATCTGGCCCGCGCCTATGCCGACCTGAGTGCCGATCCGGCGCGGCTGTCCGCCACGCTGGCGCTGCTGCGGCCGCAGCACGCGGCCGAGCGCGTTGAAAGCTGGCAGGAACTGGCTGCGGCCGGCGCGCATGAGGCGCTGGCCCACAGCCTGATGGCGCATCATTACGATCCGCGCTATGCCAAGCACCGCGCCCGAATGGAGGTGCCGCGCCAGGTGGTGGAGGCCGAAAGCCTCCGCCCCGGGGCGCTGCCCGTTCTGGCCGGGGCGATCCTCGCCCGGCTGGACACCTTCTGACCCCCACCCCGTCAGGTTTGCAATGCAACCTGTCGCATTTCCGCTCGCCATTGCCTGCCGCCGTGGCATGCTGGCGCGAACAGGGAGACGCAGATGACACCGATGACTTTGCTCCGTATGCGGGCGGCCGACTGATGTTCCTTTCGGTTTTCGACATGTTCAAGGTCGGCATCGGGCCGTCCTCCTCGCATACGATGGGGCCGATGGTGGCTGCCGCGCGGTTCTTGCAAACCCTGCGTGACAGCCCGTTCCATGCCCATGGGCTGCGCGCCTCGCTGCATGGCTCGCTGGCCTTCACCGGCGTCGGTCACGCGACCGACCGTGCCACCATTCTTGGCCTCGCCGGGTTTGAACCCGCCAGCTACGACCATGACAAGGCCGAGGCCACGCTGGCCGCAATCCATGAGACGCGGACCATCTCGCCTCCCGGTCTTGGCACGCTGGTCTTTGACCCGAAAACCGACATGGTGTTTGACTACGGCCCCTCGCTGCCCGGCCATGCCAATGGCATGATCCTGCGCGCGACCGATGCGCAGGGCGATGTGATCCTTGAGGAAACCTATTATTCCATCGGCGGCGGCTTCGTGCTGACCGCTGCGGAACTGACGGCGGGCGAGGCGGCAAAACCGAAGGCAAGCTGCCCTTACCCGTTCGAAAGCGCCGCGCAGATGCTGGAAATGGCGCGCGAGTCGGGCCTCAGCATCGCGCAGATGAAGATGAAGAACGAGCTCTGCTTCCGCAGCGAGGCCGAGATCAGGGCTGGCATCGCCCGGCTGTGGGAGGTGATGAACAACTGCATCACCCGCGGCATGGCGGGCGAGGGCATCCTGCCCGGCGGTCTGAAGGTGCGCCGCCGGGCCAAGGGGATCCATGAGGCGCTGGAGGCCGAACGCGGTCTGAACATGACCGCGCCGCATACGATCAATGACTGGATGTCGCTTTATGCCATGGCGGTGAACGAGGAAAATGCCGCCGGGGGCCAGGTGGTGACCGCGCCGACCAACGGGGCGGCGGGGGTGCTGCCGGCCGTGTTGCGCTATTACCTCGACCATGTGCCGGGGGCGAGCGTGTCGAAGATCCCTGATTTCCTGCTGACGGCTTCGGCCATCGGCGGGCTGTGCAAGCACAATGCCAGTATCTCGGGCGCCGAATGCGGTTGTCAGGCAGAGGTCGGCAGTGCGGCCGCCATGGCGGCCGCAGGTCTTTGCGCGGTGATGGGCGGAACGCCGGAACAGGTTGAAAACGCGGCTGAAATCGCGCTGGAGCATCACCTCGGCATGACCTGCGACCCGGTGAAGGGGCTGGTGCAGGTGCCTTGCATCGAACGGAACGGTCTGGGCGCGATCAAGGCGGTTTCTGCCGCGAGCCTCTCGCTGCGCGGCGATGGCCAGCATCTTGTCAGCCTTGACGTCTGTATCGAGACCATGCGCCAGACCGGCCATGACATGCACGAAAAATACAAGGAAACCTCGCTGGGCGGTCTGGCCGTCAACGTGCCGAACTGCTGATCCCCGCACCGCTGCCGGGGCCGGGCGCAAATTTCTTGCGCAAGAAATTTGCAAATTCGTTTGGAACGAATTTGCCGCGCCTGAGCCCTGCGGTGGTCGCTTCCTGCTTGGACCTGCCCGCCGGGCCGGGCTAGACAGGGACCATGACACAAGATCGTATCCTCCCCGGCGTTCTGCTGATGATCGCCTTCTGTGTGCTTGCGCCGCTTCTGGATGTGGCCTCGAAACTGGCGACCGCGACCATTCCGGTGGGGCAGGTGACGCTGGCCCGTTTCGTCGTGCAGGGAGCCCTGATGCTGCCCATCGCACTCGCCCTTGGCAGTGCCTGGCGGATGAGCGCGCGGATGGCCGGGCTGGTCATGCTGCGCGCGCTGTTTCTGGTGCTCTCTACCTATTGCTTCATCGCGGCCATTGCGATCATGCCGATTGCCGATGCGCTGGCCATCGTCTTTGTGGAGCCGTTCATCCTGCTGTTCCTTGGCCGTTTGCTGTTCGGCGATGAGGTCGGGCCGCGCCGTATCGCGGCCTCGGTCGTGGGGTTTGGCGGCGCGCTGCTGGTGATCCAGCCTGCCTTCGCCACCTTCGGCGCGGTCACGCTTTATCCGCTGGGTACGGCGTTTCTGTTCGCCTTTTACATGCTGGTGACGCGGGCGATGTCTACAGGGATGCACCCGGTCGCGATGCAGCTTCATACCTCGCTGGCGGGGATCGTCCTGTGCCTGCCGGTGATCCTCTGGGCCGAGGGGACGGGCATCGCCGACCTTGATCCGGTCTGGCCCGAGGGGCTGGCATGGCTCTGGCTGTTTGGTGTCGGCTTCTGGGCCGGGGTCAGCCATATGTGCATGACCTATGCGCTGAAATTCGCGCCTTCGGCCACACTGGCGCCGCTGCACTATTTTGAAATCGTGGTGGCGGTGGCGCTGGGCTATCTGGTGTTCGGCGATTTCCCGAATGCGATGACCTGGGCGGGGATCGTGGTCATCACCGGATCGGGGCTTTATGTCATCTGGCGCGAGCGGCTGGGGGCCAAGGCCCGCGCCACCCGCAGCCTGACGGATGCGAGCTTCTAGGCGGGTTAAGGTGCCAATCCTGTGGACGCCAGCCTTGCAGGATCAGGCGCCGAGTTGCCCCAGCAGTTCCGCCGCCGCCTCGTCCGGGGTGCGGCGGCCTTCGGCGACCTGCGCACCCAGCGCGTGCAAAACGCCGCGCATCGGTTCGCGGGTCAGCCGGGCAAGCAGGCCCTGACGCACCTCTTCTTCAAACCAGTGGCGGGCCTGTGCGGCGCGGCGGCTGTCCCAATGGCCATGGTCGCGGCGCCATGCGGTCAGGGTCTGCATCTCCTTCCAGGCCTGCGCCAGCCCGTTTTCCTCCAGCGCCGAGACGGCCAGCGCCTTGGGAAAGCCCTCGGGGTCCTGCGGGCGGCGGCGCAACAGGCGCAGGGCGCCTGCGTAATCGGCCTGCGTGCGCATCGCGGCGGGTTTCAGGTCGCCATCGGCCTTGTTCACGAGGATCAGGTCCGCCATTTCCATGATGCCGCGCTTGACGCCCTGCAATTCGTCGCCCCCCGCCGGGGCGAGCAGCAGAAGAAACAGGTCGCACATCTCGGCCACCATGGTTTCGGACTGGCCGACGCCGACGGTTTCGATCAGCACCACGTCATAGCCCGCGGCCTCGCACAGGGCGACGGCCTCGCGGGTGCGGCGTGCGACGCCGCCAAGGTGGGTCTGGCTGGGGGAGGGGCGGATGAAGGCCATCGGATCGCGGCTCAGCCGTTCCATCCGGGTCTTGTCTCCAAGGATCGACCCGCCGGAGCGCGCAGAGGACGGATCGACCGCCAGAACCGCGACGCGCAAGCCTTGCGCGGTCAGGAAACAGCCGAAACTTTCGATGAAGGTCGATTTGCCGACGCCCGGCGTGCCCGACAGCCCGATGCGCAGCGCCTGCCGTCCGGCACGGGCGACCTCGGCCACCAGCGCGCGGGCCTGCGCGCGGTGATCCTCGCGCGCGCTTTCCACCAGTGTGATGGCACGGGCAAGGGCGCGGCGGTCGCCCGATTTCACGGCTTCGGCAAGAATTGTTACATCCATCGTCTGTTCCGGGCGTCTGAAGGCGATCAGGGGCGGTCGGGGCGCCGGTCTCGGCAAGGAGGGGCCGATCACGGGCTTGTCGGGATGTAATGCCCGTTTGATCCGATATATTCCAGTGCCGAAGGCGACGGATTGGCGGCGGCAGCCGCCCCGGCGCCGTGCGCAGGAATGGAGTGGTAGGGTGAAAGCAGGAATTTCGCGGGCGCTGTGCGCCGGGCTCATGGCCGCCGCTGTGATGGCGGCCCCGGCACGGGCTGAGCAGGCGCAGTTCGACTTCGTGTTGAAAGGCATTACCGCAGGCAGCCTGACCTGGAGCGGTGAGGGCCTGCCCGGTGGCGGCTATGCGGTGGCGGGGCGGTTGCAGACCACCGGCCTCGCGGCGCTGCTGAAGAAGGTGCGCTATGACGCGAAATCGCGTGGCCGCATCACCGCCAAGGGCAGCTATCAGCCGCAATCCTATACCGAGGATGCTGATACCGGACGGCGCCAGTCGCAGGTTGTGATGACCTGGGCCAGCGGTATCCCGACCATCAAGACCTACAACCCGCCGCGCAATCCGCGCCCCTATGACATCGACCCGGCGGCGCAGAAGGGGTCTGTCGATCCGCTGACGGCGATGTTCGCCACGCTGCGCGATGTGAAGGCGGGCGAGGAATGCCGCGTCAGCGTCAACATGTTTGACGGGCGCCGCGCCAGCCGGCTGAGCCTTTCGGCCCCGAAAGCCAATGGCGACAAGGTGATCTGCGCGGGCGAATACCGCCGTGTCGCCGGTTTCTCGCCGGAGGATATGGCAGAAAAGACCCGTTTCCCCTTTACCCTGACCTATGAACCGGCGGGTAACGGGATGATGCGGGTCGTGGAGGTGGCGACAGACACGCTTTACGGCAAGGCCCGTCTGGTGCGCCGCTGATCCCCCGTTCAGGGGAGGCGGCGGGATTTTCCGTCCCGCCGCCACTCCGAATCACGCTACCCTCGGGTCGTTGATGCCCGGATCGCATTTTGGGTCGGGCCAAAGTCATTTGACCAGACAGCCTGCGGGGGCATGCAATGGTGTTGATCAGGGGAACTTCCGGCAACGACAATCTTTATGATAGCGATCCCGATTACATGCGGCGGGAAACGGCAAACCGGATCGAAGGGCTGGCGGGTAACGACACGCTGGAAAACAGCCGCGACAACGATACGATCTTCGGCGGTGCTGGTGATGATGTGATCACGCGCGGCATCACCGGCGAGACCGAGGAATTCAATTTCACCGCCGAGAATTACACGGGGCCCTATACCGAGAAAATCATTCCAGCGGGCACGGACATCATCAATGCAGGCTCTGGCAACGACGCCATTCAGGCCAGCGGCGGCAATGACAGTTACGTCGGCGGGTCGGGTTATGACCTGCTGGATTACAGCTCGTGGTCTATCGGGTCCGGCACGGGCGTGGTCTATTACATGGCACGCCGTATCACCACCTCGTTTCCGAAAGGCGTGACTGTCGACCTCGGGCTGGGGCTGGCCACGTTTGACGGCGGCACGGTGAAGGTGGAGCATTACAGCTCCTCTACCGGGCATGTATATGGTTCGGGCACCGCCTCGGGTGTCGGGCGGTTTTCGCACAGCCTCGTGGGGTTTGAGGCGGTTATCGGCTCGATCTATGCTGACCGCCTGACCGGAACTGACCGCAAGGATGTGACAGAGTTTTTCGATACCGGCGGCGGCACGGGGCCTGGCAACGACCGGATCAACGGTGGCAAGGGCCAGGACATCGCCAGCTTCGCCACCAATTATAACGGTGTGGTCGCCGACCTTTCGGCCCGCAAGGCCGAGATCAACCTGAAGGTCTATGAGGACGGCAGCCAGAGCGGCGGGGGTACAACGATCCTGATCGGGATCGAGGGGCTCTATGGCTCAACCGCCGCAGACGTGCTGCGGGGCGACGGGCGTGCAAATACCTTCAACGGCCGTGCAGGCGATGACACGATCGAGGGGGGCGGCGGGGTCGATACCGTCGTCTATAACATGGATGTCTTGCCAAATGCAGGGCGTGCGCTGGGTCTGAGCTTCCGTCCGGCCACAGGGGTGAACGTCGATCTGGACGACGGCAGCGCCACCGATGAATGGGGCAATACCGACAGCCTGAGCGGAATCGAGAATGTTCAGGGCAGCCATAATGACGACACCCTGGCCGGGGACGATGGTCGCAACAGGCTGGAAGGGCTTGGCGGGGCAGACGTCATCTATGGTGGCGCCGGGCTGGACGCGCTTTATGGCGGGGCTGGTGCCGACAGTGTGGAAGGCGGGGCCGAGGGCGACAAGATCTGGGGCGGCGCCGATGACGACGATCTGTCGGGCGATGCCGGCGATGATCTGCTCGACGGCGAAGACGGCAATGACCGGCTGGATGGCGGGGCTGACAATGACCGCCTGCGTGGTCACGCGGGGGACGATACGCTGCTGGGCGGGAAGGGCGAGGATACGCTGGAGGGTGGCGACGACAATGACAGCCTTGATGGCTCAAAGGGCGATGACACGCTGGAAGGCGGCGCCGGGGCCGATACGCTCATCGGTGGGGCGGGCGACGACAGCCTGACCGGGGGCGATGGCGCTGATGTGGTCAAGGCGGGTGGCGGAAGTGACCGCATTGTCGCGGGTGACGGGGCTGACAGCTATGATGGCGGCAGCGGCAAGGATTACCTCAATACTGCGGAGGCGACGGGCGGGCTGCGGCTTGACCTGGGTGCAGGGACGCTCAGCGCTAAGGGGCTGGGGGCCAATACGCTGAAAGCCATCGAGAATGTCTTTGGCACCGATTTTGCGGATCGTATGGTGGGCGATGCCAAGGGCAACCGCCTTTATGGCTTCGACAGGAAAGACCTGATCGACGGCGGGGGCGGCAATGATACGCTGCTGGGCGGCGCCGGGCATGACAAGATCGAGGGCGGTGCGGGGAACGACCGGATCGACGGTGATGCCGAATTTGAAACCACCGGCAGGTCGGTCGGCACCGGGCGCGATACGCTGTTCGGGGACGATGGCGACGATCTCATCCTCGGGGGCGGTGGCGCGGACAACCTGTTCGGTGGTGCCGGGGCCGATACGCTGAACGGCGGCGACGGCAATGATATCCTGAACGGCGGCGGCGGCGCGGATCTGTTCATCTTCTCGAAGGGGCGCGACACGATCCGCAACTTCAATCTGAAAGAGGATGTGATCGACGTCGCGGGTGGCGACAGCCTTGCCCGCTTCCGCAATCTGGAGGATCTGGGGGCGGCGGTCTCTGAAAGCCGGGGTAATCTGACGATCACTGTCGGGGGCAGCAGCCTGACCCTGCAGGGCATCAGTTTCGAGCAGCTGAAGCCGCATAACTTCGACTTCCTGTGACCGGGCCGTGATCGGGGCGGCGGCGATGGCCTCTCGCACTATGGGCGGTAACATCCTATAAGGCTGCGCAGCAAAAGCCGAGGAGTTGCCATGCCCGCCGATCTTTCGCCCATCGACAAGGCCAAGTTCGTCGCCGCCAAACGCGCGGTGGATTATGTGGAATCGGGCATGAAGCTGGGCCTTGGCACCGGCTCCACCGCTGCATGGATGGTGCGCTGTCTGGCAGAACGCATCCGCGAGGAGGGGCTGAAGGTCAAGGGCGTGCCAACCTCCAGCCGCACCGCCGAACTGGCCCGCAGCCTCGGCGTGCCGGTTGTGTCGCTGGATGATGCGAAATGGCTGGATCTCACCATTGACGGCGCCGATGAAATCGACAGCCAGCTGAACCTTATCAAGGGCGGCGGCGCGGCGCTGTTGCAGGAAAAGATCGTGGCGACGGCCAGCGACCAGATGATCGTCATTGCCGATGCCGCGAAAGAGGTGGCGCAGCTTGGCGCCTTCCCGCTGCCGGTCGAGGTGATCCCCTTCGGATGGCAGACCACCAAGGCGCTGATCGAGGAAACGCTGGTCAGCCTTGATGTGCTGAGCCGCGACTGCACTTTGCGCATGAATGGCGATGCGCCTCTGGTGACGGACGAGGCGAATTACATCGTTGACCTGCATCTGAAACGCATCGGCAACCCGCGTCAGCTTTCGCTGGTGCTGAACCAGATCCCGGGTGTGGTGGAAAACGGGCTGTTCATCGACATCTGCGATATCGTGGTGGTGGGCCATGGCGACGGCCGTGTGACGGTGCGTGACATCAACTCGGGCAAGGTCGAGGACGGCCATATTGATCTGGCGCCGAGCGACAACATCTTCACCGATGCGGACGACTGAGATGGCATACGACTACGATCTGTTCGTTATCGGTGGCGGTTCTGGTGGCGTGCGCGCGGCGCGGATCGCCGCCTCCGAAGGCGGGGCCAAGGTCGCGCTGGCCGAAGAATATCGCATGGGCGGCACCTGTGTCATTCGTGGCTGCGTGCCCAAGAAGCTGATGGTCTATGCCAGTGAATATCCGGGCCTGATCGAGGATGCCCGCGCCTATGGCTGGAAGGTCGAGGCGGGCGCCTTCAACTGGGGCCATTTCCGCGTGCAGCTTGAGGCAGAGCTGAACCGGCTGGAGGCGGCCTATCGGGGCGGCCTGACCGGCGCGGGGGTGCAAATCTTCGACCAGCGTGCCACGGTGGTTGATGCGCATACGGTAGAACTGGCCGAGGGCCAGCGTCTCACCGCGAAACATATCCTGATCGCCACCGGCGGGCGTCCCTTCGTGCCGGATGTGCCCGGCGCCGAACTGGCCGTTACCTCGAACGAGATGTTCCGTCTGGAAAAGCTGCCCAAGCGGGCGCTGGTGGTGGGCGGCGGCTTTATTGCGTCAGAGTTTGCCTGCATCCTCAACGGTCTGGGCGTCAATGTCTGCCAGTATTATCGCGGGGCGCAAATTCTGCGCGGCTTCGATGACGAGGCGCGGGGTCATGTGGCAACCGCCATGCAGGCGTCAGGTGTCACCATCCATTGCGGCACTGATGTGCTGCGGCTGGAGAAGACGCATGGCGGCATCCGCGCTGTGGCAACGGATGGCACCGAGCGCGAATTCGATCTGGTGCTTTATGCCACTGGCCGCAAACCCAATACCTCCGGTCTGGGGCTGGAGACTCTGGGCGTCGAACTGGGTCGCAATGGCGAGGTGAAGGTGGATGGCTGGAGCCAGAGTTCCTTGCCCTCGATCTATGCTGTGGGCGATGTCACCAACCGGATCAACCTGACCCCGGTCGCGATCCGCGAGGGCCATGCCTTTGCGGATACGGTGTTCGGGGGCAAACCGCGCAAGGCAGACCACGAACTGGTCGCCTCTGCCGTCTTTACCCAGCCGGAGCTTGGCACTGTCGGGATGACCGAAGAGGCGGCCCGCGATCAGGAGCCGGTCGAGGTCTATGCGGCCAGCTTTCGTCCGATGCAGTCGCTGTTCGCAGGGCGGCAGGACCGCGTGCTGATGAAGCTGGTGGTCAGCCAGTCCAGCCGCAAGGTGCTCGGCTGCCATATCGTCGGCCCCGGCGCGGGCGAGATGATCCAGCTTGCCGCCATCGCGGTGAAAATGGGGGCGACGAAGGAAGATTTCGACCGTACCGTGGCCGTGCATCCGACCATTTCCGAGGAATTGGTGACGATGCGCAATCCGGTGCGCCGGGGGTAGGGCGCCAGTCTGCGACCAAAGCTCTCAACCGCGGGGATTCAGGGTTGATTTTCACGCCGGAATGACCAGTTAGCTGGAAACGAAAACAGTTAGGGAAAAGTCGATGTCGAATGGAGGACCGTGGGGCGGTGGCGGCGGTGGAGGCGGTGACGACCGCGACGGCCGCGACAACGGGCGTGGCGGGCCGCGCAGGCCCGGAAACGATGGACCCCAGATTCCCGAGATCGACGAGATCGTGAAAAAGGGACAGGAACAGCTTCGCGTGCTGATGGGGGGGCGTGGGCGCCCCGGCGGTTCGGGTGGCGGCGGTGGCAATGGCGGCTCACCCGTTGGGCCGATCCTGTCGAAGCCCGGCATCGCGCTGGCCGCGCTGGTGCTGGCGGGCCTGTGGTCTTATGCCTCGTTCTATACAGTGAAGCCCGAGGAACGCTCGGTTGAACTGTTTCTGGGCAAGTTCAGCGCGGTGGGGAACCCCGGCCTGAACTTCGCGCCCTGGCCCTTTGTCACCGCCGAAGTGGTGCAGGTGACCGGCGAACGGACGACCGATATCGGCACTGGCCGCAACGGCGAGATGGATGGCGGGCTGATGCTGACCCGTGACCAGAACATCGTGGACATTGACTTCCAGGTGGTCTGGAACGTGTCGAACCCGGCCGACTATCTGTTCAATCTGGCGGACCCCGCCGATACGATCCGCGCGGTTTCGGCCTCGGCCATGCGCGACATCATTGCCAGGTCCGAACTGATCCCGGTGCTGAACACCGGCCGTGGCCCGATTGCCGCCGAGCTGCGTGAGGCGGTGCAGAACACGCTTAACAGCTATCAGGCCGGCATCAATGTCGTGCGGGTGAACTTCAACCGCGCCGATCCGCCGGATGAGGTGCGCGATGCCTTCCGTGAGGTGCAGGCCGCGCAGCAGGAACGCGACCGGCTGGAGAAAGAGGCCGATGCCTATGCCAACCGCGTGACCGCGGGTGCACGGGGGGAAGCCGCGCGCATCACCCAGGACGCCGAGGCCTATCGCGCCCAGGTGACCAACGCCGCAGAGGGCGAGGCGAGCCGCTTCGGCGCCGTCTATCAGGAATATGTCAAGGCGCCGGATGTGACGCGCAAGCGGATGTATCTGGAAACCATGGAAAATGTTCTTGGTGGCATGAACAAGGTCATTCTGGACGAGAAGGATCAGGGCAGTTCGGGCGTCGTGCCGTATCTGCCGCTGAACGAACTGGTCCGTCCGGCCGAACAGCCCAAGCCGCAGGGGAGCAACTGACATGTCGAAAGCCCCCTTCTTCCTTGGCGCCGCTTTCATCGCCGTCGTCACCGGCCTGTCCTCGATCTTCATCGTCGATGAGCGCGATCAGGTGCTGATCCTGCAATTCGGTCAGGTCAAGCAAGAGGTGACCGAGCCGGGCCTGGGCTTCAAACTGCCGTTCATTCAGGACGTCGTCAGCTATGAGGACCGGATTCTGGGTCTCCAAACGCAGCCGCTGGAAGTCACGCTCAGCGACAACCGTCGCCTGATTGTGGATGCCTTCGCCCGCTGGCGCATCGACAACCTGATCGACTTCCGCGAGGCCGTCGGCCCCGGTGGTGTCGAGGCGGCGCAGGCACGGCTTGGCCCGGTGGTTTCCGCCGCGATCCGCGAGGTTCTGGGCTCGGTGCCGCTGAATGCCGTGACCTCGAACGACCGGACAGCGCTGATGAACCGCATCCGCGATATCGCCAAGCGCGAGGCGCAGAGCCTCGGTGTCGAAGTGATCGACCTGCGGCTGACCCGCACGGACCTGCCGGATCAGAACCTTGCCGCGACCTTCGCCCGGATGCGGGCCGAACGGCAGCGTGAGGCGGCAGACGAGATCGCGCGTGGTAACGAGGCCGCAAGCCGCGTACGCGCCGCCGCTGACCGCAGTGTGGTCGAGGTGACTTCGGACGCACGACGCCAGGCCGAGGTGATCCGTGGTGAGGCCGATGCCAAGCGGAACGCAATCTATGCCGAGGCTTTCGGGCGCGACCCGGAGTTCTTTGCCTTCACCCGCTCGCTGACTGCCTATGAGCGGGCGCTGAAATCTGGAAATTCGTCGATCGTGCTGACGCCCGACAGCGAATTCTTCGATTACCTGCGGGATGCGCAGGGCAGGCAGCAGTAACGGGCATGGCGCTGATCCTCTGGCTGATCGGCGCTGCCTGCGTGATCGAGGGGCTGGTGCTTGCGCTGGCCCCTTCGCGTATTCCGCAGCTTCTGGCGCTGATTGCGGCGATGACCGTATCACAGCGCCGCACGGCGGGTCTGGCGGCGCTGGCGGCAGGTGTGGCGCTGCTGTGGCTGGCCCGCAGCCTCGGCTTCGGGCCTTCCTCCGGCTGAAGCCGGCGGGTTGAAACAGTATCTCACACCCAGTTGACGCGGCGCGACTTGGTTTGCATTGCGTCGAAACCGGCTTACTGTTGTCTATAGCGCCATACCCGGACAGGTTCCGGGACGGAACTTGCAACCGAAAGGAGAGAGCGGTGCAATCCAGAGCCATTTCCATGGAAATCGCATCGGCCCCGCCCCGCGTCGGCTTGATCCGCCTGGCGGGCGCGATACTTCTGGGCCTCGCGGTGGCCATGGGGCCGATCACGCGCGCCGAAGCGCGCGGCGCCCCCGAAAGCTTTGCCGATCTGGCGCAACAGATCAGCCCTGCGGTGGTGAACATCACCACTTCTGCCGTGGTCGAAACCTCGACCGAGGACATGCCGCAACTGCCCGACGGCTCGCCCTTCAAGGATTTCTTCGACCAGTTCCAGAACCCCAACGGCGAGCCGCGCCGGTCCGAGGCGCTGGGTTCGGGCTTCGTGATTTCCGAAGACGGTTATATCGTCACCAATAACCACGTCATCGAAGGTGCCGACCAGATCGAGATCGAGTTCTTCTCGGGGGACCGTCTGCCCGCGAAACTGGTGGGAACCGACCCCAAGACCGATATCGCGCTGCTGAAAGTGGAAAGCGACAAGCCGCTGCCCTTCGTCAACTTCGGTGACAGCGATCTGATGCGCGTGGGCGATTGGGTGGTGGCCATGGGCAACCCGCTGGGTCAGGGCTTCTCGGTTTCGGCGGGCATCGTTTCGGCCCGGAACCGCGCGCTGACCGGCACCTATGACGATTATCTGCAAACCGATGCCGCCATCAACAAAGGCAACTCGGGTGGCCCTCTGTTCAACATGGACGGGCAGGTGATCGGCGTGAATACCGCGATCCTGTCGCCCAACGGCGGCTCCATCGGCATCGGCTTCTCGATGGCGTCGAATGTGGTCAACAAGGTCGTGGATCAGCTGCGCCAGTTTGGTGAAACCCGCCGTGGCTGGCTGGGCGTGCGCATTCAGGACGTGACCCCGGACGTGGCCGAGGCGATGGGCCTTGCCAAGGGTTCCAAGGGGGCGCTGGTCACGGATGTGCCGGATGGCCCGGCCAAGGATGGCGGCATTCTGGCGGGCGACGTGATCGTCAGCTTCGCGGGCAATGAAATCCGGGATGTGCGTGATCTGACCCGTCGTGTGGCCGATGCCCCGGTTGGCGAGGCGGTAAAGGTTCTGGTTCTGCGCGAAGGCAAGTCCGAAACGCTGAGCGTGACGCTGGGCCGCCGGGAAGATGCCGAGAAGGTTGAAAACACCGCTGCCAAGAAAGGCGACACCGCGCCCGCCCGGCAAGAGCTTCTGGGTCTGACCCTGTCGCCGGTGACCGAGGAACTGGCGGCGCAGATGAACCTGCCCGACGGCACCGAAGGCCTGGTGGTCACCAAGGTCGACGGCACGTCGGAAGCCTTCACCAAGGGCCTGCGCGAAGGCGATCTGATCACCGAGGCTGGCCAGCAGAAGGTCAGCCGTATCGAGGATCTGAAAGACCGCCTGACGGAAGCCAAGGATGCGGGCCGCAAATCCATCCTGCTGCTGATCCGCCGCGATGGAGACCCGCGTTTCGTGGCACTGTCGGTCGAGTAAGCGAGGCGCAAATACAGGAAAGGGCGGCGGGGCAACCCGCCGCCCTTTTTGTTTGTCCGGGGCGCAGCCGGGGCTTCCCCCCTGTGCCGCATCGCGGCATTCTTGCCTTGCAAACAGGAGCCGCCGCCATGCCAGACACAACTGCAACCCCGCCCGACCACGAGCCGGTGATCCGCACTATTGCCATGCCCGCCGATACGAACCCGGCGGGTGACATCTTTGGCGGCTGGCTGATGGCGCAGATGGACCTTGCCGCAGGCAACCTTGCCGCCCGTATCGCCCGTGGCCGGTCGGTCACCATCGCGGTGGACGGGATGACCTTCCTCAAGCCAGTGAAGGTGGGGGATGTGGTTTCGATCTACGCCGATCTGGAAAGCACCGGCCGCAGTTCCATGCGCATCCATGTCGAGGCCTGGCGCCGCCATCGCTATGACACCGAAAACATCAAGGTGACCGATGCGACCTTCACCTTTGTCGCCATCGACGAAACCGGCCACTCCCGGCCAATCCCGAAAGAGCAGCTGTCGCAGGGCTAGGGGCGGATCTCGATGGGTGTGCCATCGGGGACCAGGGCCCAGATCTCATGCATCTCGGCATTGGTGACGCCGATGCAGCCATCGGTCCAGTCACGCAGCCGGTGCAGCGGTGCAAGCCAGCCCCAGCCGTTCGGCAGGCCGTGGATCATGATATTGCCACCGGGGGCCTGGCCTGCGGCATGGGCCGCCGCGCGGTCGCTGGCGTCGGGATAGGAAATGTGCAGGCTCAGATAGGCCGAGGACCGGGGGTTGCGCCAGTCGATGACATAGCGGCCCTCGGGCGTGCGCTCGTCGCCTTCGCGTCGCTTGTGGCCGTCATCCGCCGCCGCGCCCAGCACGATGGCATAGCTGCGCAGCAACCTTTCGCCCTGCCAAAGCTCCATCTTCCGGTCGGCCTTGTCCACTCGGATCAGATCGGCCTGTTCTGCCGGGGCAGCCATGACCGGCGGATCACCGGGCGCAAGGCGCGCCATGGCCTTGGTATAAACCCAGGCGCCGGGCAGGGCGACGATAAGCGCCGCAAGGATCAACCGCCGCTGCATCCGGTTCAGCCGATCTCGCGCAGCAGGCGTGACCGGAAGGACATGAGCCAGTCGGCGCCTTCCTCGGCCATGCGGCGGCCCTCGGTGGTCTGCATGGCGTGCACCAGCGGCAGCAGCTTTACCTCGATATGGTCCAGCGCGAAGGCCCGGTCATCCAGCGGGCGGTGGCTGGCCAAAGGGTCGTCGGCATCGAACAGCGCGCCGCCCATCGCACCTGCGACATAGAACATCCGGGCTATCCCAAGCGCGCCCAGCGCCTCCAGCCGGTCGGCATCCTGAAGGATGCGCGCCTCTGTCGTTTCGGGTGGGATGGCGGCGGAAAAGCTGTGGGCCGCGATGGCATGTTCGACAGCGGGCAGTTTTTCCGCCGGAAACCCCTGTGTTGCCAGCCAGTCGACCGCCGCGCGTGCGGAAAGGCGCGACGCCTGTGCCCGTTCGGGGTGGTTCTTCGGCAGATTGACCAGATCGTGAAAGAAGGCGGCTGCCAGCAGAACCTCGGTATCGGCGCCGCCCTCGGCCAGTGCGATGGTCTGGCAGTTGCGCCAGACCCGGCGCAGGTGCCCCAGATCATGCGCGCCATCGCTCTGGTCCTGCCAGCGGCGCAGCACTTCAGCCTCGTAGGCCGCCTGTCTTTGGGTCAGGGTCATTGTATCTCGTCCAGATCTGTTGTGACGATCCCCAGCGCCCGCGCCGCGCGCAGGGACAGCGTGGGGCTGTCAAGGCCCAGCGGCTCCTGAAAGCGACGGATCGATTCTGCTGTGGCGGCATCCATCGTGCCGCTGACCGGCGCCATGTAATAGCCCCGCGCTTTCAGCGCCCGTTGAAGCGTTGCTACGAAAGCCACGGTCATCTGGTCGGGGCAGGGGGTGCGGAAATGTACCGCTTCGCGTTCCTTCACCACACGCTGATGCGCCTCGCTGCTGTAGACCGGCGGGGCGATCAGGTTTCCGGCGGCATCGCGCTGCGCTTCGGTCACCAGCACCTGTTCGGTCACCGTCTCGAACACGGCGGGGGTGACATCGGCGGCCCAGCATTCACCGGGGCCACCCTTGGGCAACGGGTCAAAGGGCGAGGGCGGGCGGATCACGTCTGCGGCCAGATCGGCGCTCGCCGGGCCCTGCGTTCCGGTGCCGGGCTGGCAGCCTGCCAGAGCGATCAGCGCAAGGAAAAGGGCGACCGGCGCGGGGCGCAGGAGGGCGCGGGATCGGATCATCGGGTCTCTGTTGCTGCTCGTTCTGCCTTCAGGCCGGGGCAGAGTAACGGCAAAATCCGTGCGGCGAAAGGGGGGCAAGACCTGTCGCCGCCGGGCTGGAAGCCCGCGCCGATTTCGCCTATGTCTTTGCCGCAACCTGTGAACAAAGGCCCGGCGAAATGGCGAAGATCACCTATGTGGAGCATAACGGAACCCAGCATGTCATCGAGGTCGCGACCGGCCTGACGGTGATGGAAGGCGCGCGCGACAATGGCGTGCCGGGGATCGAGGCCGATTGTGGCGGCGCTTGTGCCTGTTCCACCTGCCACGTCTATGTCGCGACGGAGTGGGTGGACCGCCTGCCCAAGAAGGACGCGATGGAAGAGGATATGCTGGATTTCGCGTGGCAGCCCGATCCGGTACGCTCGCGTCTGACCTGCCAGCTGAAGGTCAGCGATGCGCTGGACGGTCTGGTGGTCAATCTGCCGGAAAAACAGATCTGATCTGACGGCAGGCCCGGTCCGTCAGGGCCGGGTCGGCCGGGGTCAGAACGGATGGGCACGGCCGTCCCAGGTTTCAAACCTGCCGGTCGTGGCAACGTCCAGCGCGTCCAGCCGGTCCAGAATGCCTTCGGCGGCGGCCTCGGGCGTGATTTCGGCGCCACTTCCGCCCATGTCGGTCTGCACCCAGCCGGGATGCAGGATCGAGACGGCAATGCCTTCGGGTGCCAGATCGGTGGCGAGATTGCGCCCGAGATTCAACACCGCCGCCTTGGAGGCCCGATAGGCATAGCTGCCGCCCGGCGCACGCTGGGTAGAGCCCATCTGCGATGACAGGATGACGATGCGCCCGCGACTGGCCCGCAACAGGGGCAGCACGGCCTGCACCGTCAGAAAGACGCCTGTGATGTTGGTGGCAAAGCTTTCGGCCCAAAGCTCCGGCGCATAGCCATCCTCCAGCCGCTGCCCGCGATCCAGCAGCACCCCTGCATTGCAGATCACCGCATCCAGCGGACCCAGCTGCGCGGCGAGGGCTGTCTGCGACGCCGGATCGGTCACATCCAGCCGCTCCCAGCGGATTGCAGGCGTCTCGGGCGGGGTGCCGCGGGTCGTGCCGGTCACCTGCCAGCCCCGCGCATCCGCAGTGGTGGCCAGCGCGCGGCCGATGCCACGCCCGGCGCCGGTGATCAGGAGATGCGGCATCAGTTGGCCTTTCGTACGGGCAGGAAGGGCAGCGGCGCGACGGGCACGCCTTCCTCGATCAGCTTGCGCGCCTCGTCAGGCCGGGCCTCGCCATGGATTGCGCGTTCGGGGCTGTCGCCCGCATGCATGCGCCGTGCCTCGGAAACGAAGTTCATCCCGACATATTCGGAGTTTGCCTCGACTTCGCGGCGCAGCGCCGCCAGCGCGGTTTCAATTTCAGAGGCAGGCGCTTTCAGATTGGGCCGGGCCGCTGGCTCCGCCGCTTTGGCTGCGACTGCCGGGGCCATCAGTGCCTTCTCCACCCGGTTGCCACCGCAAAGCGCACAGCTCACCAGCCCGCGGGCCTTCAGATCGTCGAAAGCAGTGGCCGAGGCGAACCAGCTTTCAAAATCATGTCCTTCGGCGCAGTGCAGCGAATAGCGGATCATGGCCTTTTCCGGGGTTGGGTATCTGTCACAGATGGCCCGCCCGGCGACGGAAATCAAGCACCGCCAGCGGTCTTGCCCGGAAACACCGCCCGGCTGTCAAGGTTGGCCAGCAGGGCCTGCAACTCCGGCTCGACCACCTTGCGGGCCGCCTTGCGGGGGCGGAACCACTTGCGGCGGCGCTGTTTTTCCTCGGGGAAGCTGCCAGAAAGGGCCGACACCTGCAACGGATAGACTGCCACAACACAGGGGACCGTCTGGCGTTTCGGCCCCTCGCCGCGCCCCAGCCCTTTGTCGTAGGAATAAAGCCCCAGACAATGCGTATCCGCCTGACCTTCCACCCCCGCTTCCTCCCATGCCTCGCGCGCGGCAGAGGCTTCGGGGCTGAGCCCGTCAATCGGCCAGCCCTTCGGGATCACCCAGCGCCCGGTATCGCGACTGGTGATCAACAGCACCTCGATCCCCTCACGACCGGCGCGCCAGCACAGCGCACCGTATTGTGTGCGGGTATCCGCCGGTTCGGGGGGCGGCATCTCGGGCCTCATTTCAATCGTCATGTCATTGCCTGCCTGTTACGGCCCGCTACACAAGAACGGGTATGTTCCTTTGCGGGATTCTCTGTATCTTGGGTCTGTCTGAACCCTGATTATGGAACATAGGTTCGACTGACGGCAAGACCAACCTCTGCGACGGCAGATCCTTCTTGTGGGAACCGGAAGCCAGGTTCAGCGTTGATTGCGGGGGGCCGCAAACTGGCCATTGCCCGTAGCGGCCCCGCGCTGAAGGCGGCCGGAAAGGAACAGGGGATGAAACGCATTCACCGTCGCATGCTGATCGGCGCCGCCCTTGCGGTTGCCGGTTTTGGACCTGCCCTTGCTGCCGCGGCTCCGGCTTTCCGCTTTGATGGCATTGACGGCGGCACGCTGGATACATCGGACTGGCGCGGGCGTCCTGTTCTTGTGGTCAATACTGCCTCCCTTTGTGGGTTCACGCCGCAATATGATGCCCTGCAAGCCTTGCAGGATCGTTACGGCCCGCGTGGGCTGGTGGTTCTGGCGGTGCCTTCCGACGATTTTGCGCAGGAGCTGAAAGACGACGCGGCGGTCAAGGAGTTTTGTGCGCTGACCTTCGATCTGACCCTGCCGATGACCCGCATTACCCATGTGCGCGGGGCAGGAGCGCATCCGTTCTATCGCTGGATGGCAGAGGAGCATGGCTTCACCCCCGGCTGGAATTTCAACAAGGTGCTGCTGGGCCCGGATGGCCTGCCGCGCGGCACCTGGGGCGCGCCGGTTACCCCGCTGTCGGCTGCGATCACCGGGGCGGTGGAGGCTGTCCTGCCGTGACATCCGCGCCGGTTGGGCCGCTGTTTCTGGGCTCCGAAATCTATCGTGGTTCGTCCTACGGCGGGCTGCATCCGTTGCGCGTGCCGCGTGTGCCGGTGGTCATGGATCTGTGCCGCGCATTGGGATGGCTGACGCCGCAGGCCTATCGCACCAGCCCGCGCGCCAAACCCGCCGCGCTGTCGCTGCTGCACGATCCGGGTTACCTGGAGGCGCTGGTGCAGGCCGAAAGCCTGACCCGCGCCGGGCAGCCGCTGCCCGATGACTGGCGCCCGCGCTTCGGTCTCGGCACGCTGACCAACCCCTGCTACCCCGAAATGTTCCGGCGTCCCGCGACCGGGGCGGGAGCGATGCTCTGGGCGGCGGAAACCCTGGCAGCGGTGCCATCCGGCGTGATCCATGTGCCGGGCGCGGGCACGCATCATGGCCTTGCCGGGCGGGCTGCGGGCTTTTGCTATCTGAACGATGTGGCCCTGGGGGTGGCGGCACTGCGCCGGGCGGGTCTGGCGCGTGTGGCCTATGTCGATCTGGACGCGCATCATGGCGACGGGGTGGAGGCGGCCTTTGCCGGTCAGCCGGAGATCCTGCTGATTTCCGTGCATGAGGAAAACCGCTGGCCCTTCACGGGGCGGCTGGAGGATGATGCGGGAGGCAATGCCTTCAACCTGCCGGTGCCGCGCGGTTTTCACGATGACGAACTGGCGCTGGTGATGGACCGGCTGGTGTTGCCGCGTGTGGCGGCGCACCGGCCCGAGGCCATCGTGCTGCAATGCGGGGTGGACGGTCTGGCCGAAGACCCGCTGGCGCGGCTCGCCTTGTCGAACCGGGCCTATCTGGCGGCGGTTTCGGCGTTGCAGCCGCTGGCGCCCCGGCTGATTGTCACTGGCGGCGGAGGCTACAATCCGTGGACGGTGGGGCGGGCCTGGGCTGCGATCTGGGGGCTTTTGTCGGGGCAGGAGATGCCCGACCGCCTGTCGCCTGGCGCCGAGGCGGTGTTGCGTGCTCTGGGCTGGAACGGCGGCGCGCGCGCCTTGCCGTCAGAACTGATCTACACCACGCTGCTTGACCCGCCGCGCGGCGGCCCGGTCCGGCCTGAGATCCGTGACCGGCTGGCCGTGCTGGCGCGGCGCTGACGGTTGCAGCGCCGCGCAGGGCGCGGCAGCATGGGCCGAACCCGCAGGAGGCCGCATGACGATCCGTGCTTTCATCGCCATCGGACTTCCCGAAGGCATCCGCCGCGACCTGGCCATGCTACAGGCCCTGTTGCCCTTGCCCCGGCGGCTGGAGCCGGAGGATTTTCACCTGACGCTGGCGTTTCTGGGCGACCACCCCGAGCCGGTGCTGGAGGCGCTGCATGACGGGCTGTCGGGACTTGCGGCGGCTCAGTTCAGCCTGACGCTGGAAGGGGCAGGGCTGTTTGGCGGAG
Organism: Gemmobacter sp. LW-1; assembly: GCF_001303875.1. Classification (NCBI taxonomy): domain Bacteria; kingdom Pseudomonadati; phylum Pseudomonadota; class Alphaproteobacteria; order Rhodobacterales; family Paracoccaceae; genus Gemmobacter; species Gemmobacter sp. LW-1. Next base: position 46,261 of record NZ_LJSC01000035.1, on the reverse strand, counting down.
TGCGGCCGCGCGTGATCTGGGCGGGTGTGGCGGAGAGCGGGTCGCTGCGGCACCTGCAGGCGCGTGTGGCGCGGGTGGCGGTGCAGGCGGGCATTCCGGTCGCGACACAGGGGTTCAACCCGCATGTGACGCTGGGCCGGGCCGGAGCGCTGGAGCCGGATCAGCGCGCCCGGCTGGAAGCGGCGGTGGCGGCCGCTCATGGTTTTCGAGCCGGGCCCTGGCAGGTCGAGGCCATCGGCCTTTACGCCTCATACCCGGCACGCAAGGGCGCGCGCTATGATCTTCTGGCGGATTACCCGCTGACGGAACGCGCGTCGGGGAGGTGATTCAGAACCGCGCCCAGCAGTGCGGCTGCGGCATCCTCGCCGGTCAGCAGATCGGCGGCGCGGGCGGCCAGACGCGCCTGTGTTGCCGCATTGCAGCCGGTAAGGGCGCTGGCCAGACTGGCCTCGTCGGTGGCAATCGCGCCGCCACCGCTGTCGAGCAAGGCGAAAACCTCTGTGAAGTTATGCACAGAAGGCCCGTGCAGGATGGCCGAGCCATGGGCCGCAGGCTCAAACGGCGTATGTCCTCCCCTGGCGGCGAAACTGCCGCCGATCACTGTGGCCCCAGCCATCGCATACCAGTTCGGCATCTCGCCCAGCGTATCGGCCAGGTAGACCGCCACCTCCGGCCCCGGCGTCTCGCCTGCCGAGCGTGTGGCATAGGGCAGCCCGCCCGCCGCGATCAGCGTCGCGATGGCGGCGCTGCGGCGTGGGTGGCGCGGGGCGAGGATCAGCAGATCAAAAGTGGCCCGCGCGGTCGCAAAGGCCGCCAGCACCACGGCCTCTTCCCCTTCGTGGGTGGAAGCCGCCAGCAGGATGCGCGCGCGCGGATGCGGCGGAGAGAAGGGGAGGGTGACGGGCGGGGCTGCCGCCGCGCGTGCCTTCAGCATCAGCCGGGGACCGAGGCTGCTGGCGGGCAGGCCAAGCGTGACCAGCCGCGCCTCTGAAGCCGCATCCTGTGCCGAGGCCAGCGTCACCCCGCCCAGAACAGCCCGCAGGATGCCCGGCGCCCGGCGCCCCCAGCGCAGGGCCGAGCGTTCGGACATCCGCGCGCCCAGAAGGATCACCGGGCCGCGTCCGGCCATGCGGGCAATCCGTTCAGGCCAGAGTTCGTTTTCCAGCAGGATCAGCGTGCGCGGTTGCCAGCCTGCAATGAAACGACTGACCGCACCGGGAGTGTCAAAGGGGGCCAGACGGGCTGCAACCCCCGGCAGGCTCCAGCCTGCCACCATCGCCCGCGCGGTTCCTGTATTGCAGGTCACCACCATGCGCAGCCCTGGCCGGGCCGCGATGACCCGCTCCGCCAGCCAGCGGGCCGAGGCAAGCTCGCCGTTCGAGGCGCCATGCAGCCACAGGTCCACCGGCTGTCCGCCCAACCCCATCCGTTCGGCCAGCGCCCCGGCGCCGGTGCGCCCGGTCAGTCGCTGCCACAGTGCCACGCCCAGCAAGGCCGGGAACAGAAACCGCAGGATCAGGCGATAAAGCCACATTCACGCACCACAGGAAGGTCTGCCCCGTGCTTAGGCGGGACAGGCGCGGCTGGCAAGCGCGGGAAGTTCTATCTGAGATACTAGAATTAGAATTGATCTAACTCAAAGTCGGCAGCGACCAGACAGGGCAGTCTGGGCCCGGACGCGCTGCAAGAGACGAGGAGAGACCGGGATGCGCAAGCTGACCATCCTGCTACTGGCCACCACGCTCATGACAGGGGCGGCGCAGGCCGATGCCCTGCGCGACGCCGCACTGGAGGCGTTCAGGCCCTTGCCCTCCACCATTCCGGCGGTGAAGGACAATCCGGTGACGCCGGACAAGATCGCGCTTGGAAAGTCGCTGTTCTTCGATCCGCGACTGTCAGCCTCGGGCGTGTTCTCCTGCTATTCGTGCCACAATCTTGCGACGGGCGGTGACGATAATATGGAGACTTCAGTCGGTCATGGCTGGCAGAAGGGGCCGCGCAACGCGCCGACCGCACTCAATGCCGTGCTGAACGAGGCGCAGTTCTGGGATGGCCGCGCGGATGATCTTAAGGCCCAGGCCAAGGGGCCGGTGCAGGCCGGGGTGGAAATGGCGAACACGCCCGAAAATGTGGTGGTGACGCTGAAATCCATGCCCGCCTATGCCGAGGCCTTCGCCACCGCCTTTCCCGGCGAGGCCGATCCTGTGACATTTGACAACATGGCCAGAGCGATCGAGGCGTTCGAGGCGACACTGATCACCCCCGCACCCTTCGACGCCTGGCTGAATGGCGATGACAACGCCTTGTCGACGGAGGCGCGGGCCGGGTTGCAACTGTTCATGGACAAGGGCTGTTCGTCCTGCCACTCGGGCGTCAATATCGGCGGCCATGGCTATTACCCCTTCGGTCTGGTCGAAAAGCCCGGCGCCGATGTGCTGCCTGTCGGTGACAAGGGGCGCTTCGCCGTGACCGAGACAGCGGACGACGAATATGTCTTCCGTGCTGCGCCTTTGCGCAACATTGCGCTGACCGCGCCCTATTTCCATTCCGGCAAGGTCTGGGATCTGGATGTCGCGGTGGAAATCATGGCCGAAAGCCAGCTGGGCGAGGCGCTGAAGCCCGAGGAAACCGCGCAGCTTGTGGCCTTCCTCGACAGCCTGACCGGCACGCTCCCGCAGATCACCGTGCCTGTACTGCCGCCGGAAACCGGCGCGACTCCGCGTCCGACACAAGATATCCGCTGATCCCCAGTCAGCGGTCCGGGCGCCGCCCACAGGCGCCCCACTGCCCCCGCCCCGCAAACGGGTGGGGGATTTTTTTCTGTCCCCTGCGGCGTGCTTTTGGCAGGATGCGCGCGATTGTTCTGTCGAGGTTTCCCCATGCGCCTGTTCTCTGCCCTGTTGCTGTGTCTGCCTGCCGCCGTCCAGGCCGAAACCTCTGGCCCGCTGGTGGGCTGCGAGGTCGGCGAGACCGTCACTGTTCCGGGCTTCAGCGGGCCGGGTACGATTACGCAGGACATGGGCGCGATCTGCATGGTCACCATGGGAGATGGCAACATGACCGCCGCCCCGCCCGATGCACTGTTGCGGCTGGCCGACACCGGAGGCGCGGGTGGCATGCTGACGCCGGGTGCCTATGCCTGCTCTGATCCGGGTGGCGTGGCTGACCCCTTCCCGCTGGAGATCCTCGAAGGCGGTAAACTGCGCGACCACTATGGTGCCGAAAGCATCTGGACCCGGCGGGGCGAGGGGGTGTTCGAGGTCACGCAAGGCACCATGAACGGCGTGACGGGGCGGGTGGAGGGCACGGGCTTTGTGCTGGGCGGTTCGAGCCTGTTCACCGAGATGACCTGTGTTCCGCAGGCTTGATCTCGCCTTCCTGCTGCTGGCGACACCTGCGCAGGCGCTGCCGGTTTGCGAGCCGGGCGCGCTGGTCACCGTGCCGGACCGTCAGGCCTTGGCAGTCGTGACAGGCGACGAAGAAGGCTTGTGCCGCCTGCGTTTTGACAGCGGAGACGAGGCCTTGCGCCATCCGGCTCTGCTGCTGGCTACGCCGGCTGGCGACAGCCCGCCCGAACCTGTCGCGCTGCCGGATCAAACTACCGGCGGCTGACGCCCTGGCCAGTCGGTCGCGCGGTGATATTGCTGGCCGATGGCCAGCACCTTCGCATCTGCCCCGGTCGGACCAAATATCTGCATCCCCATCGGCAGACCCTGCGGCCCGAATCCGCAGGGCACGGCCAGCGATGGCAGGCCGATCAGGCTGACGGGCACCACCACCTCCATCCATCGGTGATAGGTGTCCATCTTCCGCCCCGCGATGTCCTGCGGCCAGCGCCAGTCAGCGGGGAAGGGCCAGACCTGCGCGGTGGGCATCACCAGCGCGTCATACTGCCGGAACAGTCTGGCTGCGCGGGCATACCAGCGTGAACGGATGACGCTCGCCTCATGCACCTCGGCGGCTGTGACGCGCAGACCCTGTTCGATCTCCCATTGCGTCTCGGGCTTGAGCTGGTCCCATTTCGCCGGATCGGCGCGCATTCCGCCTTTGGCTCCGGCATTCAGGAAGGCGCGCAGCGTCAGCCAGGCCTGCCACAGCTTTTCGGCCGGGAAGGGTGGGGCGACGGGCTCGATCCGCGCGCCCTGATCCTCCAGCACCCGCAATCCGGCCTGACACAGGTCCAGAATCCCCGGCTCGCAACCATAGGCGCCGCCCCAGTCGCCCAGCCAGCCGATGCGCAGCCCTCGGAGGTCGATCTCCAGCCGGTCTGCATAGGGTTCCACTGCGCGGCCGAACGGTACTTCGGGGTTCTCGCCTGCCAGCACGCCCAGCAGCCGTGCCACATCCTCGACCGTGCGGCCCATCGGTCCCTCTGTCGCCATCGTTGCCATGAACGTGTCGCCCACCGCATCGGAAGGCACCAGACCCCAGGTCGGGCGGAACCCATAGATGTTGCAGAAGGCGGCCGGATTGCGCAGCGAACCCATCATGTCACTGCCATCCGCCACCGGCACCAGCCGCGCCGCCAGCGCCGCCGCCGCCCCGCCCGATGACCCGCCCGCCGTGCGCGACAGGTCATAGGGATTGCGCGTGACGCCAAAGACCGGGTTGAAGGAATGGCTGCCGTGGCCCCATTCCGGCGTATTGGTCTTGCCGGTGAAAATCGCCCCGGCGGCCCGCAGCCGTGCCGCCACCAGATCATCAGCCCCCGGCACAAAACCGGCAAACAGCGGCGAGCCGTAAGTGCTGCGCAGCCCCTTCACCGCCACAAGATCCTTCACCGCGTGGGGCATCCCGTGCAGCCAGCCGCGCGGTGCCATCTCATCCGCTGCCCGCGCCTCGGCCATCAGCACATCGGGATCGCGTGCTGATACCACGGCATTCACCGCCCCGTTCACCGCCGCCATGCGGTCAAGATGCGCCGCCATCACCTCAGACGGCTTCACCTCGCGCGCGGCAATCAGCCGCGACAGGTCCGAAGCGCTCAACCCGGAAAGCTCCACGCTTTCCTCCTTCATCTGTTCATAAATATCCTCGCGGGTGCGGGGGGAGACAGCCCCCCGCCCCGACCTCAGAGCCCGCGTTTACTTCTGAAGCTCGGTCCAGATCGCGGTCATGTATTCCTGCGCCTTGGGCGAACAGGTCGGCAGGAAGTGGCCCGACGCCTGAAACTCTTCGGGGGTCACCACTTCCGGCGCGGTCTTCATGTCCTCGGGCATGAATTCCTCGGAACCCGTGATGCCATTGGCGTAGCGGGCAAAGGCCGACAGCATGGCCGCATTTTCCGGCAGCATGATGAAGTCGATGAACTTGTAGGCTTCCTCGACATTCTTGGCGTCAGCCAGCAGACCGACCGAATCCATGAACAGTGGGTAGCCTTCCTTCGGATAGCCGTATTTCACCGCCGGATTGGCCAGACGCGCCCGCATGGTCGAGCCGTTCCAGTTCACACTGGCGGCCCAGTCGTTGTTCGACAGCTTTTCGGTTGCGCCGTAATCCATGCTCAGCCAGTCGGGCTTGGCGGCCAGCAGCGCATCACGCGCCTTTTTCAGTACCTCGGTATCTTCTGTGCAGGGTTCGCCCCCGACATACCAGATCGCGAGGTTCACCACGTCGTTCATCTCGGGCACGACGTTGATCTTGCCCTTCAGCTCTTCCGGCACGTCCAGAAAGACGGCAGAGGTGTTGATGTCACCGCCATAGACCGAGGTATTCACGGCGATGCCGGTCGAGCCCCATTGCCACGGCACAGTATATTTGCGGCCCTTGTCCCAGGCCACGTCGATCCACTGCGGCGCGATATTGCCAAAATGCGGCAATTTGGAACGGTCGAGTTCGGTCAGCAGGCCTTTTTCCACCCAGATCGGAACATAGTTGGCCGAAGGCACCACAAGGTCAAAGCCATGCCCGCCTGCCTCGACCTTGGCGAGCGCGGTGTCGTTGCTGTCGTAGTCGGTGACGGTGACCTTGATGCCGGTCTCTTTCTCGAATTTCTCCAGCAGCTCGGGGCTGGTGTAATTGCCCCAGTTGAAGAGTTGCAGTTCGCCCGCGGCATGGGCGAGGCTGGTGCTGGCCAGCAGCAGGGCGCTGGCACCAAGCAGTTTCTTCATATCTTCTCTCCTTGTTGGTGGTGGCTAGGGTTCGGGGCTTCAGCCCTTCTTGCGGGTCAGCAGAAAGAACGCGGTCAGAAGAACCACGGTCAGCGCAAGCAGACCTGTGGAGATTGCATTGACTTCGGGCGTGATGGCGCGGCGCATCTGACCCAGCATGTAGGTGGGCAGCGTATCCTGCCCGCCCGCCTTGACGAATTCGGTGATGACCACATCGTCAAGGCTGATGACGAAGGCCAGCATCGCGCCCGCGATGATTCCCGGAAACAGCAGGGGCAGGGTGACAAAGCGGAAGGTCTGCCAGTCCGAGGCGTAAAGATCGGCGGCGGCAGTTTCGAGGCTGAGGTCCATCCCTTCCAGCCGGGCGCGGATCGGCAGATAGGCAAAGGGAATGCAGAAGGCCGTATGGGCCAGGATCAGATAGCCGAGGCCCTGATAGCCGGTCGCCTGCTTGATGACCCCGAAGAAGATCAGCAAGGCAACGGCGGTCACGATTTCCGGCACCATCAGCGGCTGGTTGATCATCACATAGATGAAGGTCTGCCCCCGAAAGGCCGGGCGGCGGGTGGTGCCAAGCGCGGCCATGGTGGCCACGCTGGTGGCGATGGCCGAGGCCGAGACCGCGATGATCAGCGAGCGCAGCGTCGCAGATTTCACCGCCTCGTTGGCCCAGGCCTTTGCGAACCAGTGGAACGAGATACCTTCCCACACCGCGATGCTTTGCCCTGCGTTGAAGGCATAGATCACCAGCGTGAAGATCGGCAGGTAAAGCACGACAAAGGCGGCGACGGCGATGGTGGCAAAGCCCGGAATGCGGGTGGCTGAAAAGTTGCGGTCAGCCATGCGGGTTGCTCCCTTTCGTCGCGGCGCGCACATAGACCAGCAGCGCTACCATGACGATCATCAGAAGCGCCATCGACAGTGCCGCACCCAGCGGCCAGTTGCGGCCCTGGCCGAATTGCAGTTCGATGAAATTGCCGATCATCATGTTCTTGCCTCCGCCCAGCACGCGCGGCGTCACATAGGCCCCCAGCGAGGGCACGAAGACGAGGATCGAGCCCGCCACGATCCCCGGTTTGACGATGGGCAGGATCACCCGGCGCAGCACGGCCATGCGGCTGGCGTAAAGGTCGTATCCCGCCTCCAGCAGCTTCATGTCGAAACGGTCGATCGCGGCGAAAAGCGGCAGCACCATCAGCGGCAGATAGACATAGGCCATGCCCACCAGCACCGCGAAATCGGTGTTGATCATGCGGATTGGAGCATCAATCAGCCCGGCCTTGGTCAGCACGGTGTTGACGATACCTTCGTTGCGCAGAACCTCGTTGATCGCGAAGGTGCGGATCAGCAGGTTGGTCCAGAACGGAATGGTTATGAGAAACAGCCACATGGCCCGCGCTTTCGGCGCCCTTGTGGCGATGAACCATGCCGTCGGAAAGCCCACGACGAAGGTGATGATCGTGGTCAGCAGCGACAGTTTGACCGAGCGCCAGAAGATCGTCAGATGCGCGTCGGCGAGCTTCAGTGACCCGTCGAAGATATCGCGGGAATAAAGGATGCCGCGCCAGCCATCAAGGCTGAAGCCCCATTCCACATTGCCGTATTTGCCCGGCAGCAGGAAGGAATAGACCAGCACGATCAGCAGCGGCCCGGCGGCGGCAAGGAACAGCAGCAGCAGCGCCGGTGTCGAAAGTGCCCAGGCGCGGCGGGTCTGGCGGGAACGGGCCTCGCTTTCCATGCTCATGGCTCAGTCCCCCAGGATCTGAAGCGCGCCATCGGTGAAGCGCAGGCCCACCGCCTCGCCCTTCGTCAGGGCGCTGTCGCCGGTCGCGCCGCTTTGCAGGCGGGCCACCACCTCGGTGCCGTCGCGCAACGCCAGATGCACATGGGTGTCGGTGCCGAAATAGACCCAGCCGGTGATGGTGGCGGGCAGGCTGCCCGGTTCGCCCGCAGGCACCAGCCGCACCTGTTCGGGGCGGACGGCCAAAGTGGCGGGGCCGGTCTTGCCGCCGGTGCTCAGCGCCAGCACATCACCGCTGCCCAGCACCGCCCCGGTGGCACCCAGCACGGCGGGCAGGAAATTCGTCTCGCCGATGAAGCTGGCGACGAAGCGGTTGACCGGCGTCGTATAAATCTCGCGCGGGGCGCCCACCTGTTGCAGCTTGCCTGCGCTCATCACCCCGATGCGGTCGCTCATGGTCAGGGCTTCTTCCTGATCGTGGGTGACGAAGACGAAGGTGATGCCGGTTTCGGTTTGCAGGCGCTTGAGTTCGACCTGCATTTCCTTGCGCAGCTTCAGGTCCAGCGCCGAAAGCGGTTCATCCAGCAGCAGAACCTTCGGCGTGGGCGCCAGCGCGCGGGCCAGTGCGACGCGTTGTTGCTGCCCACCCGAAAGCTGCGAGGTCTTACGTCCGGCCATCGGCTCCAGCTTCACCAGCGCCAGCATGCGTTCGACCGTCCGGTCAACCTCGGCCCTGGGGCGGCCCAGCATCTGAAGCCCGAAGGCCACGTTCTGCGCCACCGTCAGATGCGGGAACAGCGCATAGCTTTGGAACACCGTATTCACCGGGCGGCGGTTCGGGGGCAGGGCGGTGATGTCCTGCCCGTCCAGCAGGATCTGCCCCGAAGTCGGGGTTTCGAACCCCGCGATCAGCCGCAGCAACGTGGTTTTGCCACAGCCCGAGGGGCCAAGCAGGGTGAAGAACTCACCCTTTCGGATCTGGATGGAAACGTCGTCCAGCGCCCTGACCGCCACATCGCCCTGCCCGAACGCCTTGACCGCGTTGCGGGCCTCGATTGCATATTCCGTCACTGGCGGACCCCCCGTTGCCGATTCCGTCGTGAGTTTTGATCATATTTTCCGGGTTATCCCCGTGGCGCAAGCTATTTTGCCCGCAGTTTGGGCTTTCTTCCTGTCCAGGGGGCGGCTTTTTCGACTTCTGCACACAAAGCAATCAGTTCTTCATCCGCGCCAAAGCGGGCAGCGAGGTGGATGCCGACCGGCAATCCCCCCTTTGTCATACCCAAGGGGACGGAGACGGCGGGCTGGCCCGAAGCGTTGAACACCGCGCAGAATGGGGAATAGTCGAAGATGCCGCCGGGGCCGGTGCGGTAGCCCACATAATCCTCAGTTGTATGCGCAAAGCGGCCAACCCTGGCGGGCGGTTCTGCCAGCGTGGCCGACAGGATGATGTCATATCCCGGTCCGGTTTCGGGGTCGAAGACCGCTGCCATCTGCCGCCCGAAGGCGTGAATCTGGCCCACCGCCTCCAGATAGCGGGTGGGGTGCAGGGTTTCGGCATGAGCCAACGCGCCGCGTCCGACGCCCTCGACCAGATCGGGGGTCAGGGGGCGGCCTTTCAGCGCCTTGGCGATGCCCAATGCGGTGCCGACGCCCACGATGTCGGTCCAGGCGCGCATCATCATTGGTACATCGGCGGCGGGCAGGCCCGGCGTCACCTCATGGCCAAGGCTTTCCAGCAGGCGTGCGGCGGCCAGCACGGCCTCGCGCACCTCGGCGTGAATCGCAGTGCCGGTAAAGGTGGTGTCGACCAGCATCACCCGCAACCGGCGCGGCGGGCGGCTGATCGCATCGGCATGGCTGCGTGCCAGCGGCGGCGCATAATAGGGCGCACCAGAGTCCGACCCGGCGCAGGCGTCCAGCATCAGGGCCGTGTCGCGCACCGAATGGGTCAGGAAGCCGTCAATCGCCATGCCGGCCCAGCCCTCACCCACATAGGGGCCATCGGGCAGCCGCGCCCGCGTCGGCTTGAACCCGAACAGCCCGCAGGAGGAGGCGGGAATGCGCACCGACCCGCCGCCGTCCGACCCATGCGCGAAAGGCACGATCCCGGCCGCCACGGCCGCCCCGGCCCCCCCGGATGATCCGCCCGATGTATGGTCAGGGTTCCACGGGTTCCGCGTCGGTCCGCCATAGACGGCGGATTCGGTCGCCGCGCCCACGCCGCCCTCGGGGCTGGTGGTGCGGCCCCAGGTTACTACGCCTGTCGCGCGGATTCGGGTATAGATCGCGCTGTCGCGATCATAGCGTGTATCGGCCAGCAGGCGCGAGCCGTTGTGCGAGGGAAACTCCACCGCCTCGCAGCCCAGATCCTTCAGAAGGAACGGCACGCCGGTGAAGGGACCACGCGGCAGCCCCCCGGCGATATGGCGTTCCGCCACCTCGATCTGCGGCAGAACCACGGCATTGAGCTTTGGGTTCAGCGCCGCCGAAGCGGCGACCGAGGCATCCAGCAATTCCTGCGGGCTGACCTCGCGCCGCGCCACCAGCGCGGCCAGATCGGTGGCATCCTGTGCGCCAAAGGTTTCCAGCATGTCGACTCCCCGTCGTTTTTCATCATGCTGGACCAGCGACAGCCCGCGGGGCAATGCCCCCGGCGACGTGCCTACGTCGGTTTTGCCTTAGCGGCGGATCGTGATTTCCTGTCTCAGCGCCCCGTCGGGCGCAAAGACGAACATCCGCCCGTCGGTGGTGACAACGCCGATCCAGCCGGGTCCGCGGGTGATGGCCTCGGGTTTCGCGCCTGCGGGCAGGGCGAGGCTGGCCGGAAAGTCGGCCACCGGGGTCACGCCCAGCGGCAGGCGGGTGACAAGCAGGCCCACGATGGTTATGACGCCGAGGATCAGGGTAACGGTCAGTGCCGTCACCAGCCATTTCAGCCAGCGCAGGCTGGGCGGCAGTTCCAGCTTATCCGAGGTATCATCCATGTCCCGGCCCCTTGAAGATGACGATGACGCGCCCGAAGGCGGGCTGCTGCGTGTGGTGATCGGGGAAAACCCGCCTGACCGACTGGATAAGGCACTGGCGCGCGAGGTGCCAGAGGAAGCCGCCCTGTCGCGCTCGCGTCTGATGAAGATGATCGCGGCGGGCGATGTCATGCGCGACGGTGTGGCGGTGACCGATCCCAAGACGAAGGTGGCCGAGGGCGAGGCCTATGACCTTGCGGTGGGCCATGTGGCCGAGGCGGATACTCTGGCCGAGGACATCCCGCTGGAGGTCATCTGGGAAGATGCCGACCTGATCGTGATCAACAAACCAGTGGGGATGGTGGTCCACCCCGCGCCGGGGTCTTACAGCGGCACGCTGGTCAATGCGTTGCTGCATCATTGCGGTGACACGCTGTCGGGCGTGGGGGGCGAGCGCCGTCCCGGTATCGTGCACCGGATCGACAAGGATACCTCGGGTCTGCTGGTTGTCGCCAAAAGCGACCGGGCGCATCACGGGCTGGCCGCGCAGTTTGAAAAGCATACGGTGAACCGCCATTACCTCGCCGTGGTCAATGGCGCGCCTTCCGCCGCCGATCCGCGCCTGCGCGGGATGCGGGGCGTCAGCTTCGAATCCGGCGGCATCCTGAAGATTGCCACCCATCTGGCCCGTCACCGCACCGACCGGCAGCGGCAGGCAGTGGTGTGGAACGAGGGCCGCCATGCGGTGACCCGCGTGCGGGTGCTGGAAGCCTATGGCACGCCCGAAGTGGCGAGTTTGGTGGAATGCTGGCTGGAAACCGGGCGGACCCATCAGATCCGCGTGCATATGGCCCATGCCGGGCATGGCCTCATCGGCGACCAGACCTATGGCGGCAAGCGCCGGGTGGCGGCCAAGGCGGTGGGCGAGGCGGCGGCCGATCTGGCCAATGCCTTCCCGCGTCAGGCGCTGCATGCGGCGACGCTGGGCTTCATCCATCCGGTGACGGGCGAGGAATTGCAGTTCGAGGCGCCGCTGCCCGAGGATATGGCTGCATTGGTTACGGCGCTGCGCGGGGCTGGGGCGTAAGCCCTTACCCGCGCGCGGCTTTCTCGGCGAGGCCCGAAGTGCCTTCGCGCCGCGCGAGTTCTGCCTCCACATCCGCCAGCGTCACGTCGCGGGCGGCGAGCATCACCAGCAGGTGATACAGCACATCCGCCGCCTCGGCGGTCAGCCTGGCGCGGTCGCCCTTCACCGCCTCGATGATCGCTTCCACCGCCTCCTCGCCGAATTTCTCGGCGCATTTCTCGGGGCCTTTGGCAAGAAGCTTCGCCGTCCACGAGCTTTCGGGGTCGGCCCCCTTGCGGGAGAGGATGGTGGCGGCAAGATCGTGCAGCGTGCTCATGTCAGCCTCACCGGGATACCGGCGGCGGCCATATGGGCCTTGGCCTCGCCAATGGTATATTCGCCGAAGTGGAAGATCGAGGCAGCCAGCACCGCGCTGGCGCCGCCTTTGGTGACGCCCTCGACCAGATGGTCCAAGTTGCCGACGCCGCCCGAGGCGATGACCGGCACATTCACCGCATCGGCGATGGCGCGGGTCAGCGGCAGGTTGTAGCCACCCTTGGTGCCGTCGCGGTCCATCGAGGTCAGCAGGATCTCGCCCGCGCCCTTCGCTTCAACCGTGCGGGCAAATTCCACCGCGTCGATGCCGGTGGGTTTGCGCCCGCCATGAGTGAAGATCTCCCACCGGCCCGGCTCGACGGTCTTGGCGTCGATGGCGACGACGATGCACTGGCTGCCGAAACGATCTGACGCTTCGGCCACCACGTCGGGGTTGGCCACGGCAGCGGAGTTGAATGACACCTTGTCGGCCCCCGCCAGCAGAAGCGCCCGCACATCGGCATGGCTGCGCACGCCGCCGCCCACGGTCAGCGGGATGAAGCATTGCTCGGCCGTGCGGGTGACCAGATCGAACATCGTGCCGCGATTTTCATGCGTGGCGTGGATGTCGAGGAAGCAAAGCTCGTCCGCCCCCGCCGCGTCATAGGCGCGCGCGGCCTCGACCGGGTCGCCTGCGTCGATCAGGTTGACGAAATTCACGCCTTTCACCACGCGGCCATCGGCCACGTCGAGGCAGGGGATGATGCGGGTTTTCAGCATGGCCGGACCTTAGCGCGGGGCGGGAGATGTGGGAAGGGGGGCTGTCTGCCCCCCTCGGCCTGCGGCCTCACCCCCCGAGGATATTTCGGAACAGATGAAATCAGGCTTTCAGGGCGGTGAGAGCGGTGGCGAGGTCGATGGCGCCGTCGTAAAGCGCGCGTCCCGAGATGGCGCCCGCGATGACGCCGGTATCGCGCAGCGCGATCAGGTCTTCCATACGTGAGACGCCGCCCGAGGCGATGACGGGAATGGTGACGGCGCGTGCGAGGGCTTCGGTCGCTTCGATATTCGGGCCCTGCATGGCGCCGTCGCGGTCGATGTCGGTGTAGATGATGGCGGCGACACCGGCGTCTTCAAAGCTGCGGGCGAGGTCGGTCGCCTGCACGTCGGTTTCTTCAGCCCAGCCCTTGGTGGCGACAAAGCCCTTGCGGGCGTCGATGCCGACCGCAACCTTGCCGGGGAAGGCGCGCGCGGCCTCGCGCACCAGCGCCGGATTTTCCACCGCCACGGTACCGAGGATGACGCGCGACAGGCCCTTTTCCAGCCACATGCCGATGGTTGCCATATCGCGGATGCCGCCGCCGAGCTGTGCGGGCACGGTGCAGCGGGCGAGGATCGCCTCCACCGCCGCGGCATTGACCGGCTGACCGGCGAAGGCGCCGTTCAGATCGACGAGGTGGAGCCATTCGCAGCCAGCAGCCTCGAACTTCGCGGCCTGTGCGGCCGGATCGTCGCCGAACACCGTCGCTGCCGACATCTCGCCGCGCAGGAGGCGCACGCACTGGCCATCTTTCAGGTCGATCGCGGGATAGAGGATCATGGCGGGCTCCGTATGCGGGATGCGGGTCGCGCGCGGTTTGGCATGCGGGCGACGTGACGGCAAGGGCGAAGCGGGGGCCGTAGCGTCACGCTTGCGGGAATCGTGGTGCCGGGCCGATGATCGCGGCATCGAAGGGGAGGAGGAACCCATGCGGACTTATCTTTTGGCGGCGGCCCTTGTCGGGCTGGCCGGTGCGGCATCCGCCGATCCGGTGGAAGGGGTGTGGCAGACGCAGGTGGATGACGGGGCCTATGCCCATGTTACCATCGCGCCTTGTGGCAATGCGTTCTGCGGCAAGATCAGCCGGACCTTCAAGGATGGCGCTGAATACAAATCCGAGAATATCGGCAAGAAGATCGTCATCGACATGGTGCCGGTCGGTGGCGGCAAATACGAGGGCCAGGTCTGGCGGCCGTCGAACAACAAGGTCTATTCGGGCAAGATGAATGTCTCGGGCAATGCGATGAAGCTGGCCGGATGCGTGGCCGGCGGGCTTCTGTGCAAGTCGCAGGACTGGAAGCGCGTGAAATGAGCAGGAACCGGGTCGCCCCTTGCGGCCCGGTGCTGCGACATCGGGCCAGACCATGGAGTTTGGCATGAAATCCGATGACTGGGCCCGCCTGATTGCGCTTTCGGTGCTGTGGGGCGGGTCTTTCTTCTTTGTCGAAATCGCGCTGACCGGGCTGCCGCCGTTTTCGGTGGTCTGGGGCCGGGTGGCGCTGGGCGCGCTGGCGCTGGCGGTGATGCTCCGCGGGCGGTTGCCGCGGGGCTGGGCGGTGTGGCGGGCGCTGGCCGTCATGGGCTTTCTGAATAATGTGGTGCCCTTTTGCCTGTTCGCCTTCGCGCAGGGCGAGATCAGCGGCGCGCTGGCCGCCATCCTGAACGCCACGACCCCGCTGTGGGGTGTCGTTGTCGCCCATTTGGCCGGGGCCGAGCCGCTGACGGCGCGGCGGCTCGGCGGTGTGGCGGCGGGGATTGCGGGGGTGGCGGTGATGGCCGGGGGCGGTGCGGGGGCGCTGCCTGCGATGATCGCCTGTCTGGCGGCGGCGCTGAGCTACGCCTTCGCCGGGCTTTGGGGGCGGCGGTTCCGCGAGATGGGTGTGCCGCCCTTGCAGGCAGCCGTCGGGCAGGTGACGGCGGCGACGGTGATCCTGTTGCCGGTCTGGCTGGCAGTCGATGCGCCCTGGCGGCTGGCGATGCCGCCCGCGCAGGTCTGGGCGGCGGTGGCGGGGATCGGGGTTCTGTCTACCGCGCTGGCCTATGCGCTCTATTTCCGGCTGCTGGTGACGGCAGGGGCGGTGAACCTGATGCTGGTGACCTTCCTCATTCCGGTCAGCGCGGCGGCGTTGGGGGCGCTGGTGCTGGGCACGCGGCTGGGTCCGCAGCATTTCGCCGGATTCGCGTTGATCGCGCTGGGGCTTTGGGCGGTGGCGAAGAGGCCCGCCTAGCCGAAGACCGACCAGCCGGTCGCGCGCGCCAGCCGCTCCACCGCCAGCGTGCCAAGCTGCGAATTGCCCTGCGCGTTCAGCCCCGGAGACCAGACGGCGATCGAGGCGCGGCCGGGTGCCACCACCAGAATCCCGCCGCCCACACCGGATTTGCCGGGCAGGCCCACGCGATAGGCGAATTCGCCTGAGCCGTCGTAATGGCCGCAGGTCATCATCAGCGCGTTGATACGCCGGGTGCGACCGGGCGCCAGCATACGCGGCAGGTCCGGCGCGCCGATCAGGAAGCGCCCGGCAAGGGCAAGCTGCCGGGCCGACATCTCGATGGCGCATTGGTGGAAATAGGTGCCGCAGGTCAGTTCTGGCGCATGCAGCAGATTGCCATGCGCGGCCATGAAATGCGCAAGTGCAAGGTTGCGATGCCCGGTCGCCTGTTCCGAGGCCGCCACGGCCTTGTTGATGTGGATGTCGTCCTCGCCCGCCGCCTCACGCAGGAAGCGCAGGATCTCGCCCAGCAGTTCGCGTGGCTTGTGTCCGGCGAGGATCGCATCGGTCACGACAAGGGCGCCCGCGTTGATGAAGGGATTGCGCGGGATGCCGCGTTCATATTCCAGCTGCACCATGGAATTGAACGCCAGTCCCGAAGGCTCGCGCCCGACCCGTGTCCAGAGTTGATCGCCCAGCCGCCCCAGCGCGATGGCAAGGGTAAAGACCTTGCTGACCGACTGGATGGAGAAGGGCGTGTCAGCTTCGCCGGTGGTGAAGGTTTGCCCGTCGGCAGTGCAGACCGCCATGGCGAAGTGACGGTCCGAGATGCGGGCAAGCTCGGGGATGTAATCGGCGACGCGGCCCCGGTCGGGGGCCGCCGCCATTTCGGCGCCGATCCGGTCGAGGATGGCGCCCAGATCGCTCATGGCGCCCAACGCAGGAAGTTGCCGATGATGCGCAGACCCACGGCCTGCGATTTCTCGGGGTGGAACTGGGTGCCGACCATGGTGCCCGCGCCGATGATGGCGGTGATGTCGCCCGCGTAATCGACATGCGCCAGCCGTTCCGCCGGGTTCGTCACGCGGAAGGCGTAGCTGTGCACGAAATAGGCGTGATCGCCGGTGGCGATACCATCGAGCACCGGATGCGGATGGTCGATCACCAGATCGTTCCAGCCCATATGCGGCACTTTCAGATGCGGGTCGGCGGGGGTGATGCGGGTGACCTCGCCGCCGATCCAGTCGAAACCGGGGGTGTCTTCGTATTCGCGGCCCCAGGTCGCCATCATCTGCATGCCGACGCAGATGCCCATGAAGGGACGACCCTTTACGCGCACGGCTTCGGCAATGGCCTCGAAGAGGCCGCCATGATCGCCCAACGCGCGGCGGCAGGCCGGGAAGGCGCCATCCCCCGGCAGGACGATCCGGTCGGCCCGGGCGACGTCTTCGGGGCGCGAGGTCACCATGACCTCGCCCGCGCCGGTTTCTACTGCCATGCGCTGAAACGCCTTTTCGGCGGAATGCAGGTTGCCGCTGTCGTAATCGACGAGGACGGTGAGCATGGCGCTTCCTTTCCGGCTGAGGCGCGGGCGGAGGGGGCGGGAGCCTCCGGCGGGGATATTTAGGAACAGATGAAAGCCGAACTCCGGTGAGGCGGGGTTACAGCTTTCCCTTGGTAGAAGGGATTTCGTCGGCCTTGCGCGGATCGGTCTCCACCGCCATGCGCAGGGCGCGGGCCACGGCCTTGAAGGCGGCCTCGGCGATGTGGTGGCTGTTCACGCCGTGGCGCATGTCGATGTGCAGGGTGATGCCGCCATGCGTGGCGAGCGCCTGAAAGAATTCGCGCACCAGTTCGGTATCGAATGTGCCGATCTTCTGGCTGGGGAAGGTGACATTCCAGACGAGGAAGGGGCGGCCGGAGAGATCCAGCGCGCAATGCACCTGCGCGTCATCCATCGGCAGGCTGCATTCGCCATAGCGGCGGATGCCCTTCTTGTCGCCCAGTGCCTGCACCAGCGCCTGACCCAGCGCGATGCCGGTATCCTCAACCGTGTGGTGGTCATCGATATGCAGGTCGCCCCTGGCGCGCAGGGTCATGTCGATCAGCGAATGGCGCGAAAGCTGATCCATCATGTGATCGAAGAACCCGACACCCGACTGCATGTCGTAGCGGCCCGTCCCGTCGAGGTTGATGGACAGCGCGATCTCGGTTTCCGAGGTGCTGCGGGTGACTTCGGCCTTACGCATGGGGCTCTCCGGCATTTGCTTCGGGGGCCTTATAGGACGGGGGCGGGCATGGGGGAAGGGATTCCGGGCCGGGCAGGACGGCTGGGTGTGGAAAACGAAAAAGGCCGCCCTAAGGCGGCCCGTTTTTCGATTGGAGCGGGCGATGAGATTCGAACTCACGACCCTAACCTTGGCAAGGTTATGCTCTACCCCTGAGCTACGCCCGCGCAACAATCGGTCCGAACTGGAGCGGGCGATGAGATTCGAACTCACGACCCTAACCTTGGCAAGGTTATGCTCTACCCCTGAGCTACGCCCGCGCTGCCGGTTCGGTGGAGGCGGATTTAGTCCGGGGGCGCGGAGGGCGCAAGGGGAAAAACGCGGGGGTCAGAAAATTTTCTGCGCGGGCAGCGGGGTGGCGATCCGGTGCCCGCGTATCGGCGCGTCGGCGGGAACCGGATGCGGCGGCTTGCCGTTGTACAGGCACAGCGACGGTAGATTACCTGCCGTACGAAACCCGAAAGGACTGCACCATGAACAGCGATCAGATTGCCGGCAAATGGAAGCAACTGAAGGGCGAGGCCAAGATCATGTGGGGCAAGCTCACCGATGACGAGCTGGACCGCATCGAGGGCCACAAGGACAAGCTCGCCGGGCTTGTGCAGGAGCGCTATGGGCGCTCGAAGGAAGAGGCCGAGAAGGAAGTGAACCGCTTCTTCGATGACAGGGCCTGACACCGGGCCTGATCTGGCCACAGCACGGCCGGAACGGAAAAGGGGGCCTTTCGGCCCCCTTTTTCATTCCAGTTCGATCAGCAGATCCTTGGCGTCGATCTGACTGCCAGGCGTGACGTGGATCGCCTTCACGGTGGCCTCGCGGTCGGCGTGCAGGCCGGTTTCCATCTTCATCGCCTCGATGGTGAGCAGCAGATCACCCGCCCGGACCTTCTGGCCCGGTGTGACGGCAACCGAGGCGATGGAGCCGGGCATCGGCGCACCGATGTGGTTGGCATTAGCGGAATCAGCCTTGGGTTTGGCGGCGGTCTTCGCCTTCACCGCGCGGTTCGGCACCCGGATCACGCGGGGCTGGCCGTTCAGTTCGAAGAACACCTTCGCCTCGCCATCCTCGCCAGTTTCGCCCACGGCTTGCAGGCGGATTTCCAGCGTCTTGCCGGGGTCGATCTCGGCGGTGATCTCGTCTCCGGGTTGCATGCCGTAGAAGAAGGTCTGGGTCGGCAGGGTGCGGACCGGGCCGTAAAGCCGGTGGCGGCCCATGTAATCCAGAAAGACCTTCGGATACATCAGATAGCCGTTGAGATCCTCGTCATCGACGGTGAAGCCGTTCAGTTCGGCCGAAAGTTTCGCCCGCGTTTCTTCCAGATCCACCGGCGCCATACCAAGGCCGGGACGCGCGGTCTGCGGCTTTTCGCCCTTCAGAACCTTCTTCTGGATACCCGCAGGCCAGCCGCCATGCGGTTGGCCCAGATTGCCCTTCATCATGTCCACGACCGAATCGGGGAAGGCCACATCAACGGCCGGGTCTTCGACCTGACCGCGCGACAGGCCCTGCGCCACCATCATCAGCGCCATGTCGCCCACGACCTTGGACGAGGGCGTGACCTTCACGATATCGCCGAACATCTGGTTGGCATCAGCATAGGCCTGCGCCACCTCGGGCCAGCGTTCCTCCAGCCCGAGGCTGCGAGCCTGCGCCTTGAGGTTGGTGAACTGCCCGCCGGGCATTTCGTGCAGGTACACCTCGGATGCGGGCGAAGCGAGGCCGCTTTCGAAGGCAGCATATTGCGCGCGCACATGCTCCCAGTAGTTCGAGATGTCGCGGATCGCGCCGATGTCCAGCCCGGTGTCGCGTTCGGTATGGCGCAGCGCCTCGACGATGGACCCGAGGCAGGGCTGCGAGGTGCCGCCCGAGAAGGCGTCCATCGCCGCATCCACCGCATCCACGCCGGCATCGCAGGCGGCGAGTATGGTCGCCGCCGCCGCGCCGCTGGTGTCGTGGGTGTGGAAGTGGATCGGAAGGCCGACCTCCTGCTTCAGTGTCTTGACGAGAACGCGGGCGGCAGCGGGCTTCAAAAGACCCGCCATATCCTTCAGGCCCAGCACATGCGCGCCTGCGGCCTTCAGTTCCTTCGCCATGCCGACATAGTATTTCAGGTCATATTTGGCGCGCGCCGGGTCCAACAGATCGCCGGTATAGCAGATCGTGCCTTCGCAGACCTTGTTCGCCTCGATCACCGCATCCATGGCGACGCGCATGTTTTCGACCCAGTTCAGGCTGTCGAACACGCGGAACACATCCACCCCGGTCTCGGCGGCCTGCCTGACGAAGGCCTGCACCACATTGTCGGGATAGTTGGTGTAGCCCACGCCGTTGGAGGCGCGCAGCAGCATCTGTGTCATCAGGTTCGGCATGGCGGCGCGCAGGTCACGCAGGCGCTGCCACGGGCATTCCTGGAGGAACCGGTAAGCCACGTCGAAGGTGGCGCCGCCCCAGCATTCCACGCTGAAAAGCTGTGGCAGGTTCGCGGCATAACTGGGTGCCACGCGGATCATGTCGATGGAGCGCATGCGGGTGGCCAGCAGGCTCTGGTGCCCGTCGCGCATGGTGGTGTCGGTGATCAGCACCTTGGTCTGGGCGCGCATCCAGTCCGCCACGGCCTGCGGGCCCTTTTGTTCCAGCAGGTTGCGGGTGCCCATCGCGGGCTCCGTGCGCGGGGCGGGGGCCTTCGGCGTTTTCACTTCGGCCGCCGGTTTCGGGCGTCCGGCGGTTTCGGGATGCCCGTTCACCGTGATGTCGGCGATATAGGTCAGGATCTTGGTCGCCCGGTCGCGGCGCTTGCGGAACTGGAACAGATCCGGCGTCGTGTCGATGAATTTCGTCGTGTAGGTGTCGTTCAGGAACACCGGGTGTTTCAGCAGGTTGATGACGAATTCGATATTCGTGCTGACGCCCCGGATACGGAACTCGCGCAGTGCACGATCCATCCGGTGAATCGCCTTGTCGGGCGTCTGCGCATGCGCCGTCACCTTCACCAGCAGCGAATCGTAATAGCGCGTTACGACCGAGCCGGAATAGGCGGTGCCACCGTCCAGACGTATACCGTTGCCTGTGGCGCTGCGGTAGGCGGTGATCCGGCCATAATCGGGGATGAAGTTGTTCTGCGGGTCTTCGGTGGTCACCCGGCATTGCAGCGCATGGCCGTTCAGCCGCACGCCGTCCTGGCTGGTCACGCCGGTGGCTTCCGCCAGCGTCTTGCCCTCGGCGATCAGGATCTGCGCCTGCACGATGTCGATGCCCGTGACCTCTTCGGTGACGGTGTGTTCCACCTGCACGCGGGGGTTCACCTCGATGAAGTAGAACTTGCCCTCGTCCATATCCATCAGGAATTCGACGGTGCCGGCGCATTCGTAATTCACATGGGCGCAGATCTTGCGGCCCAGTTCGCAGATCTCGGCGCGCTGCTCATCGTTGAGATACGGCGCGGGCGCGCGTTCGACGACCTTCTGGTTGCGGCGCTGCACGGTGCAGTCACGCTCGTAGAGGTGGTAGATCTCGCCATGCTTGTCGCCAAGGATCTGCACCTCGACGTGGCGGGCGCGCTGGATCATCTTTTCCAGATAGCCCTCGCCATTGCCAAAGGCGGCCTCCGCCTCGCGGCGGCCCTCCAGGACCTTGGCCTCCAGTTCCTCGGCGTTCAGGATCGGCCGCATGCCGCGCCCGCCGCCGCCCCAGGAGGCTTTGAGCATCAGCGGAAAGCCGATCTCTGCCGCCTCTGCACGGATCGCGTCAAAGTCGTTGCCCAGAACCTCGGTCGCCGGGATGACCGGCACACCAGCGGCCACAGCCACGCGCCGGGCACTGGCCTTGTCGCCAAGCGCCCGCATGGTTTCGGCGCGCGGGCCGATGAAGGTGATGCCATTGGCTTCGCAGGCTTCGACGAAATCGGGGTTTTCCGACAGAAGCCCGTAGCCGGGATGGATGGCATCCGCGCCCGCAAGCTTGGCCACGCGGATAATTTCCGGGATGCTCAGGTAGGCGCCCACCGGCGACATACCCTGACCGATCAGATAGGCCTCATCGGCCTTGAAGCGGTGCAGAGACAGCTTGTCCTCTTCGGCATAGACGGCGACCGTCTTCTTGCCCATCTCGTTCGCGGCGCGCATCACGCGAATAGCGATTTCGCCTCGGTTGGCGATCAGGATCTTGCGAAATTCGGTCATCTGTTCCTCCCCGAAGCTCTGCACGGCGCGGTCACTTTAGGGGTGCTGCGATGCAGCGCAAGGGCAGGAACCGACGTCAATGCAAAGTTTTGCGAAATATTCAGGAGGGCTTTGCAATTGCAAACTTCGGGGCGTAAAGATTCTGGAATATGCAGAATTGGCGGAACATTGGTGGAACACAGGCTTCCCAAGGCCGACCTGCACGTCTATCTTGCGGATATGAGCGGATATGATGATTCAGAGGCTTTCGAAGCCGCCATTCCCCTGTCGCAGCGTGCCATGGCAGCGCGGCCCGCACCCTATCTGGACGATCTGAACCCTGCACAGCGCGCCGCCGTGCTGGCGGTGGATGGCCCTGTCCTGATGCTGGCCGGGGCGGGAACCGGCAAAACCAAGGCGCTGACCTCGCGTATCGTGCATCTGCTGGCCACCGGCAAGGCGCGGCCGAATGAGATTCTGGCCGTGACCTTCACCAACAAGGCCGCGCGCGAGATGAAAGACCGCGTGGGCCGGATGCTGGGGCAGGTGGAGGGCATGCCCTGGATGGGCACTTTCCATTCCGTCAGCGTGAAGATCCTGCGCCGCCATGCCGAACTGGTGGGGCTGAAATCCAACTTCACCATTCTGGATACGGACGACCAGCTTCGCCTGCTCAAGCAATTGATCGTCGCGGCAAATCTGGACGAAAAGCGCTGGCCCGCGCGGCAGCTGGCCGGGTTGATCGACCATTGGAAGAACCGCGCCTGGACGCCGGAAAAGGTGCCCTCGTCCGAAGCCGCCGGGTTCAACAACCGCGGGACCGAGCTTTATGATCAGTATCAGGCGCGCCTGCGCAGCCTGAATGCCTGCGATTTCGGCGATCTGCTGCTGCATTGCGTCACCATCTTTCAGGCCCATGCCGACATCCTGACGCAGTACCAGCGCTGGTTCCGCTATATCCTTGTCGACGAATATCAGGATACCAACGTCGCGCAGTATCTGTGGCTGCGCCTGCTGGCCCAGGGTCATCGCAACATCTGCTGCGTGGGCGATGACGACCAGTCGATCTACGGTTGGCGCGGCGCCGAGGTGGGCAATATCCTGCGGTTTGAAAAGGATTTTCCGGGCGCGCAGGTGATCCGCCTGGAACAGAACTACCGCTCCACCGAACATATTCTCGCCGCCGCCTCGGGTGTGATCGCCTCCAATGCCGGGCGTCTGGGCAAGACACTCTGGACCGAGGCAGAGGGCGGCGAAAAACTGCGCCTCATAGGCCATTGGGACGGGGAGGAAGAGGCGCGCTGGATCGGCGACGAGATCGAGGCGCTGCAACGCGGCACACGCGGGCTCGGGCCTTTCGGGCTGAACGATCAGGCGATTCTCGTCCGCGCCAGCCACCAGATGCGTGCCTTCGAGGATCGTTTCCTCACCATCGGGCTGCCCTATCGCGTCATTGGCGGCCCGCGATTCTATGAACGGCTCGAAATTCGCGACGCCATGGCCTATTTCCGGCTCGCCGTCAGCCCCGACGACGATCTGGCGTTCGAGCGGGTGGTGAACACCCCCAAACGCGGCCTTGGCGACAAGGCGCAGCAGGAAATCCAGCGGGCGGCCCGCGAAAATGGTGTCAGCCTGCTGGAAGGCGCGCGCGAGTTGCTGGCGCGGGGCGGGATCGGCGGCAAGGGCGCCGGGCAGTTGCGTGCCTTCGTCGATGGGGTGGACCGCTGGCACGACACCGTGGTCAACAGCCGCCCCGAGGTTGCAGATGCGGTGCTGGAGCCGCTGCTGCCCGAAACGGCGCCCGCGCGCGATCATTCGCATGTCCGGCTGGCCGAGGTGATTCTTGAAGAATCCGGCTATGTTTCGATGTGGCAGAACGACAAGACGCCCGAGGCACCGGGTCGTCTGGAAAACCTCAAGGAACTGGTGAAGGCGCTGGAACAGTTCGACAGCCTGCAAGGCTTTCTCGAACACGTCGCGCTGATCATGGATAATGAAACCGAAGAGGCGGCCGAGAAGGTCACCATCATGACGCTGCACGCCGCCAAGGGGCTGGAGTTCCCGGTGGTCTATCTGCCGGGATGGGAGGACGGGTTGTTCCCCAGCCAGCGCAGCATGGATGAAAGCGGCCAGAAGGGGCTGGAGGAGGAGCGCCGTCTGGCTTACGTCGGGATCACCCGCGCCGAACGGCTCTGCACCGTCAGCTTTGCCGCCAATCGCAGGGTCTATGGCCAGTGGCAAAGCCAGTTGCCTTCACGTTTCATCGACGAACTGCCCGGCGCCCATGTCGAAGTGCTGACCCCACCCGGCCTTTACGGCGGCGGCTTCGGCGCGGCGGCGCCGGCCTTCGGCGGCTCGCGGATCGAGGAGCGCGCGACGCGGGCCGATGTCTACAATTCGCCGGGCTGGAAGCGCCTGCAGGATCGCGCGGGTCAGCGCCCGATGTCGCAGCCGCGCGAAAGCCGAAACATGACCATCGACCTTCAGGCAGTTTCGGCTTACGCCCTGCAAGACCGTGTATTCCATCAGAAATTCGGTTACGGCACCGTCATCGGCATAGAGGGCGACAAGCTGGAGGTCGCCTTCGACAAGGCCGGCACCAAGAAGGTGGTCGCGGGCTTCATCTCGCCGGCACATGAGGCGGGCGACCTGCCGTTCTGATGCCATTCATCTTGGCCCAAATATCCTCAGGGGGTGAGGCCGGAGGCCGAGGGGGCGCGAGCGCCCCCTAGCGCCGTTTCAGCCGCTCCAGCGCGTGAAAGGCCAGCCCCGCCATCAGCCCCCAGAAGGCAGCGCCGATCCCCAGCACCGCTGCACCCGAAGCGGTGACCGCCAGCGTGATCGCGGCGGCGAAGCGGGTTTCGGGCGGTGTGAAGGCATGGGTCGCCGCGCCCATGAACGGCCCCAGCAATGCCAGCGCCACGATGGCGGTGATCAGCTCGGTCGGCAGTGCCGACAGCAGCGACAGAATCGGCTGGGTCAGCAGTCCCAGCAGCACCCAGAACCCGGCATAGACCAGCCCGACGATCCAGCGGCGTTTGCGGTCAGGATGCACGTCGTCGCCCAGACAGATTGCGGCGGTGATTGCGGCCATGGAAATCGTATGCGCGCCAAACAGCCCGATCACGGCGGAGATCCCGCCCGTTGTCACCAGCCCCGCGCGCACCGGCGGCTCGTATCCGGCGGCACGCAGCGTGGCAAAGCCAGGCAGGTTCTGCGAGGCCATCGTGACCAGGTAGAGCGGCAGGCCAAGCCCGATCAAGGTGCCGGGATCGAAGGCGGGGGCGATGAAGGTCAGGCTCGGCAGGGGCAGGCTCAGCGCGGGCAGGCTGGCGATGCCGCTGATGAAGGCCGCGCCGATGCCCAGAATCAGCGCCACCAGCACCGCAAGCGCCGGATTGCGCAGCCGCACCAGCGCGAAGACGGCGATCACCGGCAAGACCAGCACAGGCACCGCCTGCGCCGCCGCCGGCAGCTTCATGCAAAAGGGCAGCAGCACGCCCGCCAGCATCCCGCCGGCAATGCCGTCGGGGATGCGCTGCGCCAGCCGGCCAAGCGGCTGGATCAACCCGGTTGCCAGCACCAGAAGCCCGGCCAGCACGAAGGCCCCCGCTGCCTGCGCCATGCCGATGCCCTCGGTCGCGGCGATCAGCGCGGCGCCGGGGGTGGACCAGGCCAGCACGACGGGGATGCGATTCGACCAGCTCAGCCAGGCGGAGCCGACAGCCTTGCCAATGCAGATGGCCAGCACCCAGCTTGCGGTTTGTGCGGGCGTAGCACCAAGTGCCGCCGCGGCCGCCAGAACCAGCGCGATGGTAGAGCCATAGCCAACCAGCGCGGCGACAAGGGCGGCGGAAAAGACGGAAATCGGCAAGGGCGCATCCTCTGGCGGCAATCCGCCGGACCATGAGCGCGGGCGCGGGGCGATGCAAGAGGGCGCAGGGAGGTGTGGTCCGAAAACGGAAACGGCGACACCCAGGGAGGAGGAGGGGTGTCGCCGTCCGTTTTCAACATCCGCCCAGGGAGGAGGAGGGGCGGCTGCTATGCTTGCGACACCCCAGGGAGGAGGAGGGGGCGCCGCATTTTCCATGGCCCAGGGAGGAGGAGGGGCCAGGAACCTGTTGGGCCTTTCGGCCCGAAAGAGTTGCGACAACCCCAGGGAGGAGGAGGGGGCTGTCGCCGATCCCACGGCCCAGGGAGGAGGAGGGGCCAGGGAACCGTTCCGGGCATATAAGGCCCGTATGGCTTGCGGCAATCCCAGGGAGGAGAGGGGATCGCCGCTCTTGCGACTGGCCCAGGGAGGAGGAGGGGCCGCGCAAACTCTGGAAGCCGTGGCTTCCGGTAGAGAGAGGCGGCGACATCTAGGGAGGAGGAGCGATGTCGCCGCTTTTGCATCAGGTTCCGGGAGGAGGTGGAACCCGGCAAAGAAACTTATTTGCCGTAGGCAGCTTCCTGCGCCAGACGGGTGATCATCGAGCGATGGATGCCCAGATCGGCCAGTTCACGGCCCGACAGGGCGTTCAGCTCGCGCAGGGTCTGGCGATAGATCGCCCGCCGCGCCTGCATCTTGCGGAACCCGTCCACCAGACCCATGATGCGGTCGGCAACGCTGATATGTGCGACGCGGGTGGTGTTTACATAAGCCATTTCAGTCAGCCTCAAGTCTCGGTTTAGCGCTCACATCTTCGGGTCTGTCGATCCGTCTTCTGCGCTGTTGAAGCCAAGATGGGGCAAATGCTGCAACTGCACAATCCCGCTTCGCCGCATTGCAGCTATGCGGCTTCCGCATGGCTGACGCGAGGAAAATCTTGATCATTTCCAAGCGCATCGCCAGTTTTTTGAGCAAATGGTAAACGGGTCTTGCACTTTGACGTAACGTGAACAAGGCTCTGCGCGCAAGACAGGAGGTCCGCATGGCGGTTACACGCGAAGAGGTTCAGGCCGTTCTGGCGCGGGTCGCGCTGCCCGGTGGCGGCGATCTGCTGAGCCGGGATTTGATTCGGGCGCTGCGGGTCGATGGCGACAGCGTGGCCTTCGTGATCGAGGCGCCCAGCCCGGCCGAGGCGCAGGCGCTGGCGCCGGTGCAGGCCGCGGCAGAGGCGGCTCTGCGGGCGCTACCGGGGGTGGGGTCCGTTCAGGTGGTGATGACGGCCCATGGTCCTGCCGCACCCAAGGCGCCGCCGCCGCAGGGCCTCAAGATCGGTGGCCACGCCGCGCCGCATCAGGGTGGGCCGAAGCGGGTCAGCGGGATTGACCGGATCGTGGCCATCGGCTCGGGCAAGGGTGGCGTGGGGAAATCCACGGTCTCGTCCAACCTTGCTGTGGCGCTGGCCCGGCAGGGGCGGCGCGTCGGTCTGCTGGATGCTGATATCTATGGCCCCAGTCAGCCGCGCATGATGGGGGTGAACAAGCGCCCCGCCAGCCCTGACGGCAAAACCATCATCCCGCTTCAGGCGCATGGTGTCACCGTCATGTCCATCGGCTTCATGCTGAAAGAGGACGAGGCGGTGATCTGGCGTGGCCCGATGCTGATGGGGGCGCTGCAACAGCTGATCGAGCAGGTCGCCTGGGGCGATCTGGATATCCTGCTGATCGACCTGCCGCCTGGAACGGGGGATATCCAGCTGACGCTGAGCCAGCGTTTCGCGCTGACCGGGGCGGTCGTGGTCTCTACCCCGCAGGATGTGGCGATGCTGGATGCGCGCAAGGCGCTTGACATGTTCGGCAAGCTGAAAGTGCCGGTGCTGGGCCTGATCGAGAACATGTCCACCTATGTCTGCCCCAATTGCGGGCATGAGGCGCATCTGTTCGGTCATGGCGGCGTGGCAGCCGAGGCCGCGAAGCTGGGCGTGCCCTTCCTCGGAGAATTGCCGCTGGATCTGGACACGAGGCTGGCAGGAGATGCGGGCAGGCCGATCGCCGCCGGGCAGGGGCCGATGGCCGAGGCCTATGCCCGGCTTGCCCGCCGCCTGATCGACGGCGGCATGGCCTGAGCGCTTTCCCATGTGATCCCGAACGCCCGCCTTTTGGCGGGCGTTTTCGTTTTCGCGGGCTGAGCGGGATTTTCCGGGCCAGCATGGCAGGGCACGGGCGGGAAAGCATGGTACTGCCGGGAAATCATGGGAATGGTCCTCCTGAAATCATGGAATCCCATGGGATCGAACCGGGACTCACGCGGAATCGCGCAAGCTCACGAATCACTGAGGCGTGATTCATCCCCGAGTCGGGGGCGAATGGGGCGATTCCGGGGATGAAATGTGCTTTCGGGTCATTTGTGGTGGTGCCATGCGATCCCATGAGCCGGAAGATCCCTGTGCGTGGCGAAAAAAACACGCCGCTATATCTAGTGGGCGCTTGTTGCAGGTTTCGCCACAATTAGCCGAAAATCCGCGATCTTTCCTACCAGATGCTGTGCGGCAAAGCGCGCCGTCTCAATATCTTCCGACCGGATCCCGAAAAATCCCATTGATTACCATGTGGTCCCATGGCATCCCTTGGCTATCGAATGACGGCGGAAATGAAAAAGCACGGGGCAGCAAGACCCCAAAGGCGAAAAGCAGGTTTCATACAGGCACCTCCGTCATTCGACCATACGACCGGCGCGCGGGCGAGCAGACATCTCCCCCAGGTGGCGCGTGCAGCCGGGCCGACCCAGCGATGGGACAGACGGCGGATCGGGCAGTGGCAGCCGCCCGATCCGCCGCTTTCGTTTCTGGGTCTCGACTTTGAATCATGCCGGAGAGGGGATTCCGGCGCAACGAAAATAACAGGACCGGGCAGGGACAGCAGACCGTGTCGGAAAGCTTCAGAGGCGAGTTCAACCAGAAGGTTGACGGAAAGGCGCGGGTCTCGATCCCTGCATCGTTCCGGCGTGTCCTCGAAGCAGGTGATCCTTCCTTCGATGGCAGCCGCCCGAAATTCGTTCTGGTCTATGGCCGCCCCGGCGCGGAATTCATCGAAGGTTACACGATGGCGCAGATGGCGCGGCTTGAAGCCCGCATCCGGCGCATGCAGATCGGCTCCAAGCCCCGCCGCGCGCTGGAGCGTAACTTCATCACCCTCTCGCAGCAGGTTGAAATCGACGACGATGGCCGGATCGTGCTGCCGCCCAAGGCGCGCGACAAGATCGGTCTGGATGCCGATATGCTGAAGGATGGCGCGGAGGCGACCTTTGCGGGCACGCTGGATACCTTCCAGATCTGGCGCCGCGATTCCTACGATGCGCTGAATGCCGCGGCCGAGGAAGACGACGATCTGGACGATCTGATCCCTGAGGGCGCCGACATGCTGGCGCTGCTGTCCGACGAGCCGGAGGAATAGCCGGTGGAGACGCGCGCACCGCATATCCCGGTGCTTCTGCGGCCGCTGCTGGATGCCTGCGCCCCGGTTTCGGGCCGCTGGCTGGATGGCACGTTCGGGGCAGGGGGCTACACGCGCGGTCTGCTGGCCGCCGGGGCCGATCATGTGACGGGGGTCGACCGTGACCCGCTGGCGCTGCAAATGGCCGCTGCCTGGGCCGGTGACTATGGTGACCGGCTGAGCCTCGTGGCCGGAAATTTCTCGCAACTGGATGAATATGCACAGGATCTGGACGGCATCGTGCTGGATCTGGGCGTGTCTTCCATGCAGCTTGATCAGGCCGAGCGCGGCTTTTCCTTCCAGAAGGATGGCCCGCTGGACATGCGGATGAGCCAGGATGGCCTCTCTGCCGCCGATCTGGTGAACGAGGCGGATGAGGCAGTGCTGGCCGACATCCTTTATCATTACGGCGAGGAACGCGCCTCGCGTCGCATCGCGCGCGCCATCACCGAGGCGCGCAAGGTCGAACCGATCACCCGTACCCTGCAACTGGCCGAAATCGTCGCGCGTTGCCTGCCGCGCCCGAAACCGGGGCAAAGCCATCCCGCGACGCGCAGCTTTCAGGCCATCCGCATCGCGGTGAATGCCGAGTTCGACTCGTTGGCCGAGGGGCTGGCGGCGGCGGAACGCGCGCTGCGCCCCGGCGGGCTGCTGGCGGTGGTCACCTTCCACAGCCTTGAGGACCGGATCGTGAAACGGTTCTTCCAGAGCCGCAGCACGGAATCGCAGGGCAACCGCTATGCCCCTGCTGCGCAGACCCTGACACCCAGCTTCGCCATGGTGACCCGCAAAGCGGTGGGGCCGGATGATGTGGAACTGGCGGAAAATCCGCGCGCGCGCTCAGCCCGGCTGCGGGTCGGTCGCCGGACCGCGGCGGCCGCGCACCGGCTTGACCCCGCGGCGATGGATGTGCCGCTGCTGCCCCGCAAAGGAGGACGCCGCTGATGCGTGCCCTTGTCTATCTGCTGACCTTCGCGGCTGTCATCGGGCTGGGTTTCTGGGCCTACAAGGAAAACTACGCAACGCAACAGGCACTGAAGGATGTATCGCGGCTGAACTCGGAAATCGCGGACCTGCGCGAAGCGCTGTCAATCCAGCGTGCCGAATGGGCCTATCTGAACCGCCCCGACCGGCTGCGCGAATTGTCGACCATCAACTTCGACCGGCTGCGCCTTCTGCCAATGGAGCCGGAGCAATTCGGCCTTGCCAGTGAAGTGGCCTATCCGGCGCCCGTTGTGCCGCTGCCCGATGTGAATGCGCCCGTCGATATCTCCGGCGAACAGGAGCAGAACCCATGACCCGCACGCCGCTGCGCCCTCTGGCCCGCATCCTTTCCGCCCGTGCCGCCGGGGAAAACCCCGACAGTATCGAACGCGAGAACCTGCGCGCCCGGCACGAGGTCATGCGTGAGAAATCGCGCAAGCGCTCCGAGGGGCGTTTGCTGATTCTGGGCCTGTCGTTCTTCATGGCGTTCACGGTGGTCGGCGCCCGCATGGGCCTGCTGGCGGCGTCCGAACCGATGGAGCCACGTTCAGCCGCACCCGGTGCCGCGATTCTGGCGCAGCGGGCGGATATTACCGACCGCAATGGCCGGGTGATGGCGACCAATCTGGTAACGCATGCGCTTTATGCTCAGCCCAAGGACATGGTGGACCCGGAACGCGTGGCGCGCGAACTGGCGGTCATCTTCCCCGATCTGAAGGAAGAAGACCTGCACCGCCGCCTGACCGACGGCCGCAGCTTCCTGTGGATCAAGAAAAAGCTCAGCCCCGAACAAATGCAGAAAGTGCACGAGATCGGCGATCCGGGCCTGCTGTTCGGCCCGCGCGAGATGCGGCTTTATCCCAACGGGCGGTTGGCCGCGCATGTGCTGGGCGGCGCGTCCTTCGGCACCGAGGGGGTGAACAGCGCCGAGGTGATCGGGACGGCGGGGCTGGAGAAATTCCTCGACGACCGGCTGCGCGATCCGGCGCAGACGGCAGAGCCGTTGCAACTGTCGCTGGATCTCACGCTGCAATCGGCGGTGACCGAGGTTCTGGACACCGGCATGAAGATGATGAACGCCAAGGGTGCTGCCGCCGTGCTGATGGATGTGCGCACGGGCGAAATCCTCAGCCTCGTCTCGCTGCCCGATTTCGACCCGAACGACCGCCCGAATCCGCTGGTGAAGGGCGATCCGGGCGACAGCCCCCTGTTCAACCGCGCGGTGCAGGGCGTCTACGAGCTTGGCTCTACCTTCAAGATTTTCGCGGTGGCTCAGGCGCTTGAGCTTGGTCTGGTGAAGCCCGACACGCTGGTCGACGCCAATGCGCCGATGGTGTGGGGCAAGTTCCGTATCAAGGAATTCCGTAACCACAACTATGGGCCTTATCTCTCGGTGGCCGATGTCATCGCCAAATCGTCGAACGTCGGCACGGCGCATGTGGCGCTGATGGTGGGGGGGCTGAAACAGCAGGCGTTCCTCAAGACGCTGGGCTTCTTCGAGCCGACCCCGATCGAGATGGTGGAGGCGAAAAGCTCGCGTCCGCTGGTGCAGAAGAACTGGTCCGATATCGTGACGATCACGGTCTCCTACGGGCATGGCCTGTCCGCCAGCCCGATGCATCTTGCCGCCGCCTATTCCGCCATTGCCAATGGCGGGGTCGCGGTGCCGCCGACGCTGCTGCGGCGCAAGACCGTGCCGGAAGGCACGCGCGTGATGTCGGAACGGGTGGCGCGGCAGGCGGTCGACATGCTGGCAGGCGTGGTCGAACACGGCACCGCCTCTTATGCCAAGCTGGAGGGCTATGCGATTGCCGGCAAGACCGGCACGGCCGACAAGCCGAAGCCCACCGGCGGTTATTACAAGGACAAGGTGATCAACACCTTTGCCAGCATGTTCCCGGCGGACAATCCGCGCTATGTGCTGATCGTGACGCTGGACGAGCCGGTGGATACCTCCGGCTCCGAGCCACGCCGCACCGCCGGTTATACCGCCGTGCCGGTGGCGGCCGAGGTGGTGCGTCGCGTCGCGCCGCTTCTGGGCATCAGGCCGAAGATTGAACTCCCCCCGGCGAATGCGCTAACAGCCGTCGTCCATAACTGAGACGGGGGCTGTCCCATGACAGAGCGCAGGGCGACACTGGCGGAACTGGGCTTGACCGCCAAGGGCGGGCAGGAGGCGCGGGTGACCGGGCTTGCGGTGGACAGCCGGGCGGTGAAGCCCGGCTTTCTGTTCGCGGCCCTGCCGGGCAGCCGGATGCACGGGGCGGAGTTTGTGGAATACGCGTTGCGCATGGGGGCGGCGGCTGTGCTGACCGATGCCGAGGGCGCGCGGATCGCGGCGCCTGCGCTGGCCGGGGCGAAAGTGGCGCTGGTGGTGGTGGCCGATCCGCGTCAGGCGCTGGCACTGGCGGCGGCGCTGTGGTTCGGCGCGCAGCCGGAAACCATGGTGGCGGTGACCGGCACCAACGGCAAAACCTCGGTCGCGACCTTCACCCGGCAGATCTGGATGGCCCTGGGCCATGCCGCCATCAACATCGGCACCACCGGGGTTGAAGGCGCCTGGGCCGCGCCCTCTGCCCATACCACGCCGGACCCGATCACGCTGCATTCCATGCTGGCTGCGGCGGCGGAAGCAGGTGTGACCCATGCCGCGATGGAAGCATCGAGCCACGGGCTTGATCAGTTCCGCATGGATGGCGTGCGGCTGAAGGCCGGGGGCTTTACCAATTTCACGCAGGACCATCTGGATTACCACGGCACGTTCGACGCCTATTTCGCCGCCAAGGCCGGGTTGTTCGACCGGGTGCTGCCGCCCGATGCGACGGCGGTGATCAACATGAATGACGCCCGCGGCGCCGATATGGCGGCCATTGCGGAGGCCAAGGGCCAGCGGCTCCTGACTGTGGGGCATGATGCCGGATGCGATTTGTGCATCGCCGGGCAGCGGTTCGATGCGACCGGGCAGGATGTGCGCTATCTCTGGCAGGGCCAGCCGCATCAGATCCGCCTGAACCTCATCGGCGGTTTCCAGGCCGAGAATGTGGCGCTGGCCGCCGGTCTGGTGATCGGTGCGGGTGAGGCGCCGGGCGATGTGTTCCGCGTGCTGCCGCACCTGACCGGCGTGCGCGGGCGGATGCAGCTTGCTGCCACGCGGGCCAATGGCGCTTCGGTTTTCGTCGACTACGCCCATACGCCCGATGCGCTGGCGACTGCGCTGAAGGCATTGCGTCCGCATGTCATGGGACGGCTGATCGTTGTTTTCGGTGCCGGCGGCGACCGCGACCGGGGCAAGCGCCCGTTGATGGGCGCTGCGGCGCGCGAGGCGGCAGATGTTCTGTTTGTGACAGACGACAACCCCAGAAGCGAGGAGCCGGCGGATATTCGTGCAGCAATTCTGCAAGCCTGCCCGGAGGCGAACGAGGTCGGTGACCGCGCCGAAGCCATCCTGCGCGGTGTCGATGCGCTTCAACGGGGTGACGCCCTGCTGATCGCGGGGAAAGGGCACGAGACAGGCCAGGTCATCAAGGGTGACGTCTATCCTTTTGATGATGTCGAACAGGCGTCGATTGCCGTCGCCGCGCTGGACGGGATGATCTGATGGCTGCGCTCTGGACCTCTGCTGACGCCATTGCCGCCACCGGGGGCAGCTCGCCCTGCGACTGGGCGGCGAATGGTGTTTCCATCGACACCCGCAGCCTTCAGCCGGGTGATCTGTTCGTGGCGCTGAAGGACGTGCGCGACGGCCATGATTTCGTGGCGCAGGCTTTGGCGCAGGGAGCGGCTGCCGCGCTGGTCAGCCGCATCCCTGAAGGGGTGGCGCCGGATGCGCCGCTGCTGCTGGTCCCCGATGTGCTGAAGGGGCTGGAGGCGCTGGGCCGTGCCGCCCGCGCGCGGACGGCGGCGAAGGTTGTGGGCATCACCGGCTCGGTCGGCAAGACCTCCACCAAGGAAATGCTGCGGGCCACGCTGACCGGGCAGGGGCGCGTGCACGCCGCCGAAGCCAGCTACAACAATCACTGGGGCGTGCCGCTGACGCTGGCGCGGATGCCCGCAGACACAGATTTTGCCATTATTGAGATTGGGATGAACCACCCCGGCGAAATCGCGCCTCTGGCACGGATGGCCGATCTGGACGTGGCCGTGATCACCACCGTCGCGCCGGCCCATCTGTTTGCCTTCGACGGGCTGGACGGGATCGCGCAGGAAAAGGCCGCGATCCTTGACGGGTTGCGCCCCGGAGGTATCGCGATCCTGCCTGCGGGCCTGAGCGTGTCGGACATTCTCATGTCCAGGGCTGCCGAAACCGGCGCCCGTGCCATCACCTTCGCGGAAACGGCTGCCGACTGGCGGATTGACCGTGCCGACTGGGGCGCGGAGGCCAGCGCTGTGCAGGCCATCACCCCCGCCGGTCCGCGCCTGTTCCGCGTGCAATCTCCGGGCCGCCATTTTGCCATCAATGCGCTGGCCGTTCTGGCTGCCGCCGAGGCGCTGGGCGCCGATCCCGCATTGTCGGCGCAGGGCCTTGGCCGCTGGTTGCCCCCGGCAGGCCGGGGCCAGCGCGAGCGTATCACCACCGATCCGGTCGCCGATGAAGGGTTCGACCTGATCGATGACGCCTTCAACGCCAACCCGGCCTCGATGGCCGCCAGCCTTGATGTGCTGTCGATCCTGCGCCCCGAGGATAATGTGGGCCGCATCCGTCAGGGCCGCCGCGTCGCCATTCTGGGCGACATGCTGGAACTTGGCCCGACCGAGCTGGCCCTGCATGCCGAAATCGCCAGCCACCCGGCTCTGGCGAGCCTCACCACCGTTCATTGCGTCGGCCCGCGTATGAAGGCGCTGCATGCGGTGTTGCCGCAGGCATTGCGCGGCGAATGTGTTGAAACGGCAGCCGAACTGCTGCCGCGCCTGCGTGCGCTGGTTGATGCCGGTGACATCGTGCTGGTGAAAGGCTCCAAAGGCATCAAGGTCAGCCTGCTGGTCGAGGCGCTGCGCAAACTGGGGCAGCCGCGCCCCCAAGACGACAAGGGAACAGAGTAATGCTGTATCTTCTCACCGAGTTTTCGGACGGGGGCGACCTGTTCAACCTGTTCCGCTACATCACCTTCCGCGCGGGCGCGGCCTTTGCCACGGCGCTGATCTTCGGCTTCCTGTTCGGCCGTCCGCTGATCAACCTGCTGCGACGCAAGCAGGGCAAGGGCCAGCCGATCCGGGATGATGGCCCGGCCTCGCATTTCTCCAAGGCGGGCACGCCGACGATGGGGGGCTTGCTGATCCTGTCGGCGCTGATGGTTTCGACCCTGCTCTGGGCGCGGCTTGACAACCCCTATGTCTGGATCGTGCTTCTGGTGACGCTGGGCTTTGGCCTGATCGGCTTTGCCGACGATTATGCCAAGGTTACCAAGCAGAACACCAAGGGCGTTTCGGGCCGCGTGCGCATGGCGCTGGGTCTGCTGATCGCCGCGCTGGCCGCTTATGCCGCCGCGCGCTTCCACCCGGAGGCACTGACCAATCAGCTTGCGCTGCCGCTGTTCAAGAACGCGCTTCTGAACCTTGGCTGGTTCTTCGTGCCCTTCGGCATGATCGTGATTGTCGGCGCCGCCAATGCGGTGAACCTGACCGATGGTCTGGACGGCCTTGCCATCATGCCGGTGATGATCGCGGGTGGTGCGCTCGGCGTCATTTCCTACGTTGTCGGCAACTTCAACTTTACCGAATATCTGGGCGTCCACTTCGTGCCGGGCACCGGGGAGCTGCTGATCTTTGCCGCCGCGCTGATCGGCGGAGGGTTGGGTTTCCTGTGGTACAATGCGCCCCCGGCGGCGGTGTTCATGGGCGATACCGGCAGCCTCGCGCTGGGTGGCGCCCTGGGCGCGATTGCTGTCTGCACCAAGCACGAGATCGTGCTGGCCATCGTCGGCGGCCTCTTCGTGGTCGAGGCGCTGAGCGTTATCATCCAGGTGCTGTATTTCAAACGCACCGGGCGGCGGGTGTTCCTGATGGCGCCGATCCACCACCATTTCGAAAAGAAGGGCTGGGCTGAGCCGCAGATCGTGATCCGGTTCTGGATCATCTCGCTGATCCTCGCGCTGATCGGTCTGGCCACGCTGAAGGTGCGCTGATCCGGTGGCGGCACGCAAGCGCGAGGCCGAGCTGTATCCGGCGCTGAAGCTCTGGCTGGAAGGGCAGGGCTATGAGGTGAAGGCCGAAGTCGGCCATTGCGATATCCTCGCCCGCCGGGGCGAGGAGGCGCCGGTGGTGGTGGAGATGAAGACCGGCTTCACGATGTCTCTGGTGCTGCAAGGCGTGCGGCGGCTGAGCCTTTTTGACACCGTTTATCTCGCCGTGCCCGCGCCCGGTCCGCGTGGCTGGCCCGCGCGCTACCGCGACATCCTCGCCCTCTGCCGCCGTCTCGGTCTTGGCCTGCTGGCGGTAGAGGAAAGCGGCAAGGTGCAGGCGCATCTCGACCCCGGCCCCTACCGTCCCCGGCCACAGAAGCAACGCGCCGGACGGTTGTTGCGCGAATTCGACCGGCGGGTAGGCGACCCCAATACCGGCGGCACGCCGGGCGGGGCGCGGATGACCGCCTATCGGC
Organism: Gemmobacter sp. LW-1; assembly: GCF_001303875.1. Classification (NCBI taxonomy): domain Bacteria; kingdom Pseudomonadati; phylum Pseudomonadota; class Alphaproteobacteria; order Rhodobacterales; family Paracoccaceae; genus Gemmobacter; species Gemmobacter sp. LW-1. The sequence continues at coordinate 9,650 of NZ_LJSC01000035.1, read as the reverse complement.
AGGATGCCCTGCGCCTTGCCCGCGCGCTGGCGACCGGCCCTGCCGCGCCGAAAGCACTCGCCACCGCTACCGGCGTTGCCCGCGCGGGCGAGATGCTGCGGGCCGATCACTATGGTTGGTTCGAACGCGCCACTCGCGGGATCTATGCGCTGACCCCGAAAGGCGCCGCCGCGCTGGAGGACCATGCCGGGGCGCTGGCGGATCTGTAGCAAGGTCAGGGGCGCTGCCCCTCCGGGCCTGCGGCCCGTTCACCCCGGGATATTTATTGCCAAGATGAACGCCCTTGCCATTCATCTTGGTCCAAATATCCCGGGGGAGTGCCAAAGGCGCGGGGGCAGAGCCCCCCTTACGACAGCAGCGCCTGGACCTGAGCGGTGAAATCCTCGCCGCGTTTTTCGAAGTTCGGATACTGGTCAAAGCTGGCGGCAGCGGGGGCAAGCAGCACCACATCGCCCGGCTCGGCCTCTTCTGCCGCGCGGGCGACGGCGCGGGCCATCGTCTCGCAGATCTCATGCGGGGTGTTGCCGATCTGTAGCGCGAAGTCGCGGGCCGAATGGCCGATGAGATAGGCTTTCATCACCGATCCGAGGAAGGGCTCCAGCGCCGCGATGCCGCCATCCTTGCCCATGCCTCCGGCGATCCAGCGGATCTTCGGAAAAGCCTGAAGCGCTTTTGCGGCACTGTCGACATTGGTGGCTTTGCTGTCATTCACGAAGCGGACGCCATTCCTTTCGCCGACCAGCTGGCTGCGATGCGGCAGGCCGCCGAAGGATTGCAGCGCCTGTTCAATCAGCTTGGGTGCGAGCCCCAGCGCACGGCAGGCGGCATAGGCGGCGCAGGCGTTCTGGTGGTTGTGGGCACCGGGCAGCCCCGAAATCTCACGCAGGTCGATGGAGGCCATCTGCTTGCCGCGCCGCCATTCGGCAAGAAAGCCTTTGCGGGCAAAGACCGACCAGCCAAAGCCTTCGAGCTTCGTGCCGGAGGAGACGCGGATCACCCGGTCATCCTCTGGTCCCTGCGCCATCTGGTTGGCAAGGAAACGCCCCTCGGTTTCATCCACGCCCACGATGCAGCGATCCGGGCCGCCTTCCGCGAACAACCGGCGTTTGGCGGCGAAATAGCCGCCCATGCCGTTGTGACGGTCCAGATGATCGGGCGAGAGGTTGGTGAACACCGCCACATCGGGCGTCAAGGCGCGGGCAAGATCAGTCTGGTAGCTGGACAGTTCCAGAACGATGACCTCGCCATCCTGCGGCGGGTCGATGTCCAGCACGCCGCGGCCGATATTGCCCGCCATCTGCGTCGGCCGGCCGGCGACTTGCAGGATATGGTGGATCAGCGCCGTGGTGGTGGATTTGCCGTTCGATCCGGTAACGCAGACGACGCGCGGGGCAGTATCGAACTTCGCCCAGTCGGCTGCACCCAGGCTTTGGAAGAAGAGGCCGATGTCATTATCGACCGGCACGCCAAGGTCGAGCGCGCGTGCGATCACCTTGTTGGGCTGCGGGTAAAGATGCGGGATGCCGGGCGAGGTGATCAGACAGGCCACGCCATCAAAGGCGCCCTGTTTCATCAGATCGGTGCAGGCAAAGCCCTCGGCCTCGGCCCTGGCGCGCGCTTCGGGGCTGTCGTCCCACAGCACGGGCTCGGCCCCGCCTGCCTTCAGCGCGCGCGCTGTGGCAAGGCCGGATCGCCCCAGCCCCAGAACCGCCACCTTGCGACCCGCATAACCCTGAACCGGAATCATCCCGCACCCCGCCGTCATTTCGGCGCGCAGAATGGGCGAGGGGGGCGGTGCCTGCAAGCACTGGAATGGCCAGGCGGGTGCGTCTTTTCCGGCGTCCCGCGCACGGCAGCGTGATGCCGGGACAGCCCCATCTTGCATGCAATTCCACTGGCCTTGCGGGCGGAATCCCGTTAGGCTGATCCTCAAGCCGGGCAAACCGGCAGCTTTAGGCAAGCAGGCAAATCAGGCGGTTCTCATGACTGAGATGGTCTATGGCTCGATGCCCGTACGGGTCACCGAGCCGGTTCTCCCCCGTTGGTGGCGGACGCTCGACAAATGGACATTGGCGGCGGTGCTGATCCTGTTCGGCATCGGCATCCTGCTGGGGCTGGCTGCCTCGGTTCCCCTGGCGACGCGTAACGGGCTGGACCCGTTCCATTATGTGCAGCGGCAGGCGTTCTTTGGCGCGCTGGCGCTGGTGGCCATGCTGGGCACCTCGATGCTGCCGCCCGAGATGGTACGGCGGCTGGGGATCATCGGTTTTGCGCTGTCCTTCGTGGCGCTGGCGCTGCTGCCGGTCTTCGGCACCGATTTTGGCAAAGGCGCCGTGCGCTGGTTCTCGCTGGGCTTCGCTTCGTTCCAGCCCTCTGAGTTTCTGAAGCCGGGGTTCATCATCGTCACCGCCTGGCTGATGGCCGCCAGTCAGGAACTGAACGGCCCACCGGGCAAGAGCATTTCCTTCGCCATTACCCTGCTGGTCGTGGGCTTTCTGGCGACCCAGCCCGACTTCGGTCAATCCATGCTGGTGCTGTTCGGCTGGGGTGTGGTCTATTTCGTGGCCGGGGCGCCGTTTCTGCTGATCTCGGTCGTCATCGCGCTCATCGCAGGGGGCGGGGTGGTCGCTTATGGCGCATCCGAGCACTTCGCCCGTCGGATCGACGGCTTTCTTGCCGCTGACATCGACCCGCGCTCGCAGTTGGGCTATGCAACCAACGCCATTCAGGAAGGCGGCTTCTTCGGCGTGGGGGTCGGTGGCGGTCAGGTTAAATGGACGCTGCCGGATGCACATACCGATTTCATCATCGCCGTCGCGGCCGAGGAATATGGCCTGCTGCTGGTGCTGTGCATCCTTGCGCTTTATGGCACGGTCGTCGTGCGGTCGATGTTCCGCCTGATGAAAGAGCGTGATCCCTTCGTGCGGCTGGCCGGCGCCGGTTTGGCCTGCATCTTCGGCGTGCAGGCGATGATCAACATGGGCGTGGCGGTGCGTCTGCTGCCTGCCAAGGGCATGACGCTGCCTTTCGTCAGCTACGGGGGATCATCCGTCATCGCGGCGGGCATCACAGTCGGCATGTTGCTGGCGCTGACCCGGACCCGCCCGCAGAACGAGCTGCACGACCTGCTGTTCCGTCGGGGGCGCTGAGATGACAGCGCAGGCGCCATTTCTGCTGATCGCGGCCGGGGGCACCGGGGGGCATATGTTCCCCGCGCAGGCCCTGGCCGAGGCGATGATCGCGCGGGGCTGGCGGGTGAAGCTTTCGACCGATGCGCGCGGCGCCCGCTATGCTGGCGGCTTCCCGGCCGAGGTGGTGGTGGAGCAGGTGGCCTCGGCCACCTTCGCGCGTGGCGGGTTGGCGGCGAAGGCACTGGTGCCCTTCCGCATCGCGGGGGGGATCGGCGCGGCGGTGCTGGCGCTGCTGCGCGACCGGCCTGAGGTCGTAGTGGGCTTCGGTGGCTATCCGTCGATCCCGGCGCTGGCGGCGGCCACGCTGCTGCGGTTGCCGCGGATGATCCACGAACAGAATGGTGTGCTGGGCCGCGTCAATCAGGTCTTTGCCCGGCGGGTGAACCTTGTCGCCTGCGGCATCTGGCCCACAGCCCTGCCCGACGGGGTGGAGGGCATTCATACGGGCAATCCGGTGCGGCAGTCGGTGCTGGATCGCGCCGGTGCTCCCTATATTCCGCCCGGGGACTATCCCATGAGCCTTGTGGCCATTGGCGGCAGCCAAGGCGCGCGCATCCTGTCGGATGTGGTGCCCGCCGCCATTGCGGCCCTGCCGGAATCGGTGCTGCGCAATCTGCGGGTCGCCCATCAGGCCCGGGCCGAGGATATGGAGCGGGTGGCCGCAACCTATGAAGCGGCCGGGATCATGGCCGAGGTCGAACCCTTCTTCACCGACATTCCGCGCCGGCTGTCCGAGGCGCAATTGGTGGTATCGCGCTCGGGTGCTTCATCCATCGCCGATATCTCGGTGATCGGGCGGCCCTCCATCCTGATCCCTTTTGCCGCGGCCACCGCAGACCACCAGACCGCCAATGCGCGGGGGCTGGTTTCCGCCGAGGCAGCTATACTTATCCCTGAATCCGCCCTTGACCCCGCCACCCTGACCGCGCAAATGGCCGCCGTGCTGACGCAGCCGCAGGCGGCCGGGCGTATGGCCGCCAATGCCCTTGCGCAGGGCCGACCCGACGCCACCGAACGGCTGGTCGACCTGGTTCTGCGCCTTGCCCGGAAAGAGTGACCCATGAACGCGACCAAACTGCCCCTTGAACTGGGGCCCATCCACTTTATCGGCATCGGCGGCATCGGCATGTCGGGTATTGCTGAGGTGCTGATGACGCTGGGCTACCGCGTGCAGGGATCGGATGCGAAGGCCTCGAAAATCACCGACCGGCTGGTTGGCCTTGGCGCGCGTTTCTTCGAAGGTCAGCGGGCCGAGAACATCGGCGATGAGGTCGGGGTGGTGGTGATCTCTTCCGCCATCAAGCCCGGCAATCCCGAGCTGGAAGAAGCCCGCCGCCGCAAGCTGCCGGTGGTTCGCCGGGCCGAGATGCTGGCCGAGCTGATGCGGATGCGGTCGAACATCGCCGTCGCGGGCACGCATGGCAAGACCACGACCACGACCATGGTGGCGACACTGCTGGACAAGGGCGGGTTTGACCCGACCGTCATCAATGGCGGCGTGATCCATGCCTATGGCTCCAACGCCCGCGCGGGCGCCGGGGAATGGATGGTGGTCGAGGCCGATGAAAGCGACGGCAGCTTCAACCGCCTGCCCGCGACCATCGCCATCGTCACCAATATCGACCCCGAGCATATGGAGCACTGGGGCAGCTTCGATGCGCTGCGCAAGGGCTTCCTCGACTTCGTGTCGAACATCCCCTTCTATGGTCTGGCTGTCTGCTGCACCGATCACCCCGAGGTGCAGGCGCTGGTGGGCCGTGTCACTGACCGCCGGGTGGTGACTTTTGGCTTCAACGCGCAGGCGGATGTGCGCGCGGTGAACCTGAAGTTCGATAACGGCAAAGCCTTCTTCGATATCCTGCTTCAGAATGAAGGCGAAGGTTCGAAAATCGAAGGCTGCACCCTGCCCATGCCGGGTGATCACAATGTCTCGAATGCGCTTTCCGCTGTCGCCGTGGCCCGCCATCTGGGGATGAAGAAGGACGAGATCCGCGAGGCGCTGGCCAATTTCGCGGGCGTCAACCGCCGCTTCACCCGCGTGGGCGAGGTGAATGGCGTGACCATCATCGACGATTACGGCCACCACCCGGTCGAGATTGCCGCCGTGCTGCGTGCCGCGCGTCAGGCGACGAAGGGCCGGGTCATCGCCGTGCATCAGCCGCACCGTTTCTCGCGCCTGTCCTCGCTGTTCGATGATTTCTGCACCTGTTTCAACGAAGCCGATGTGGTGGCGATTGCCGAGGTCTATGCTGCGGGGGAAGAGCCCATCCCCGGCGCCAGCCGCGACGATCTGGTCTCCGGCCTGATCGCCCATGGCCACCGCCACGCCCGTGCGCTGATCGACGAATCCGATCTGGCGCGGCTGGTGCGCGAACAGGCGCGGCCGGGTGACATGGTGGTCTGCCTCGGTGCGGGCACTATTTCGGCCTGGGCGAATGCGCTGCCGACCCGCCTGGCGGAGCGCGCGGCATGAGCGTTTCGCTGGCCCTTGCCTGTGTCTGGGTGGTGCTGGCCTCGGCCGTGGCCATGGGGCCGCGCCGGTTCCACTGGCCTGCCGCGCTGATGCTGGCGGCCAGCGGCATTCCCCTGCTGGGGTGGGTCACCTGGGAAAACGGCGCCTACTGGGGCCTTGGTTGCCTGATCGGCGGCGCCTCGATCCTGCGCTGGCCGCTGATCCATGTGGCGCGGCGCATCGCCGGGCGCGCCACGCCTTAGACCAGTTCTTTTACCGCCTCCATCGCGACATAGGTGGAGGTCGCCGCGACATGGGGCAGGGCGCTGATCCGTTCCGCCAGAACGCGGCGGTAATCCTGAATATCTGCCGTCCGCACCTTCAGCAGATAATCGAAACGCGACGCGATCATGTGGCACTGCTCCACCTCGGGGATCAGCCGCACCGCCTTGTTGAAGGCTTGCAGTGCCATTTCGCGTGTATCCGACAGCCGCACTTCGACGAAGGCGACATGGGCAAGGCCCATGGCGATCGGGTCCAGCATGGCGCGATATCCGGCGATCACCCCGCCTTCCTCCAGCCGTTTCAGCCGCGTTTGCGTCGGGCTTTTCGACAGGCCGATACGGCGGGCAAGCTCGGTCGCGGTGATCCTGCCCTCCGCCGCCAGAACCCGCAGAATCGCCTTATCGTAGGAATCCAGCTCCATCCGCGCATTTGACATCGAAAAACCTTTCATCTTCGGGCGATGTGCCTGCCTGAAGGCCTATGATCGGGAAAATCGCCTGCACGTTCCACTGTATTCTTCAGGGAACTGACAGCGGATTTCCACGAGGTTTCCCATTATGCCGCGCGACATGGCCGACAGCTGGAGCATCATCGACACTCAAAGCCTGCGCGACGAGGCGGCGCTTCTGCGCAGCCTGATTGCCGAGGCTGGGCTGTCGCCCGAGGATCGTGCGCGCATCACCGCCGCCGGGGCCGATCTGGTGCGCCGCATCCGTGCCAGCGTGAAGCCGGGGCTGATGGAGGTGTTTCTGGCCGAATATGGCCTGTCCACCGACGAGGGCATCGCGCTGATGTGTCTGGCCGAGGCGCTGCTGCGCGTGCCGGATGCCGAAACGATGGATGCGCTGATCGAGGACAAGATCGCGCCGTCGGACTGGGGCCGCCATCTGGGCCATTCGGCATCGAGCCTCGTCAATGCCTCGACCTGGGCGCTGATGCTGACGGGCAAGGTTCTGGACGACCGTGAGCCGGGCGTCGTGGGCCATCTGCGCGCTGCTATGAAACGGCTGGGCGAGCCGGTGATCCGCACCGCCGTGGGCCGCGCGATGAAGGAAATGGGCCGCCAGTTCGTGCTGGGCGAAACCATCGAAGGCGCGATGAAGCGTGCGTGCGAACTGGAGGCCAGGGGCTATACCTACAGCTATGACATGCTGGGCGAGGCCGCGCGCACCGAGGCCGATGCCCGCCGTTACCACCTGTCTTATTCCAAGGCGATCACCGCCATCGCCGCCGCCGCGACGACCGGCGATATCCGCAGCAACCCTGGCATCTCGGTCAAGCTGTCGGCGCTGCATCCGCGTTACGAGGTGGCCAAGCGCGAGCGGGTGATGGAAGAGCTGGTGCCGCGTGTCCGTGCGCTGGCGGGGCTGGCGAAATCGGCGGGCCTTGGCTTCAACATCGACGCGGAAGAGGCTGACCGGCTTGCCCTTTCGCTGCAAGTGATCGAGGAAGTTCTGAAAGATCCGGCCTTGCGCGGCTGGGACGGGTTCGGCGTGGTGGTGCAGGCCTACGGGCGTCGCGCCGGTGCGGTGATCGACTGGCTTTATGCGCTGGCGACGAAGCTTGACCGCCGCATCATGGTGCGGCTGGTGAAAGGCGCCTATTGGGATGCCGAGGTGAAGCGCGCGCAGGTCATGGGCCTCGACGGTTTCCCCGTCTTCACGCGCAAGCAGGCGACCGATGTCAGCTATATCTCCAACGCCCGCAAGCTTCTGGGCATGACAGACCGGATCTATCCGCAATTCGCTACCCATAACGCGCATACGGTGGCGGCGATCCTCGACATGGCGACCGATCCGCTTGCCTTCGAGTTCCAGCGCCTGCATGGCATGGGCGAGCGGCTGCACGATCTGGTGCTGACCGACCGGGGCACCCGCTGCCGCATCTATGCACCAGTGGGCGCGCATCGTGATCTGCTGGCCTATCTGGTGCGGCGCCTGCTGGAAAACGGCGCCAATTCGTCCTTTGTGAACCAGATCGTGAACGAGGACGTGACGCCCGAAACCGTGGCGGCTTGTCCGCTGAGCTTCATGGAAACGGTTGATCCGGTTGCCAATCCGGCCATCACCACCGGCCCGCGTCTGTTTGGCGCGCGGCAGAACTCCAAAGGCTGGGATCTGACCGATACCGCGCATCTGGCGGCGATCGAGGCGGCGCGTGCGCCGCATCTGACCGCGATCTTCGACGCCCGCCCGCGCATCGCCGGGCCAGTGGCGGGCGGGCAGCGGCGGGATGTGGTGAACCCGGCGACGGGCGAACATGTCGGCAATCTGATCCCCGCCGCGCAGCCGGATGCTGAAATGGCGCTGGCCGGCGCGCGGGTCTGGGATGCCGCCGCGTCCGAACGGGCCGAGGTGCTGCGTCGCGCCGCCGATCTGTATGAGGCCGAATTTGGCGCCATCTTCGCCCTTCTGGCGCGCGAGGCGGGCAAGAGCCTGCCCGACGCCGTGGCCGAATTGCGCGAGGCGGTGGATTTCCTTCGCTATTACGCCGATCAGGGGCAGGCGCTGACGGCCGCGCCGCGTGGTGTCTTCACCTGCATCAGCCCGTGGAACTTCCCGCTGGCCATCTTCACCGGCCAGATCGCCGCCGCACTGGTGGCCGGGAATGCGGTGCTGGCGAAACCGGCGGAGCAGACGCCGCTGATTGCCACACTGGCGGTGGATCTGCTGCACAAGGCGGGGGTGCCGCAAACCGCGCTGCAACTGCTCCCGGGCGACGGTCGGGTGGGGGCAATGCTGACCTCGGACCCGCGCGTCAATGGCGTGGCCTTCACCGGCTCGACCGAAACCGCGCTGATCATCCGCCGCGCCATGGCCGCCAATCTGGACCCCGCCGCGCCGCTGATTGCCGAGACCGGCGGGCTGAATGCAATGGTCGTCGATTCCACCGCCCTGCCGGAACAGGCGGTGCGCGACATCCTCGCGTCCTCCTTCCAGTCCGCCGGGCAACGCTGTTCGGCCTTGCGTTGCCTTTATGTGCAGGAGGACGTGGCCGAAAACCTGCTGGAAATGCTGTTCGGCGCGATGGATGAACTGCGTCCGGGCAATCCCTGGCATCTGGCGACCGATGTTGGCCCGGTGATCGACGCCGAGGCGCGTGACGCTATCGCGGCCTATGTCGATACGGCCCGTGCCGGGGGGCGGGTGCTGAAGGAAATGACCGTGCCGAACGCCGGCACCTTCATCGCCCCGGCGGTGATCCGCGTCTCCGGCATCGAACAGATGGAGCGCGAGATTTTTGGCCCGATCCTGCATGTCGCCACATTCCGCGCCGCTGATCTGGACAAGGTGATCGGCGCGGTGAATGCCACGGGCTATGGCCTGACCTTCGGCCTGCATACCCGGATCGACGACCGGGTGCAGCGCGTGGTCGACTGGCTGCATGTCGGCAACATCTACGTCAACCGCAACCAGATCGGCGCCGTGGTTGGCAGCCAGCCCTTCGGGGGCGAGGGGCTTTCGGGCACCGGGCCGAAGGCGGGTGGCCCGGACTATCTGGCGCGCTTCACCGCACAACCCGCGCCTGAGGTTGATCCCGGCGCCGCCGGAACTGCGACTGAGGCCGAGGTGAGCCGCGCGCTGAAAGCCGTGCAGGGTCTGGACGAGGTGATGCAGGTGCATGACCTGCCGGGCCCGACCGGCGAGAGCAACCGGCTGTCGGCGCATCGTCGTGCACCGCTGCTGTGCATGGGCCCCGGAGCAGCCGCCGCGCTGGCGCAG
>NZ_LJSC01000034.1:73217-206378 GCF_001303875.1 Gemmobacter sp. LW-1 | reverse complement strand
CACCAGAAAGCGTGCAAGACCATAGCCCGCAATGAAGGTGCCTGCGATCAGGCCGGGGCGCATTGGCCAGCGCGGTTTCCGTCATCTGCCGCGCCAGTTCCAGCGCCGCCAGATCGGCCAGCAGCGGGTCAGCCTCGACCTGCGGCGCGCGGTCTTGCAGCGCCACCGCCGCCGCTGCGAGCCACAGGTAAAGCGCTGCATTGGCCTCGGCCGCCGGAAAGATGGCAAGCGACTCGGGCAGGCGCAACGTGGCGCCGTCAAAACTGGCGCGGGGAATTTCGTCGCGCCATGTGCCCAGCCTTCGCAGCAGGCTCAGCCGGTGCGCGCTGGTTTCCACGGCCACCGGCTTGATCTCGACGGCGCCATCCCCGCCGAGACCACGAAACAGGACTGCCAGCCGCCTGCCCACCTGTGACAGCGGGACACGGGCTCCATCGTGGACGGGATCAGCGTCCAGTCGGCTGGCAAAGGCGTGCCACAGTTTCCCGACGGTTTCTTCGGGTTCCCATGGCTCGAACTCGATCCGTGACATGGCCTGCCTCACCCGAATACGGCCGTCACGAGATCGCGGAGCCCGGCCTTCACATCCGGGTCATCGGTCAGCGGTTCAATCATCGCCGCGCGCATCGCGGCCTCGGTCGCCATGCCGCCGGCGATCAGCGAGGCGCAATAGATTACCAGCCGGGTGGAAACCCCTTCCTCCAGATCCTGCCCCTTCATGGCGCGCAGCTTGCCCGCCAGCCGTACCAGCGGCGCCACCCGATCCTCGGGCAGGCCGCTTTCACGGGCGACCACCGGGATTTCGTGTTCCGGTCGCGGGAAGCCAAATTCCAGCGCGACGAACCGCTGCCGGGTCGAGGGTTTCAGCGTCTTGAGGATATTCTGGTAACCGGGGTTGTAGCTGGCGACCAGCAGGAAGTCGGGATGCGCCTCCAGCTCTTCGCCGGTGCGGTCGATCGGCAGGATGCGGCGATCATCGGTCAGCGGGTGCAGAACGACCGTCACGTCCTTGCGCGCCTCCACCACCTCATCGAGATAGCAGATCGCGCCCTCGCGTACCGCGCGGGTCAGCGGCCCGTCCACCCAGACCGTCTCGCCGCCCTTCAGCAGCCAGCGCCCGATCAGGTCCGAGGCAGACAGATCATCATGGCACGCGACCGTATAAAGCGGGCGGCCAAGCTGGTGCGCCATGGCGGCGACAAACCGGGTCTTGCCGCAGCCCGTCGGCCCTTTCAGCAGGACGGGCAGGCGCCGCGCGGCGGCGGCGGCGAAGGTCTCGCATTCCACGCCCTGCGGCTGGTAGAAAGGGGCGTTCGCCGCCCCTTCCGTGATATGGGATCCATCCATCTGCATCACTCCGCCGGTTGGCTTGCGCCGCGTTCGATGATCTCGCGCCGGGGCACGAGCACGGCATAGATGAACAGCACCGCCCCCAGCACCACCGCAATTCCGGAGCCGAAGCGCATGGCATAGAACAGCCAGAGCTGGTCCTGCACATCCATGTAGCCCTCGCCGTTCACACGTTGCAGGTGCGTCTGGATCGTGCCCGCGAAAGTCAGCGTGAAGGTCATGAACACCACGCCGCCCGACATCAGCCAGAAGCTGACCATGTTCAGCACCTGATTATACGGGTCGCGGCCCAGCAGATGCGGCAGCGCATAGGTGATGATCGCCAGATTGAGGCAGACATAGGCACCGTAGAAGGCCAGGTGGCCGTGCGCGGCGGTGATCTGCGTGCCGTGGCTGTAATAATTCACCCCGTGCAGCGTGTGCAGGAAGCCCCAGACCCCGGCCCCGAAGAAGGCGAGCGTGGCGCAGCCAAGGCTCCACAGCAGGGCGGCCTTGTTCGGATGGTCGCGGCGGCCCTTCCAGACCATGACGAAGGCGAAGGACATCATGGCGAAGAACGGCGCCACCTCGAAGCTGGAGAAGATCGAACCGATCCACTGCCAGTAGCCCGGCGTCCCGATCCAGTAATAGTGGTGTCCGGTGCCAAGGATGCCCGAGAACAGCGCCAGTGCCGCAATGACATAAAGCCATTTCTCGACGACCTCGCGGTCCACCCCCGTCAGCTTCAGCATGAGGAAGGCGAGGATCGAGGCCATCACCAGTTCCCAGGTGCCTTCGACCCACAGATGGACGATGTACCACCAGTACATCTTGTCCAGCGCGAGGTTATCGGGGTTCACGAAGGCGAACAGGAACAGCAGCGCCAGCCCCCACAGCCCCAGAAGCAGGATATTGGTGATCGCGGTCTTGCGTCCGGCCAACACGGTCATCGAGATGTTGTAAAGGAAGATCAGCGCCGCGACGACGATGCCCACCTTCACCCAGCGCGGCTGTTCGATGAACTCGCGCCCCTCGTTCCCCAGCAGCCAGTTGCCGTCAAACAGGTTGAACAGATAGGTGACAACCACCCCCGCCGTCCCGATGACGAAGATCGCCAGTTGCAGCCAGGCGAGCTTGGGCGAGTGGATCTCGCGTTCCGCCTCTTCCGGGATCAGGTAATAGGCGGCACCGAAGAAGCCCAGCAGCAGCCAGACGATCAGGCTGTTGGTGTGCAGCATCCGGCCCACGTTGAAGGGCAGGATTTCTGACAGGAAATTGGGCGAGATGTAGATCCAGCCCAGCACCAGCCCCATAGTCACCTGCACGGCGAACAGCGCCATGGCGACGACGAAATAGGCCAGCGCGATCTTTTGCGTTTGGTATTTCATGGCAGTCTCTCCTCAGCCCGCATCATTCGGCGGCCAGTCCTGCGCGCGGATCGTATTGGTCCACAGCAGGAAGTCGGCGATCTGGCGGTATTCCTCGTCGGTCAGCCCGAAGTTGGGCATCTGGCGGCGGCCCTCGATGCCGGTTGGCATGGCATCCATCCAGCCTTTCAGCGCGGTGAATGCGCCTTCGTGATCGCCGGGTTCGATGCCCCAGCGTGTCATCACATTGGCCAGTTCCGGGGCGAAATAGGCGCCTTCGCCCAGAAGGGTGTGGCAATTGATGCAGGCATGCTTTTCCCAAAGCAGTTTGCCCTGCGCCACGCTTTCGGTCAGCGTTGCCTTGTCGGTCGAGGTCTTGGTTATGTAGAAGTGCGAATGGGCCGTCAGACCCACGAAGATGAAAATGAAGAACAGTGACCCGCCGTAAAAGATATTGCGGGCCATGCTCTTGGTCATGACTTCGCGCATGGCGAGGTGTCCTTCCCTGAGCGGTTGCAGTCACCCTTCTGTGAAGAAGGCGCCCGTGTCCGGCCTTAACAAAAGTCAACCCGGCGATGCGACAATCACGCCAGAAGCACGATTTCGGCGCCGGGACATACAGCCAGCGTGCGGGTGATGGAGGCGCGGTCCATCAGGCAGAAGGCGGTCGACAGCGCATCGGCCAGCGCCGCATGCGGAGCAGTGACACTGACGGTCTGCCAGCGCGGCCTGAGCGGTGCGCGGGGTCCGACGATATGCGGCTGCCCCGCCCCGATCAGCGTGCCGCGCGGCGAAGAGGTGGCCATGGCGCCACCGCGCAGCGCAAATTCGCGCAGCGCCTGCCCTTCCGGCCCTGCAATGGTCACGCGCCAGGGGGTGCGGTCGGCGCGTGGGCCGGTGATGGCAATTTCGCCCATGTCGATCAGCGCATGGCCATAACCTTCGGACCGCAACAGCGCCGCAATGTGGTCGGCGGCCCAGCCCTGCGCAATGCCGTTCAGCGTCAGTGCCTGACCGGGGGCCAGCCGGATTTCACGCGCGTCGATCTGCACACGACACAGCCCGATGGCAGCGCGGGCAGCCTGTTGGTCGCCGCCTGTCGCCAGAGCCTGCCACAACGGCTGCACCGTGGGATCGAAGGCGCCGCCGGTCAGATCATGCACCTGCCGCGCCAGCGCCAGCACCTCCAGCAGCGCAGGCGGCGGTCCGGCCAGACGGCCATCCCGGTTCAGCCGGGTCAGCGCGGAGTCGCGGTGCAGGCTGAAGACCTGTTCCATTCGCTCGATTTCGGTCACCAGCCGGTCGAAGGTCAGGCTGGCGCGGGCGGGATCGGCTCCTTCCAGCCGCATCGAGACGGCAGCGCCGAAGGCGCGGCCCTCCCAGACGGCAGCCTGCGCACCGCGCGGCGTGGCCAGAGCGGCGGCGGCGATGCTCAGGAACCGGCGGCGGTTCATCGTGGCGACCCGACCGGCGTCCTCGGCAGACGCGGTTGCCACCAGACCAGCCAGAACTCTGCCAGATACAGGGTGAAGGCCATGACCCACAGCACACCGGAGGCCAGCACCGCCGGTTCATAGACCTGCGGAAAGGCCGAACCGATCCAGCGCAGCCCGGCGGCCAGCGGCAACAGCGCATAGGCCAGCACCACGCCACGCGGCGCGACGAGGGCGCGCCCGCTGTGGCCAAGGCTCGCGCGCGACATGATGGCCAGTGTCATGCCGCCGACACCGCCGATGGCCAGCAGATGCAGCGCCGCGATCTCGGACCCGAAGCCCAGACCTGCCAGCCCCAGCAGCACAAGGCCAAACGCATTCAGCGCATATGACAGATGCATGGTCCAGAGGATCGGCCGTCGCCAGGTCCAGCCCCCCCGCCACAGCGCGACCCGGCTCAGAGCCAACGCCCCGGCCAGAAGCGCCACCGCTCCGGTGAGCGTCTCGGGCAGACCGGCCAGACATGCCACCGGCACCGCGATGGCCGCAGTGACCGAACCCGCCGCCAGTGGGCGCGGGTTGACGGGCAGGCGATCCTCGCGCCCGCTGGCGACCATGGCATTGCGGGTAAAGCCCGGCGTCACCCGCCCGCCCATGACAACGATCATCCCGGCCAACACCAGCAGCCCGCCGCGCAGCCCCTGCCCGGCGGTGCCGGTCAGCCCCATCCAGTCCAGATGCACCAGCAAGTTCGACAGCCAGAACAGTGCCAGCATCGCCACGAACAGCAGTTGCGGACCGCGCGGGCGGCGCAGAAGCTGGCTCAGCAACTGAACAGCAAGCAGCGGCGCGAAGGCCAGATCCGCCACCGCCACCATCGCGGGCGGCAGGTTGCCCGAGGCCCACAGCGCCAGCCGCCCCGCCAGCCAGACCGCCGCCGCCAGCGCGATGAAGCGGTGCGGCGCGCCCTTGCCGCCGGTCCAGTTCGGCACCGCGGTCAGGAAAAACCCGGCCAGCGCCGCGCCGCCATAGCCGAAGATCATCTCATGCGCGTGCCAGTGCTGCGGTGCCATGGCGACCGGCAGATCGGCCAGCCCTCCGGCGGCATGGATCGCCAGCCAGCCGGTCCAGATGACCATGGCCAGCACGGCAAACAGCCCGGCCGACAGGAAAAAGACACGAAACCCTTCGGAAAACAGGCGTTTGATGGCGCTCATGGTGTGGCTCCTTCCGAGGCACGGGCGCGGCGCTTCAGCACCGGGCATTGCGTGCCGTCGTTCATGATGACCTGACAGCGCAGGCACAGGACACATTCATTGGGGTTGATGCGGCCGATGGCGTCGATGGCGCCGACGGTGCATTTCGTCTCGCACATCCGGCATTCGCGGCCGCATTGCGGGCGGCGCTTCAGCCAGTCGAAGACCTTCAGCTTGGCGGGAATCGCCAGCCCGGCGCCAAGGGGGCACAGATAGCGGCAATAGAAGCGTTCGATGAATAGCCCGGCGCCAAGGATCGCCGCGACGAACACGAGGAACGGCCAGGCGCGCATGAAACGCAGGGAAATGGCGGTCTTGAACGGCTCCGCCTCGGCCAGGAGCAGCGCGTCATGCATGGAATAGAAGGACAGCGCGAGGATGGCGACGAACAGCGTGTATTTGATGACCCAGAGCCGTTCGTGCAGCGCCTGCGGCACCGCGATCTGCTTCACACCCAGCCGCTGCGCCAGCGTATTGGTCAGCTCCTGCAAGGCGCCGAAGGGGCAAAGCCAGCCGCAATAGACCCCGCGCCCCCAGAACAGCATCCCCAGCGCGACAAAGGACCACAGGATGAAGATGACCGGCTCGATCAGGAAGGTCTCCCACCGGAAGCCGGTCAGCAGGGAATGGACGAAGGCCACCACCTGCACAACGGAAAGCTGGCCGTTCAGCCCCATGCCAAGAACCAGAAAGGTGGCAGCCAGAAAGCCGATGCGCCCTGCCCGCCAAAGGCCCGGGCGTCGGGTGATCCATTCCTGCGCGAACAGGATCACGGTTAGCACCAGAAGCATCAGCACCACGATTGCCGCCTGCACCCGCTTGGCCTGCCAGATGCTGCGCCAGAGCGGCTCGGGTGTCGGCGCTTGCAGGATGAAAGCGGCTGGAAGCGCCACCGGCAGGCTGGCCGTCAGTGCCACCTCGCCCCCCGTCGCGGTCGGGCGGCTGGCGCGGACCTCCAGCGTGAAGGGGCGGGTCGGGTCGATGGCGGCGGGCAGGGCGAACAGGCTGATCTCCTTCATCGCGGGGGCGTCCTTCAACGTCAGCCGCTTGATCATTCGATAGCCGTCCGCGCCGGGCTGCCAGCGGGTTTCCCCCTGAACCACGGTCAGCCGGTCGAACCGGCCCGAGCGTTTCCAGTCGGTGCCGCGATGCGATTGCAGGCCAGAGGACATGACCAGAAGCGCCGCCTCGCCCGGCCCCAGCGCGCCCAGGGCGCGGGTGAATTCCTGTTGGCCCAGCAGGTTCTGGCCGATGGCGGGCGGGTCGATCACCCCGGCCCAGAGATGCAGGAAATCGCCGGGACCGGGCGGGACCGGCACCCTGGCACCGGCCAGCGCCACCGCCGCCTCGGTCATACCGATACGCGTTTCGCTCACCGCGCCGGTGGTCAAAAGTTGCCGCCAATCCGCCGGGGCGAAACTCAGCCGGTCGATGGCGCCGCCCGCAATGACGCCGCGCCCCACCGCAAGGGTGCGCGCGGTGCGCAAGATGCCGTCGCGGATAACCCCGGTGGAAACCGAGGCGCGGCTGATGATATCCGGCGCTTCTGGCGCTACCGGCGCGGCCAGATCGAGCCCGGCGAAGCCGCTGACATATCGGGCGATGTCGGCATCCGAAATCCCCAGCGTCAGCACGGGTTCGTCATGCCGGATCAACCGCGCACCGAGGATCACCCCCTTGGGTGACAGCGCAACCCGCACATCCAGCGGCCGCCCGGAATAGCCCACCGACCCCGCGATTTCCGATGTGGAGCCAAGATGCGCCACCAGCATGTCGCCCGCATAGACCTCCCATCCCGGCACGCCCTCGTCGATCCGGCGCAGGATGAGCGGGCCGGTCACGCCGGTCAGGGCTGCGGCCTCGTCCGGCGTCGGCGCGTCTTCCGCACGGGCCAGACCCGCGCAGAACAGAACAAGCAGGGCAAGAAGGATCTGTCGCATGGCGGTCCCGTCCGGGGCATCCTCCGGTTCGTCCCGCACCCTGCCTGCGCGGGAACGTCGCGGCCTTAACCAAAGTCAAAGCCTCCGGCCGCCGATCACGGGAATGTGTGCCCAGCCTCACCAGCTGAACGGAGAGATTCCCATGACCCGCCGAGCCACCCGAGCCAGGACGCTTCTGTGGACCAGTGCCGCCCTCGCCCTCGGGCTGATGGTTGCCCCCGCCCAGGCGCAGGACAAGCCAAAGGAGCATGCAGACGGACCTGCCGCCGCCTATGAACCCTCGATGACCACCCTCGGCCAGCTCAAGGTCGAGATCCCGGGCCGCAAGCCCGATGATCCCGTGATGACGCAGGAGGAGTTCCAGAAAGCGACACAGATCTATTTCGAACGTTGCGCAGGCTGCCATGGCGTGCTGCGCAAGGGGGCGACCGGCAAGCCGCTGACCACCGATATCACGCGCGAAAACGGCTACGACTATCTGCACAGCTTCATCACCTACGGCTCGCCCGCCGGGATGCCGAACTGGGGCACCTCGGGCGAACTCAGCGAGGCGGATGTTGACCTGATGGCCCGTTACCTTCTGCTGGAACCGCCCGCCCCGCCGGAATGGGGCATGCCGGAGATGAAGGCGAGCTGGCAGGTGCTGGTGAAGCCCGAGGACCGGCCAAAGCAGAAGGAAAACGATATCGACATCGAGAACCTGATGTCGGTCACGCTGCGCGATGCGGGCCAGATCGCGCTGATCGACGGCGGCACCTACGATATCCGCGCGGTGATCGACACCGGCTATGCCGTGCATATCAGCCGCATCTCGGCCTCGGGGCGGTATCTGTTCGTGATCGGCCGCGACGGTCTGGTCAACATGATCGACCTCTGGATGAAGGAACCGGCCTCGGTTGCACAGATCAAGATCGGCATCGAGGCGCGGTCGGTCGAGACCTCAAAATTCGAGGGCTGGGAAGACAAGCTGGCCATCGCCGGCGCCTACTGGCCGCCGCAATATGTGATCATGGATGGCGAAACACTGGAGCCGCTGAAGATCGTCTCTACCCGCGGCAATATCTATGACGAGCAGGTCTATCACCCCGAACCCCGCGTCGCATCGATTCTGGCCAGCCATTACAAGCCGGAATTCATCGTGAATGTGAAAGAGACGGGCAAGATCCTGTTCGTCGATTACACCGACCTCAAGAACCTCAAGACGGTGGAGATCGAGGCAGAACGCTTCCTGCACGATGGCGGGTTTGACAGCACGCATCGCTATTTCCTCGTGGCGGCCAACCAGCGCGGCAAGATCGCGGTGGTGGACACCAAGGAAGACAAGCTGACCGCGCTGATCGAAACCGGCGGCCAGACCCCGCACCCGGGGCGCGGCGCGAACTTCACCCACCCGGTCTATGGGCCGGTCTGGGCGACCTCGCACCTGGGCGATGAAAGCGTGGCGCTGATCGGCACCGACCCGGAGGGCCATCCCGATCAGGCCTGGAAGATCGTCGACACCTTCTTCGCACTTGGCGGCGGCTCGCTGTTCATCAAGACCCATCCGAACAGCACGCATCTTTATGTCGATGCGCCGCTGAACCCGGATGCCGAAGTGTCAGCCAATGTGGCGGTGTTCGACATCCCCGCCATGGGGGGCGATCCGGCGGTGGACCCGGAGTTCAGGACCCTGCCGATCGGCGAATGGGCCGGCATCGCAGATGGACAGCCGCGTGTGGTGCAGCCGGAGTTCAACAAGGAAGGCACCGAGGTCTGGTTCAGCGTCTGGAACGCGAAGGACAAGGAAAGCGCGATTGTCGTCGTCGATGACAAGACGCTGGAGCTGAAGACGGTGATCAAGGACCCGCGTCTGATCACGCCGACGGGCAAGTTCAACGTGCTGAACACGCAGAAGGACATTTACTGATCCTTTCGCGTGTTCACGCCCCGCGGCTCCCCAGGCCGCGGGGCACCCGGAGGGGCGCATCAGCGCCCTTCTGTTCCTGTCACAGCCAGTCGGGACCGACAGCCATGAAAGACCTTGCCTCCTCACAGCCCGGCGGAATCGTGCATCTTGTCGGCGCCGGTCCGGGAGACCCGGAGCTTCTGACGCTGCGCGCGCTGCGCCTGATCCGCGAGGCCGACGTGGTGGTGCATGACCGTCTGGTCAGCCCCGAGATCATGGCACTGGTGCCGCCCGGCACGCGGCGCATCGACGTGGGCAAGCTGCCAAAACATCATCGCCTGCCGCAGGAAGGTATCAATGCCCTGCTGGTCGATCTGGCTGCGCGGGGGCTTTGCGTGATGCGGCTGAAAGGGGGCGACCCGCTGATTTTCGGGCGCGGCAGCGAGGAGGCGGCGGCGATCCGCGCTGCCGGACAGCGCTGCACCCTTGTGCCCGGCATCACCTCGGCGCAAGGGGCGGCTGCCACGACCGGCGTACCACTGACGCACCGGGGGCTTGCCACCGGCGTGCGCTATGTCACCGGCCACCGCGCGAAGGATGCCACGCTGGATCTGGACTGGGCCTCGCTCGCCAGTCCAGAGACCACGCTGGTGGTCTATATGGGCGCCGCGACCGTGGCCGAGATTTCAGCGCGACTGGTGGCACAGGGACTGCCTGCCGATCTGCCGGTGCTGGCCATTGCCGCAGCGACCACGCCGCGTGAACGGCGGGTGCTGTCCACCCTTGCCGACATCGCAACCGCCGTCGCGGATGCCGAGCCGGGCGTGCCGCTGCTGTTCATCATCGGCCGCGTCGTCTCGCTCTACGCGCCGCTGCCCGGTGCCGCACTTCAGGTGGCCCATGCCTAGGCTCGTCCTGCTCCTTCTGGTCCTGCCCGGCATGGCGATGGCAGAGATCACGCCGGAACAGACCATGCGGCTGGAGCACATGGTCACGCAGGATTGCGGATCATGCCACGGGCTGACGCTGAAAGGCGGGCTTGGCCGCGCGCTGACGACCGAGGCGCTGGCCGGGGCCGATCCTGCCACACTGACCGCCATCATCCTCGACGGTGTGCCCGGCACCGCCATGCCGCCCTGGCGCCCGCTGCTGACCGAGGAAGAGGCGCGCTGGATCGCCGACTATCTGACCACGAAGGACCAAAGATGAAACGCGCGCTTGCCCTTGCCCTGCTGACCCTTCTGCCGCTGCCCGCGCTGGCGCAGGCGACTGGCGACCTTGGCCTTGTGGTCGAACGCGCCAGCGGCAGCCTGCTGCTGGTGGATCGGTCCGACCGCGCGGCGTTGACGCGGATCGAGGGCTTGGGCGATCTCTCGCATGCCTCGCTGACCTACAGCCCCGACGAACGCTTCGCCTATGTTTTCGGCCGCGACGGCGGGTTGACCAAGGTCGATCTGATCGACCGCAAGGTGGTGGCGCGCACCATGCAGGCCGGAAACTCCATCGGCGGCGCCATTTCCGACGACGGCAGGCTGGTCGCGGTGTCGAATTACGAACCCGGCGGGGTGAAGGTGTTTGACGCCGAAACCTTGGCGCCTGTGGCCGACATCCCGTCCGCCGGCAAGACCATTGGTCTGGTCGACCTGCCCGGCCGCCGCTTCGCCTGGGCGGTCTGGGACACCGGCGAGGTGTTCATGGGCGATTTCTCGGGTGCCGCGCTGGTGGTGACCTCGCTGGGCATCGCCGGGGTCAACCCGTTCGACGCGGTGCTGACGGCAGATGCGCATACCTATCTGGTGGGC
The DNA here is from genome assembly GCF_001303875.1 of Gemmobacter sp. LW-1. Classification (NCBI taxonomy): domain Bacteria; kingdom Pseudomonadati; phylum Pseudomonadota; class Alphaproteobacteria; order Rhodobacterales; family Paracoccaceae; genus Gemmobacter; species Gemmobacter sp. LW-1. The sequence goes on along the minus strand of NZ_LJSC01000034.1, from coordinate 195,366 downwards.
CTCTTCGGTGAAAAGGGCGTCATGTCCTATGACCTGTGGTCGCCGGAAACCCCGCCGCAGAAGTTCCTGACCGATTACGGCAAGACCGGTGCGGACATGCCGGTCTACAAGATGCCGCATCTGCAAGGCTGGGCCTTCACGGAAGGCCAGTTCGCCCTGCCCGCCGTTGGGCGGCACGAGGTTTTGTGGGTGGACAGCGAAACCCATGCCGACCGGGGCGCGACCCCGGTGCATGGCCAGCCGGTGTTCATCATCGCGCAACCGGCCTCGCCCTATGTCTGGGTGAACTTCGCAACACCCCTGAACGACACCGTGCAGGTGATCGACAGCCGCGACCACAAGGTCGTCGCCACGCTGACCCCCGGCAAAGCGGTGCTGCATATGGAATTCGCCCCGCGCGGCGCCGAGGTCTGGATCAGCGCGCGGGATGACGACAAGGTGCTGATCTACGACACCCATACCCGTGAAAAACTGGCCGAGATCGCGGCCAAGGCACCCTCGGGCATCTTCTTCACTGCGCGTGCGCATCGGCCGGGGTTGTAACCATGGACGATCTGGACCTGCGCCTGCTGGACGAGTTTCAACGCGACCTGCCGCTCTGCCCCCAGCCCTTCGCCGCAATCGGCGCGGCCCTTCGTCTGACCGAAAGTGCGGTAGTCGACCGGCTGATCCGGTTGCGGGCCAACGGACAGTTGGCACGGGTCGGCGGCACGGTGCGCCCCAACACGGCAGGGGCCTCGACCCTTGCCGCCATGGCGGTGGCGGAGGGTCAGATCGAGGACATCGCGGCCCTGGTCGGAGCAGAGCCGGGGGTGAATCATTCCTATCTGCGCGAGGCCGACTGGAACCTCTGGTTCGTCGCCACCGCCGCCGACAGGGATGACCTTGGGGCACTTCTGGACAGGCTTCACATCGCATCAGGGCTGCAATTGCTCGACCTGCGGCTGGTGCGGCCCTTCAACATCGACCTTGGGTTCCGGCTGACCGGCGGCTTGTGCGCCATGCCTTCGGACCGCCCTCCCCTGCCCTATCAACTCCATCCCGGCGACGGTGCCCTGCTGCATGAACTGTCTGCGGGGCTGGCCCTGACCCCGCGCCCCTTCGCCGCACTGGCCGAGACGCTTGGCCGCGACGAAAGCGCGGTGATCGCCCGTATCGCCGTACTGCTGGCCGCCGGGATCATCACCCGGCTGGGCGTGATCGTGCGCCATCGCGCATTGGGGTTCACCGCCAATGCGATGGTGGTCTGGGATGCCGCGCCCGAACAGGCAGAGGCTGCGGGGCGCGCCCTCGCCGCCCATCCCGGCGTGACACTGGCCTATGAACGCCAGCCGGTGCCCGGTCTCTGGCCATGGCGGCTTTATTCCATGATCCACGCCCGCAGCCGGTCCGAGGCGCTTGGGGTACTGGAGGCCGCAACCCGCCTGCCCGCCTTGCAGGGCATGGCCTATCGCGTGCTGTTTTCGACCCGCTGTTTCAAACAGACCGGCGCCCGGCTGCGGAGGGCCGCGTGATGCGCCGCACCCTTCCCCCCGACGCGCTGGACACCACCGACCGGCTGCTGATCAACCGGCTTCAGGACGGGGTGGAGATCACCGCCGCCCCGTTCGCCGCACTGGCCACGGCAACTGGTCTGACCGAAGAGGCCCTGCTGGCCCGCATCGCGCGCCTGCGCGAGATCGGCGCCATCACCCGCTTCGGCCCTTTTCTCGATGCGGCAGCCATGGGAGGGGCCTTCTGCCTGTGCGCCATCGCCGTGCCCGAGGACCGTTTCGAGGCGGTCATGACTTTGGTCAATGCCCATCCCGAGGTCGCGCATAATTATGAACGCCAGCACCGGCTGAACATGTGGCTCGTTCTGGCCTGCGAAAGGCCCGAAGGCATCGCATCGACCGCCGCCGGTATCGCGGCGGAAACCGGGCTGACCGTGCATCTTTTTCCGAAGATGCAGGAATTCTTCATCGGCTTCCGGGTAGAGGCATGAATATCGACGCCACCGACCGCCGCATCCTTCAGGCCACCGCTGGCGGCCTGCCGCTGACGCCGCATCCTTTCGCAGAAATCGCCCGCTGGCTCGATCTGACCGAGGCCGAGGTGATGGACCGCATGACCCGGATGCAGACCCAGGGCGTGATCCGCCGCATCGCGCTGGCGCCCAACCATTACGCGCTTGGCATGGTGGCGAATGGCATGAGCGTCTGGGACGTAGCCGACGACCGCGCGGCCGGGCTTGGCGCCAAAGTCGGCGCCCTGCCCTTCGTCAGCCATTGCTACCTGCGCCCGCGCAGCTTGCCCGACTGGCCCTATAACCTCTTTGCCATGATCCACGGCACCAGCCGCCCCGAGGTCGAGGCGAAACGCGGGCAGATCGCCCGCCTCCTCGGCCCGGCGTGCCGGGCGCAGGATATTCTCTATTCCACCCGCATCCTGAAAAAGACCGGGATGCGCCTTGCCGATGGGGGCTGAGCCATGTTCCGTCTGACCCAATACATGCGCGAGCTGGTGGCCCCCACCCCGGTGCGCCGCCGCTCGGGCGCGGTGAAGCCCGTGGTGATCTGGAACCTGACCCGCACCTGCAACCTGCGCTGCCGCCATTGCTATACCACCTCGGCCGATGTGCCCTTTCCGGGGGAACTGAGCCATGCACAGGCCATGGCCGTGCTGGACGACCTGCACGCCTTCGGCATTCCCGCGCTGATCCTGTCGGGCGGTGAACCGCTGAGCCGGTTCGATTTCTTCGATCTGGCGACGCGGGCGCGGGAACTGGGGTTCCGCCACCTCTCGCTGTCTACCAACGGCACGAAACTCGCCGAAAATATCGACCGCATTGCCGATCTGGGCTTCGATTACGTCGGCACCTCGCTGGATGGGATCGGCGCTATGAACGACTGGTTTCGTGGCATGGACGGCGCCTTTGACGCGGCCCTCGCCGGGGTGCGGGCCTGCAAGGCGCGGGGCGTGAAGGTGGGGCTGCGCTTCACCATCACCCAGGACAACGCCGCCATGCTGCCCGCGATGATGGACCTTTGCGATGCCGAAGGGGTGGACAAGTTCTATCTGTCGCACCTTGTCTATGCCGGGCGGGGCGACAAGAACCGGGGAGAGGATGCCGCCCACCGCCGCACCCGTCATGCGATGGATCAGTTGATGGACCGCGCCTGGATCGCGGTGGCCGAGGATCAGCCGCTGGAAATCGTCACGGGCAACAACGATGCCGATGCCGTCTATTTCCTGCGCTGGGTGCGGCGCAATTTCGATGCCGACAAGGCCGCGCAGGTCGAGGCGCATCTGGCCGCATGGGGCGGCAATTCCAGCGGACTGGGCGTCGCCAATATCGACCCGCAGGGCAAGGTGCACCCCGATACCTACTGGTCCGACTATACCGTGGGTTCGGTGAAGGACACGCCGTTCAGCCAATTGTGGACCGGCGCCGACCCGATGCTGGCGACGCTGCGCCGCCGGCCGCGTCCCCTGAAAGGGCGCTGCGGCGGCTGCGCCTTCAAGACGATCTGTGGCGGCAATACCCGCATCCGCGCGCTTCAGATCACCGGCGACCCCTGGGCCGAGGATCCGGCCTGTTACCTGACCAATACCGAAATCGGGCTGGACGCGACCGAACGTCTGACCGTCACGCCATTCCGGGGGAAAAGCCATGATCCGGCGCATCGTTTCCTGTAACCGCGCACCCGGTGGCGCGGACAGGACGCCTCCGGCGGGGGGATATTTTCGCCAAGGTAAATGGGCAGCGGCGGTTCTGCTGGGGCTCACCGAAGCCGCGCTGGCGGGGCCGGACGGGGCAGCGATCTATGTCGATCTTTGCGCCTCGTGCCATGCCGAAACGCGGCTGGGCGGCACTGGCCCCGCTTTGATCCCCGATAGCCTTGGCCGTTTGCAGGGCGACAGGTTGCAGGCGGTGATCGCCGAAGGGCGGGCCATGACGCAGATGCCCGCTTTCCGCGATACGCTGCGCCCCGAGGAGATCGCGGCGGTGGCGGACTATGTCTCGGCCCCGCTGGCGGCCCCGCCCGTCTGGGATGCGGCGGCGATCGGCGCGACGCGCGAGATGACCGCCGATTACCAGGCCGCGCCCGCGCCGGTGTTCGCCGCCGATCCGATGAACATCACGCTGGTGGTGGAAACCGGCGACAGCCATATCTCGGTGCTGGATGGCGACAGCCTTGCGGTGCTGGATCGGTTCGAAACTCCCTTCGCCGTGCATGGCGGTCCAAAATTCAGCCCTGACGGGCGCTATGTCTTTGTCATGTCGCGCGACGGCTGGGTGCAGAAATACGACATCTGGTCACTGCACGAGGTCGGTCGGGTGCGCGCGGGCCTGAATAGCCGTAACATCGCCATGAGCGCCGATGGCAAATGGCTGGCGGTGGCAAATTACCTGCCCGCGACACTGACGATCCTGTCCACAGAGGATCTGAGCGTCGCACGGGTGATCCCGGTTGCGGATCGGCAGGGGCGGCCCAGCCGGGTCTCTGCCGTCTATCAGGCGCCGCGCCGCAAGACCTTTCTGCTCGCGCTGAAGGACGTGCCCGAAATCTGGGAAATCGCCACGACCGAGGATGGCGGCCCCTATTCCGAGGGGCTGGTGCATTCCAATGAAAACGGCATGGAAGAGGCGATGGGCGTCGAACGCGGGTTGTTCGCGCGGCGGCGCATCGCGGTCTCGGCACCGCTGGACGACTTTTTCTTCGACCCCGACTATCGCAACCTGATCGGTGCCAACCGCGAGGGCGAGACGGGGGTGGTGGTCAACCTTGATGTCGGGCGCGAGATCGCCAGCCTGCCCCTGCCCGGCATGCCGCATCTCGGCAGCGGTATCAGCTGGATGCGTGACGGGCGCCGCGTCATGGCCGTGCCGCATCTGAATGAAGGTCGGATCAGCGTCATCGACATGCAGGACTGGCATGTGGTGAAGGTGATCGAAACTTCGGGGCCGGGCTTCTTCCTGCGCAGCCACGACGGCGCACCGCAGATCTGGGCGGATGTCTTTACCGGGCCGCACAAGGGCGAGATGCATCTGATCGACAAGCAGACGCTGGAGGTGGTGAAGGTGCTGAAACCCGAACCCGGCAAGACGGTGGCCCATACCGAATTCACCCGCGACGGCAGCAAGGCGCTGGTCTCGGTCTGGGAGCAGGAGGGCGCGGTGATCGTCTACGACAGCCGCACCCTTCAGGAAATCACCCGCCTGCCGATGCGCAAGCCTTCAGGAAAATACAATGTCTGGAACAAGATCACCTTCGAAGACGGCACCAGCCATTGACCCGCGCCGGATATGGTGGCTCAGGCTGTGGATCTGGCCTTTTGCGACCGGAGCGGTGGCGATCAACCTGTTCCTGCTGGGGCTGATCCTGCATTCCGCCGGTTTTGCCAATATCGCCCCCGTGTCCGCGCTGGTCTGGAGTCTGCCGCTCGGCCTCCCGGCGACCTGGGCCGCTGCACGCTGGATTGGCGGGCTGATCGCCGAGGCGGAGCGGTAACAACCCCGCCTTGCCCCCAGCGCAATGCTGCAATGCAGCATGCGCGATTGTGACCTTGGCCCTGCCAACGTAAGTTCACCGTTAAGGGGGGAAACCAACCGATCCATGCTTCAGGAGGTTTCCATGAGCTATACATCAGACATTCCGGGCCGCAACGCGGGCCTTGGCAGGAAGTTCGGTGCGCAGGTTCTCGCATCTATCGGCGCCGCGCTGACCCGCTATGGCCGGATCCGGTCGCGGGCCGACCGCGTGGAACAGCTTCAGGCTCTGAGCGACGCGGAACTGGCCAAGCTTGGCCTGACCCGTGACCGCATCGTGCAGCACGTCTTCCGCGATCAGTTCTATTACTGAACTGTGAGGCCCCTCAGCGCCTCAGGGCGTTGATGATGTCCAGCGCCATCGTGTCGGAGAATGTGACGTGGGCGATCATCAGATCGCGCGCGCGGTCCCCCGCCGCATCCAGAATCGCGGCGGTGATCGCCTCGTGATCGCGGGCCGAGCGTATCTGTTCGCCCGGCAGCGCGTGGCGGGCTGCCAGATAGCCGATCAGCCGGTTCCCGGCGCCTAACGCCATCGCCCTCAGGTGCTCATTACCCGCCGCCGCCATGATACAGCGGTGAAAGGCAAGGTTCAGGTCATAATAGGCTGGCTGCGGACCACTGGCCGCGAGACAGGCGCGCGCGGCCTCCGACAGTTGTTCGGCCTGTATCGGGCCGATGCGCCGCGCCGCGCGATAGGCCAGCGCGCCCTCGGCCTCGGCCAGAACCTCGATCATCTTCATCAGCGCTTCGGCATCCAGCGCAGCAATGCGCGCGCCGTCGCGTGGGCGGCGTTCAATCACACCCACAGCTTCGAGCGCGATCAGCGCCTCGCGAATCGGCGTGCCGGAAATCATCAGCCTTTCGCGCAGATCCACCTCGTCAATGCGGTCACCGGGCAGCAGGGCACGCGCCTGCACCCGTTGCAGGATATCATCGCGAACCTGATCCGCCTGCGCGCCCATATTCCCTAACTCCTTGATCCGGCATGGTCGATCAGGAGATAGCACACAAATTTCCGCCATATAATTATAATTAAAGATTCTAAAATTATAGTTATTATTGACAGACCTGCTTTTTCACCCGACGCTCCCAACCATTGCAACTGGCATGAAAGGGAGGTCATGTCCGCCACCGCAAGGATCAGCAAGATCGACGATGACCTGCCCGCATTTACCGGGCCGGACCTGTGCAGGCTGGAAGCGACCGAGGTCGTGGCCCTGCTGCGCAAAGGTGAAATCTCGCCTGAGGAACTGCTGGACGCGGCCTGCGCGCGATTGCGGAAAGTGGAACCGGCGATCAATGCAACGCCCATCCTGTGCGAAGACCGCGCCCGCGCCGCCGTGCACAGGCTGGACCGCAGACCTTCGGAGCATTCCGGCTGGCTGGGTGGCCTGCCCTTGGCCATCAAGGATCTGACGCCGGTCGCCGGGGTGCGCACCACCTTCGGCACACGGGGGCTTGCAGACTTCATACCCGATCATTCCGACCCGCTGGTCGAACGGCTGGAAGCGCGCGGCGGTCTGGTGGTGGGCAAGACCAATACCCCCGAATTTGGAGCGGGCGGCAATACGTTCAATGAAGTCTTTGGCCCGACCCTCAACCCCTGGGACACGCGGCTGAACGCGGGCGGTTCATCCGGCGGTGCGGCTGCCGCGCTGGCGACGGGCGAGGTCTGGCTAAGCCATGGCTCGGATCACGGAGGATCGCTGCGTACTCCGGCGGCTTATTGCGGCGTCGTGGGGCTGCGGCCCAGTCCCGGCCGGGCCGGCGGTGGATCGGACGCCATCGGCTACATGATCGAAGGGGTTCAGGGTCCAATGGCGCGGTCCGTGCGCGATTGCGCGCTGTTTCTGGATGCAATGGCGGGGTATGAGCCGCGCTCTCCGATTTCGTACCCCGCACCGCACAGGTCGTTCCAGACCGCCGTCGCCGAAGCCGAACCCCAACTGCGCATCGCCTATGCCCCCGATCTGGGCGGCTTCTCAGCCGTGGATGCCGAAATGGAAACCCACTTGCGCAAAGTGCTGGAGCGGCTGGCGCGCGAAGGGGTGACAGTTGAGGAAACCTGCCCTCCCCTGCCCCATCTGGAACGCACCTATCACGCCCTGCGCGGCGAGATGTGGGCGGTGATGGGCCGCCGTCTGCCGCAGGAGATCCGCCGCCATTTCAAGGATACGCTGGAGGCGAACATGGCCTTCGGCGAAACGCTGACCATCGCGAAAATCGCCGACGCACAGCTGGACCGGACGGTGATCTACCGCAACATGCTGCGGCTGTTCGAAACCTTCGATGTGCTGGCCTGTCCGGTCGTGGGATGCATGCCGCATCCGCAAGAGGTGGAATGGGTGCGCGAAGTCGGCGGACAACAGTTGCATGGATATATGGACTGGCTGCGCTTTGCGTTCCTGGCGACTGTCACCGGCCTGCCCGCGATCTCGGTGCCGGTGGGGATCGGGCCGCGCGGGCTTCCAGTGGGACTACAGATCATCGGCAAGCCGCGCGGCGAGGCGGCGCTTCTGGCGGCAGCGCGGGTTGTGGAGCTTTCGGTTGGCGGGCCTTTCCGCCCCATCGACCCGGTGCTGCGGCATACCCCGCCCCCGCTGGCGACCCAATGACGGCCGCAGCGGGATTAAAGCGTTTCGGCGCGACGGGCGGCTTCGTCCAGCCGGATGGCAGCGCTGCGTTCGAACTCATCACTGTCGATCCAGTCGGCCAGCCGGTCCATCATACCCGTGAACGCCGCAACCTCGGCGGGATCGAAGTTCTGGAACAGCAGCTCCAGCCCGACCTCCGACAGAAGATCGGCGCGGGCGCGCGCCGTGCCGCCGGTTTCCGTGATGTAAAGGCCAAAGCGGCGCGCATCCTGCGGGTCGTTGCGGCGTTCGACATGCCCGCCGCGCACAAGGCTCTGGATCAGCCGCGAGGCAAGGCTGCGTTCCAGCGCGCCATAGGTGGCGATTTCGGCAAAGCCGATGCCGGGGTTGTCGCCGATCAGCCGCAGCACCCGCACAGTTCGCACATCAAGCCCCACCAGGGCGACGAAACGATCATCAAGCGCCCTGACAGCAGCCGTACCCAGCATGTTCAGCTTGTAGACCGCGTTTCCCTGCCGAAACGCCTTTGACCAGTTCCTGTACATCGCGGCCTTTCCATCGCGTTTCGGCATGCGACCCCTGTGCAATACCGGCCCTGATCCATCAAGGCGCAAATATTCGTTAGGCACAATAGTATCAATATGAGACTATTTTAAAATGAAACAATATAGACTGATTCGGGAGGAACAGGATGGGGATGATCGAAAGCATCGTTGCGGCGCAGGACGAATTCGCCCGCATGCGCCGGGCCATGCACGAAAATCCGGGGCTCGGCTTTCAGGAGACCTTCGCAGCTGAACTGGTGGCGACCAAGCTGCGCGAATATGGGCTGGACGAGGTGCATACCGGCATCGGCGGCACTGGTATCGTGGGCGTGTTGCACGGCACGCGGCCTTCAAACCGTACCATCGGCCTGCGCGCCGATATGGATGCGCTGCCGATCACCGAGGAAACCGGCAAGCCCTACAGTTCCAAAGTGCCCGGGGTGATGCATGCCTGTGGCCATGACGGCCACACCGCCACCCTGCTGGCGACCGCCTGGCATCTGTCGCGCGACCGAGATTTCGCGGGCAAGGTGCATTTCATCTTTCAGCCGGCAGAAGAGGGCCTGGGCGGAGCACTGGCCATGCTGAAGGACGGGTTGCTGGAGCGGTTTCCCTGTGACCGGATCTATGCCTATCACAACGCGCCAGGCTATGCGAAGGACCACATCTTCACCCGCAGCGGGCGGATGATGGCGGGCAGTCGCTTCTTCACCATCCGGGTGCAGGGCCGCGGCGGCCATGCCGCCCTGCCCCAGACCACCATCGACGCCACGCAGATCGCCGCGAACATCGTGATGACGGCGCAAAGCATCGTCGCGCGCAACGTCGATCCCATCGAATCCGGCATCGTATCCTTCACCGATGTCTATGCCGGGACCAACAGCTTCAACGTGATCCCCGACAAGGCGTCGCTGAAGGGCTGCCTGCGCTATTTCAACAAGGCGGTGGGCGACCAGATGACCCAGCGCCTGACCGAGGTGGCACAGAGCGTGGCTGCCACCTATGGCGGCAGCGCCGAAATCATGTTCGAGGATATCTTCGTGCCGCTGGTCAACGACCCGGATGCGACCGCGATCGCGCTTGCCGTCGCCGCCGAAACGGTCGGCACCGAGAATGTGCATGGCGATGTGGCCCCCTTCACCGGCAGCGAGGATTTCGCCTTCATGGTCGAGGATGTGCCCGGCAATTACGTCATGGTCGGCGCCGGTCCCGGTGCCATGCCGCATAATCCGGGCTTCGATTTCAACGATGACATCCTGCCCACGGCAGCGAGCTATTTCTGCCGCCTGATCGCGGCGGAACTGGCCTGAACGAATAATCACCAACAGGGAAATCGAAATGGAACAGGTTCTTCAGGTCGCAAATGGCCCGGTCTTGTGGCTTTTTGCAACACTCGTGATCGGCGTCGTGGTGGTGCAGTCGCTGCTCTATCTGCGCATGACGCTGGATTTCTCGGACCGCTACGCCATCCTGACGGCGGAGGAACGGCGGGTGGTGTACAAGACCGCCGCGATCAATTCGGTCGGCCCCGCCATCGCGATCTTCTTCGTCGCGGTTTCGCTGATGGCCATGGTAGGCGGGCCGGTCACGCTGATGCGGGTGGGTGTCATCGGCTCGGCAGTGTTCGAGTTCCTCGCCGCCGATCAGGGCGCCAAGGCGCTTGGCGCGAAGCTGGGCGCCGACAGCTATACGCTTCAGGCCCTCGCGGCCTCAGTCTGGGTCATGACGCTGGGCGGCATGGGCTGGCTGCTTTCCGCCTTCCTGCTGACCAAGGGGCTGGACCGCGCGCAGGACAAGATGGCGGTCAGCAACCCCGGACTGATCCGCGCGGTCGGCACCGCCACCCCCATCGCCATCTTCGGTCTTCTGGGAGTCAATGCCGTGGTCGACAAGGCCTGGCTCAGCAATTTCAGTATCGAGCCGGATGACATGGCCGCCGTCATCGCCGCCGCCGTGTGCATGGTTCTGCTGCATCTGGCAGGCAAGCACCGCGCCTGGCTGCGCGAATGGGCCGTGGGCCTTTCGCTGATCGTCGGACTCGTCGCCGGTTCCGTCACCGGGCATCTGCTGGCCTGATCACAATAACATACGGGGAGACAAAACATGCCTGAACAAAACATGGAAGGTTTCTACAGAAGCAGCTTCATCCCGCGCGCCCATCGCATCGGTCGGCTGACGCTGGCTATTGCCATGGTGCTGTGCCTGATGCCCGCACTTTACCTGTCGTTCGTGCTGGGCGCCTTTCCGGGCGTCGGCCCGATCCTGACGGGCCTTCTGGCCATCGCCACCATCGTCGGCATCATGTGGGTGGTGGAGCCGGTTTCCTATTTCCCGGTTCTGGGGGTCTGCGGCACCTATATCAGCTTCCTGTCGGGCAACATCGGCAACATGCGCATGCCGGTGGTGATCTCTTGTCAAAGCGCCATCGAGGCCGAGGCGGGTACCCGCAAGGCCGAGGTCGCGGCGGTGCTGGGCATCGTGGTCTCCGTTCTGGTGAACCTTGTGTTCCTGATTGCGCTGGTGCTGATCGGCAGCGCCCTGATCGCGGTCCTGCCCGCCCCGGTGGCGGAGGCGATCAAGGCCTATACGTTGCCCGCCCTCTATGGCGCGGTCGTGATCATGTTCATCAACAGCGCCACGCGCCGCAATGCGCTGACCGGGGCTGCGGCGGGGCTCGCCATCTTCCTGTCGCCGCTGTCCGAGATCTACAGCTCTGCCGCTGCGGGTATCCTCGCCATCGTGCTGGCGGTTGCGCTGAACTGGGGCAACCGCGCCGCTGTCCCGAAAGCGGCCTGAGCCCCCTGCCCTGCCTGCGGGCCGTCCCGGTTCGGGGCGGCCCTTTCGTCATTCCCCGCCCGCCCGCAGCGCCGCGATGAGTTCGTGAAAACGGCTGCCCTGAATGACGACATGTGCATTCATTTCGGCCGCTGCCCGCACCGCCTCTCCGGCCTCAATTGCCGCGACGATGCGGCGATGTTCGTCCAGCGAACGCGTCATCCGTCCACGGAGCGTCAGCTGCCGGCGGCGATAGGGTTGCAGTATGGTTTGCAGCCGCAGAGCTTCGGCTTCGAGGAAGCGATTGCCCGAGGCGGCATAGATTGCCTGATGGAAGGCCGTATTCCGGCTGTAGTAGGCATCGGTGTCGCCAGTCTGGATCGCCGCTTCGCAGCCCGCCTGCGCGGTACGGATGCGTGCCACTTCGGACGCCGTCGCGCGGCTGGCAGCGAGGCGCGCGCACATCGCCTCCAGCTCTGCCATCACCTCGAATCGTTCGGTCAGTTCGACGAGGCCAAGCTCGGTCACGAATGTGCCGCGCTTCGGTTCGATCCGGACAAGTCCCGACGCTTCCAGGGCCTGTAACGCATCGCGGATCGGGGTGCGTGAACAGGCAAACTCAGCCGACAGCGCATCGGGGTCCAGCTTTTCACCCGGCACGAATCGGCCATCGACGATGGCATTTTCCAGCGCCTGCCGGATCTGCGCTGCGTTCATTCGGGCCGGGCGATCCAAGGCGACGTCCTGCTGAAGATTGATAACGGGTTGCAATTTAACCCTTCCTCGAAAGATGTCCAACATTCGTCATGTTATATACAACAATTATCTTAATATGTATAAGATGTCGCAGGAGGATATGCCATGCCACGCCCAAAACTCGCCTTTCTGACCGATCTGGTTCAGGCCATCACTGGCACTGAACGGATCGGACGTAAATCAGCACCACCGGATGAAAATGCCACGCGCAAGGCTCTGGCCCGGCCCGCCCCCGAACGGCTGGCAGCCGCCTGCGAGGTACTGATGGGCCGCATCGGCGATGCCGCGCGTGTCGCGGTGGCGGAACAGGCCCTTGCCGCCTATGCCGAACTGGACGCAACAGGAAAGCGCGGCTTCTTCGATCTGCTGCGTAACCGCTTTGACGCTGACCCCACCCTGATCCGTCGCGCCTTCGCGGCTTATGATGCGGCCCCTTCAGCCGCGACTCTGGTGCCGCTGTTTGACGCTGTGGAGCCGCCACGCCAGACCCTGCTCCGCCGTCTGAACACAGCGCCGGGCGCGACACGAAAGCTGGTCGATATGCGGGCCGACCTGTTGATCGCGATGCGCAACGATGCGTCCCTGCGGCCGCTGGATGCCGATTTCGCGCATCTTTTTGCCTCATGGTTCAACAGGGGTTTCCTGCGGATGGAACGGATCGACTGGTCCACTCCGGCTTCCGTCCTTGAAAAGATCATGGCCTACGAATCTGTCCACCCGATGCAGGGATGGGAGGATCTGCGCCGCAGGCTCGATCCTGCCGACCGGCGGGTCTATGCCTTCTTCCATCCCGCGACCGGGGATGAGCCACTGATCTTCGTCGAGGTGGCGCTGACCCGCGATACCCCCGACCGCATCGCCCCGATCCTGACCGCGCCCGTCGCACCTGAGGCGGAGGAAGCTACGACTGCGGTGTTCTATTCAATCAACAACACGCTGGCCGGGCTGAAGGGCGTCTCTTTCGGTAATTTTCTGATCAAGCAGGTGGTGGCCGAACTTGCCGCAGAGCTTCCCGCGCTGCGCAGGTTCGTGACCCTCTCCCCTGCCCCGGATTTTGCGGCCTGGCTTGCCAGCGGCGAAGACGCGCGCGGTCCGGCCCTGGCAAAGCGGCTGGCTGTCGACGGATGGCAGAACGATACTGCCGAAGCAGCCCGGCTGAAACCCGAGGTCGAGGCACTTGCGGCCCGCTACCTCACCGGCGCCCGCAACCGCTCCGGTGCGCCCCGCGATCCGGTGGCGCGGTTTCATCTGGGGAATGGAGCTGCCGCCTGGCGGGTGAACTGGCCTGCCGATCTGTCCGAAGGCGCACTGACGCGCGGCCATGGGCTGATGGTCAATTACCTCTACGAACCCGCCGCCATCGAAGCCCAGCATGAGGCTTTCGTACGCGATGGCACCATCGCCACCGGCGCGCCCCTCGCCGCCGCCCTGACACGCTGATTTCAGCCGGAGACATCCATGCAGACGATCTATGAAAGCTTCCTTGCCTCGACCGAAGGCGCCCCCCAAAAGACGCTGTTCGAAAGGCCGGGCGCGCCCGATATCACCTATGCGCAGGCGCGCGATCTGGTGCATCGTCTGGCCACCGTCCTGACCGGCTTTGGTGTGCAACCCGGTGATCGAGTCGCGGCGCAGACCGAAAAGAGCCCTGAGGCGATCTGCCTTTACCTTGCCACGCTTCAGGTCGGCGCGGTCTATCTGCCGCTCAACACGGCTTATACCGGCGCAGAGATCGACTATTTCCTGGAAGACGCCGCCCCGCGCCTGTTCTTATGCAGCCCTGCAACGCTGTCAGAGCACCGGAGTCACCAGTCAGCGGTGCTGCACGTCGAAAGTCTGGGCACCAAGGCGGATGGCACGCTGATGGATCAGGTCCGTATGGTCCACCCGATGACAAACCATGTTGCGCGGAAGATGGAGGATGCAGCCGCCATCCTTTACACATCTGGCACTACCGGCCGGTCAAAGGGCGCGGTGTTGACCCATGGCAATCTTGCGTCCAACACCGCCGCCTTGTCGCAGATCTGGCGCTATACCGCTGATGACCGCCTGATCCATGCGCTGCCGATCTTCCACACCCACGGCCTGTTTGTGGCCGTTAACATGACGCTAGCGGCTGGTGCCGCGATGATCTGGCTGACACGGTTTGAGACGGAGGAGGTGATCGGCCTGATGAGCCGGGCAACAGTATTGATGGGTGTGCCCACCTTCTACACACGGCTGCTGAAATCCGGCCGTCTTGATCATGCAGCGACCTCAAACATGCGGCTTTTCGTTTCCGGTTCGGCCCCGCTGCTGCCGGAAGATCACCGTGACTTCGAGGCACAGACCGGCCACGCTATTCTTGAACGCTACGGGATGACCGAAACCTGTATGATCGCATCCAACCCTTATGACGGTTCCCGCAAGCCCGGTGCGGTTGGCATGGCCTTACCCGGGGTGGAAATCCGCATCACTGATCGCGAAACCGCAGGACCTCTGCCACGAGGCGAGATAGGCGCTATTGAGGTCCGGGGGCCGAATGTTTTTGCCGGTTACTGGAACATGCCGGAAAAGACAGCGGCGGAATTTCGCGCGGATGGTTTCTTTATTACCGGCGATCTGGGGCAGATCGGCGAGGATGGCTACCTGCGCATTGTCGGGCGTGACAAGGATCTGGTGATCTCGGGCGGCTACAATGTCTACCCCAGGGAGATCGAAGCGCTGATTGATGAGATTTCCGGCGTGGGTGAGAACGCGGTGATCGGGCTGCCGCATCCCGATCTTGGCGAGGGCGTCACCGCCATTGTGGTTGGCGAAACGGAAGGCGTGATTGACGAGGCGGGCATTCTCCGCGCGATTGGCGATCAGCTTGCCCGCTACAAGCAGCCCAAGCGTGTGCTTTTTGTGCCGGAACTGCCGCGGAACGCGATGGGCAAAGTCCAGAAAGCTGAACTGCGGAGACGTTTTGCGCAGCTTTACCAGAAGGGGACGCTGCCAGACGCGTAACCGAAGCAAGGATGGCACGGAAGATGTCATTCTGTCCCGATGCATAAAATGCTGTGCAGCCAAGCCATGTTTACCCGGGTATACGTCTGATGGCCTCCTCTTGGAGGTACCAATGTTTACCGGGGTAAACATGCTCATGCCGTTTGCGGGCTTCGACGATTAACCAGCGAGCGGAACATACGCACAAGATCGAAGCCCTGTTGCCGTGCCTTGTCGGAAAGCCGGGACAGATAGCCTTGGGGGTTACGAATCCTTCCGAATGCCTCGATCAAACCCAGAACAGCGAGTGCCGCGCCAAGGGGGCCGAGACGGGTTCGGGCTGTCTCAACGACGGTTGGTGACAGACCAATCGCGGGTGCCAGAGCAGCGGAAAGGGCAACAATGTCACGCCAGCAACGTGGCTTCTCCAGCGCCATTTCTGCGGCAGTGGGGGCCAGGGCAAGACATTCATCGATGGAAAGATCAGCTGGGTTCCGATCCTCGTTCTGGGGTAAATCAGGTGTGACAGGCCCCTTGGCTATAAATTCGTCGCAGTATTCAGATTCATAAGATTCTTTTTTTGAACTCTGAATGTGCCGGTCATTTTGACTGTCGCTGGCGGTCAGATGAGATGTTGCTGAAGGCTGATCTACCGACGTTTCATCCACAGTATCGTTGATCTGGGCAAGAAGTTCGCTCAGTTGGTGGCTGTCGACCGAACGGCGCAGGGCGCGACGGGCCTCTTCGCAGGCCGTCGTTTTCGACGGATTGGTCTGGTGATACAATGCGTGGCGGATCATCGCGCGCAGAGCTTTGCGCCGCAGTTCTTCGCGGCGTTGCTCCTCCGCCAGCGCCTCAAGATCCGCGTCAAGGCGGAAGAGGGGGCCAAGGTCGATGCCATAGACCAGTTGCGCATCGCGGATCTGATAGCGCTTTCCGTTCGGGCTGAGTTTGCGGGCCAGCAACCCTTTTGACTGAAGATGAACGATCCGGCGCCGCAGGGTGCGTTCATCAATCCCGTCGCAGCGTTCCATCAGCGCGCGATTGGAGGCAAAGACAACCAGCCTCGTGGGATCGGCTGTATCCGGCACGAAGGACAACAAGCCGCGCAGGACCGTGATATCCCGGTCGCGCAGACCAAGCGGGCTGCGACAGATGCGGACAAGATCAAGCAGCCGCCAGCGCGGATCTTCGGACTTTGCAGCAGCTCGGGCAGGTTGCGGCGGACAAAAAGTACCTGCCCGCCGAACGTGCGCACGCACGGGCGATGACGAAATATGTTCCATGGCATGTTCAGTGGAACGATCCAGGCGGTCCGATGTCTCCGGACGCATACATCAGGCAGGAAAGCGATACTTTTCCCCAGAAAAAAGGACAAAAGATATCGTGTCACCGCGATGCGATGTTGCGTGTGATTCGGGCCTGCGCTAGTTTGCTCTTGCTAGAAGATGAGCATTCTCAGGGTTGGCGCCCTGTGGTTTGCGCGGGCCTTCCGGGTGGGTTCCATTCGGGAGGCCTATCCTTTTCCGGTCCTGCTCCTCTGTTGTTTTCTCTGCTTCAACGTTTGATCACCCTTGTCTTGAACGGGTGACGAACTCCTGGTGAAGTTGCGAGAACACCATTTCCGCATTCTCGTGCAGCCAGGCAGCGAAGGCAGTCTGACCCGCGGAAGGACGAAAGCCGAGCTTCCCCCGGTTCAGTTCGACTTCGCCCAGGTCTGAGCCATCCTTCGCTATGATGCTGACGGCCGTGCGCGGCGCTGCTGGCGCCTTTGGTGGCTCAGGCAGAGCCTTCACCCAGGCGGCAAACCGCTGGTCCGAGTTGGAGCCTTCAGCGAACGGGGCAGGGTGGATCGTTGAGGCGTCGATCCCCTGTTCCAGCACTTTCACCGCCAGCTCATACCAGCGTTTCCAGCCGATCGAGGGCGCGGCCCCGATACGCTCCAGCACATCACGCGGAAAGGCTTCGCGCACCTTGCGCATATGCGACGTATGGCTGCGATTCACGTTCAGCGCATCCTGAACAACCCGCGCATCATAGCCGGCCTCCTCCAGATCACCGGCGAACAGCGCCTTTTCGATGAAGGACGGGTCTTTGCGCAGGTTGTTTTCCTGCCCCTGCGCCAGCACCGCCTCTTCATCAGACAGCGTGCGGATCAGCGCCTTGACCGGCGTCCCAAGTCCCCGGATCGCCGCGAGCCTGCGGCGACCGTAGACCACCTGATAACGCCCGCTGAGCTTGGGATGCGGGCGCAGCAGGATGGGAACCTGCTGGCCATGCCTGGCAATGCTGTCGCGCAGGTCGGTTATATCTTCGTTCAGCGCGCCAATGCGGTCTTTCAGGCCCGTATCCTCGATCAGATCGGGGTCGATATCCTGAATGGACCGGCTGCCGACGCTGCGCAGATCGTTGCGGATGGCGGCAATCGGCCCGGCGCTTTGAAACACCTCGGGCATCTTTGGTGCGGGGCGGGGCAGGGGGTCTTTCCCGCCTTCTTCGGACCGGGCGGCGGGGGCGATGCCCTCGAACATGTTCTTGCGTGCCATGTCAGATCCTCCCCCATGCGTGATGGATGTCTTGCTCCAGCTCGCGCGCGACCGCATTGATCGCTTCCATCGCACGGTCGTAGGTGTTGCGGTTCATGCTGCCCCGGCCAACCTCGAAAAGCGTCTGGTGTGTCAGCCCGGCGTCGGAAATGGCGGTTGATTTCAGGAAGGTTTCGGTCATTACCCGCTTCCCGAAATTCGCTCGCAAAAGCCCGGCAACCTGTGCCTGCGGTCCGTCTGATGGCTCGAAACGCGATACCAGATAGCGCAGGAAATCGTATTCCAGCGTCATGCCTGCGTCGCGGATCGTGTCCAGCAGTGACGAGGTCATGGTCAGGAACTGGGCCAGCGATGCCACATCGATAAAGTTCGGCACGACCGGAATGATGATCGAGGAAGAGGCCACCAGCGCCGAAAGCGTCAGGAAGCCGAGCTGCGGCGGGCAGTCAATGAAAACAAGATCATAGCTTGATTCTACGGACTGGATCGCTTCGCGCAAACGCAGATAGAACGGCGGTTCGGAGCCATGCCGCAGGGCGTAGGGCGTCTCGGTTTCATATTCCGAAAGGATCAGACCGCCCGCCGCGATATCAAGCCCGTGGAAATAGGTCTTTCGCACGACCTCGCTCATCGGCAGCGGGTTTTCGTAGCGTATCGCGTCGTAAATCGTGCCCTTCTGGGTAAAGTCGATCTCGGGGCGAAGCCCGGTCATGGAGGACAGCGAGGCCTGCGGGTCCATGTCGATAATCAGCACGCGATAGCCGTGCAGGGCATACCACTGGCTCAGATAGGCCGCGGTGGTGGTCTTTGCGCTCCCACCCTTGAAAGATACGCAAGAGATGATCTGCAAAGGCTCGGTGCCGACCCGCCCCCGCAGATACAGTGACGGGTCACGCGTGGTGCGCGCCAGCGCCAGCCGGATCTGCGCCAGATCTTCGGCGGAATAGAGCTTGCGCCCGCGTTCATCCAGGGGAACGTCGGGGATCTTGTCTTCGGCATGCAGTTTGCGCAGGTGGCCCGGCGCCAACCCGAGGAATTCTGCCGCTTCGGTCGAGGAAAAGCTTCTGAGGTGCTTGCGGGCATCCGGCGCAAAATTGCGCTCCAGATGCATCCGGATCGATTCATGCAATGTGGATGCATCGCCTTGAAGCTCGGCAAATACCTGCTCTGCTGTCATGCTGCCCTCTCATATCAGGCTGGCGCGGTTGGCCCGCACTCAGCATACTCTTCCGAGCCTTTGGTTCTTTGTAGCGCAGAAATCCGAAATTCTCGCAGTTTTCCGCTACGAACAGAAATGCGCCAAGTCGGTCCGTCACGCAAGGAAATTCTACAACTGGTGTAGGGACGCTGTCGCGGACGGCGCCCCGCAGGGCATGGGTATCAATTAATTTATTGATAAATAAACACAAAGCCGGACCCTTGCGAGGGGCGACCAATCCAGATCTTGTTGGCGCCGCTGTCGCCATCATCCGGGTCGGCGTCAAAAACGGGACTCATTCGAATCGCGGGGCAGGGCGGTCGTGGTGCTAAGGCCTGTCCAAATCCGATATTGGGGCAGGCTCAGCCCAGTCGTGCCACGGTTTCAGCCAGATGCGCCACACCAGCCCTGATCCTGTCTTCGCTGATCGAGGAATAGCCCAGACGGAAGTGACGGCAGATGCCGTCAGGGGCAGCAAAGAACGGATGGCCCGGCTCGATCAGCACGCCTTTTGGCCGCAGCGCTTCGGCGAAACTGGCGCTGTCGATGGTTTCGGGGGCGGCAACCCAGAGGCTCGACCCTCCGTGACGGGCGGCGCCCACCACTTCCAGCGGGGTCTGTGACAGGGCGCTGACAAGCGTTTCGCGGCGGCGGCGGAACACCTCGCGCAGGCGCACCAGATGGGCGTCGTAATGGCCGAGCGCCAGAAAATATCCGGTCACGCGCTGCATATGTCCGGGCGCATGGCGCAGCATCATCGCGCGCAGCGCCCGCGCCTGCCGGATGAACGGCTCGGGCCCGACCAGATAGCCGATACGCAGGCCCGGAAACAAAGATTTGGAAAAACTGCCCAGATAGATCACCCGCCCCGAGGCATCCAGCGACTTGAGCGAAGGGGAGGGGGGTTCGAGAAAACTCATTTCGGTTTCGTAATCATCCTCGACCACCAGAAAGTCATGCCGGTCGGCGGCGGCCAGCAGCGCACGGCGGCGTTCCAGCGTCATGGTGATGCCGACGGGGATGGAGTGGCTGGGCGCAACCAGAACCAGCCCGGTCTGGGGCGGAAGGTCATCGGGGTTCAGCCCCTCCGCATCGGTGGGAACGAACAGCGTGGGCATGCCGTGCAGCCGGAGGCTTTCGGCGAAGTCGGGGAAACCAGGGTCTTCGACCACCGCCAGCCGGTCCGGCAAGGCCAGCAGCCCGACCGCGATCCACAGGGCGTTCTGCGCGCCCAGCGTGATCAGCACCTCTTCCGGCCGGGCGCGGATGCCGCGGCGGGGCAGGGTGTTGCGGCAGATGTAATCCACCAGCACCGGGTCATCCTGCGTCAGGCTGTCATCCGCCAGTTCGGCGAAGTCGCGCGCCCCCAATGCGCGGCGGGCACAATCGCGCCAGGCGGTGTGGTTGAACAGCTTCGGGTCCGCCTGCCCGTAGATGAACGGATAGGGATAGCTGCGCCAGTCCAGCGGCTTCACGATGCGTCGCCGCCGTGTCAGATCAGGCAGGCGCACGGCCCAGTTCACGCGGCTGACCGCTGTCTGGTCAATCGCTTCCAGACGCCGGTGCGGCACTTTCTGCGAAACCGCGAAACCGGACCGCGGCAGGCTTTCAAGATAGCCCTGCGCCACAAGCTCCTGATAAACCAGCGTGACGGTCAGGCGAGACAGGCCAAGATGCGTCGCCAGTGCGCGCGTCGAAGGCATCCGGCTGCCCGGCTGTGCCCGCGTATCCAGAAGGGCCGAGGTGATCGAGGCCGTAAGCTGCATCTGCAACGGCTCGCGCCGGTTGCGATCCACGAAGAACATGTCGGGCGAGATCTGGCCGGTCAGCGGCATGCGAAACTGGACCTAAGTTTGTGCGCATCTGGATATAAACATGCCTGACGTCGCGTGACAACCTGACGCAGCCCGACCGGGAGAGTCGGCTGAACAGGGAGTTCCACCATGACCTTTTCGTCCCGCACGCTGCGCCGTGCGACTGTCCTTGCCATGCTTCTGGCCAGCGCCGTCCCGGCTGCCGCACGCGATTTCCGCATTGCGGTCGGTGACGGGGCAGGCGGCACGCAAGAGGCGCTTGGCCTTGCCTTCATCAAGGCGCTGGAAGAAAAATCCGGCGGTGCGGACAGCGCCAGGCTGTTCCTGAACGGCCAGCTTGGCGATGAACAGGATACGGTGACGGCGGCCGCGACTGGAACGCTGGATTTCTCGATCCTCGCCATCAACAATATCACGCCCTTCTCGCCCTCGGTCGGCACGCTGACCCTGCCCTATGTCATCCTGTCGCTGGAGGATGCCGAGAAGATTACCCAAGGCGAAATCGGTCAGCAGATGGTTGACCGCACGGTCGAGGACGCGGGCGTGCGCATCATCGGCTGGGCCTATTCGGGGTTCCGTGTCCTCACCAATTCCAGGAAGCCTGTGACCACGGTGGCCGATCTTCAGGGTCTCGTCGTGCGGGTGCCGAAGAACGAGATCATGATCGAGACCTACAAGTCCTGGGGCATCAATCCGACGCCGATGGCCTGGTCGGAAACCTTTGCCGCGCTGCAACAGAAGGTCGTGGACGGGCAGGACAACCCCTACATGACCGTGCACGCGATGAAGTTCGACGAGGTGCAGAAATATGTCACCAACATCCGCTACATCTTTTCGATCGAGCCGCTGATCGTCTCGGAACAGCTGTTCCAGTCGCTCAGCCCCGAAGAGCAGGCCAATGTGCTGGCGGCGGGGCAGGAGGCAACGCTGGCCTCGGGGCAGTTCCTGCGTGATCAGGAGGCGCAGATCAAGACGGACCTGGTGGCCAAGGGCATGGAGATCAGCGACCCGGCGGATGGCGAGGCAGAGTTCATCGAACGTGCCACCACGACCGTCTGGCCAAAATTCTATGACAGCATCGGCGGCAAGGAGGTGCTGAACGGCGTCCTCGCCTCGCTCGGTCGCCCGACCGTCGAGTGATCGCCACCGGGGGCCGCCTCCTGTAGCGCGGTCCCACCCCCTGTCGTCTTGCAACAAGGGTCAGCCATGTCTTCCTTCTGGCGCCATCTCGACAAGCTGGAAAGTTATCTTTGCCAGCTTCTGCTCGCCTGCTTCGTCTGCCTGCTTTTCGTGCAGATCGTCGCGCGGTCGGTTTTCGGCAATTCGATCACCTGGATCGAAGAGCTTTCCGTCATCCTGTTCGTCTGGTTCGCCTATTTCGGGGCCAGCTATGCGGCGCGCATGTATGCGCACAACCGCGTGTCCTTCCACATCAACCGGCTGCCGCGGTCCGTGGCGCGCTGGGTCGAGGCGGTGGGGGATCTGGCCTGGATCGGTTTCAATCTGGTCTTCATCCGCTACGCCATCGAATATCTGAGCCTGATGAAGCCTTTCGTGAAGGCGCAAACGCTGGGCTGGCCGATGAAATGGGTCATGCTGGTGCTGCCCGTCGCCTTCACGCTGATGACGCTGCGCATTCTTCAGGTCAACTATCTGAAGCTTGTGCGGGGCCAGGACCCGCGCGACCCCGACGAAGTGGATATGGCCGCTCTTGCCGCCGCAACCAGGGCGGAGGCGGTGTGATGGACGGTCAGATCACGCTGGTCCTTTTTGGCACCTTCTTCTTCCTGATGATCCTCGGGGCACCGATTTCGGTCGGGCTGGGTGTCTCGGCGCTGACGACGATGTGGTTCCTCGGCGACAACCCGATCAAGATGGTACAGATCGCCTTTTCCTCGGTCGGGGCCTTCCCGCTGATGGCGCTGCCGGCCTTCATTCTTGCCGGGGCACTGATGGAGGCGGCAGGCATCTCGCGCCGTCTGATCACTGTCGCGGAAAGCCTGGCCGGCCCGTTCACCGGCGGCATCTCGGCCGCCACGGTGGTGGCCTGCCTGTTCTTCGGCGCGATTTCCGGCTCCGGCCCCGCCACGACAGCGGCGGTGGGGATGCTGATGATCCCTGCCATGGTGCGGGCGGGCTATGCCAAGGGCTATGGCGCCGCCGTCACCGCCGCCTCGGGCGGGCTGGGCATCGTCATCCCGCCGTCCATTCCGATGGTGATTTTCGGGATCTCGGCCATGGGCATGCAGCCCCCCGCCGAGGCGGTGGAGAAATTCGGCGCCTTCCAGACCGTGTCGATTTCCAAGCTGTTCATCGCGGGGTTCCTGCCGGGCTTCCTGATGGCGGCGGGCCTTCTGGTGATGAACTGGCTGCGCTGCCGCGCGGCAGGCTATTGTGGCGGGGCCGACCCGCTGTCGCCCGCCCATATCTTTGACGCCTGCCGCAAGGGATTCTGGGCGCTGATGGCCCCCTTCGTGATCCTCGGCGGCATCTATGCCGGGCTCTTCACCCCGACCGAGGCTGCCATCGTCGCCATTGCCTATACGCTGTTCGTCGGCATCTTCATTTATCGGGAGATCCGCCTGACCGAGGTGATGAAATCGCTTGAGGCGACGACCTGGCTGACGGGGCGTGTGCTGCTGGTGCTGTTCACCGCCACGATCTTCGGCCGCATTCTGGTGGAAAACCAGATCCCCGCGCATATCGCCGATGCGATGCTGGGTCTTACGCAGAATATCGCCGTGATCTGGGCACTGATCATCGTCTTCCTGCTGTTCGTCGGCATGTTCATGGAAACGCTGGCCGCCATCATGATCCTCGTGCCGGTGATGCTGCCGGTGGCCTATTCGGTGGGGATCGACCCGATCCACTTCGGTATCGTGATGATCTGCACTCTTTCGGTCGGGTTCCAGACCCCGCCGCTGGGCGAGAACCTCTTTATCGCCGCCGGGATTTCCAAGGTTTCCATCGAGGAAATTTCGGTGCGCGCCCTGCCATTCGCCGCCGCCAGCACCGCGATGATCGCCGTGATCGCGGCCTTCCCTGAAATCGCGCTCTGGCTGCCCAGGGTGATGGGCTACTGACCTCCGTTTTCCGGCCTGCCCGTTCTGGCCCGGCCACTCTTGAAAGGACCAACCATGACCCTGACCGCCGATGACCTGAAGGCTACGTTCGATGCCTTCAACCGCCATGACATTGACGCCGTGATGACCCATTTCGCCGAAGATTGCGTGTTCACCACCGTCGGCGGTTCCGAAGTGTTCGGCACGCGGATCGAAGGCCGCGACGCTATTGCCCAGGCGTTTGTCGCGGTCTGGACGGCGATGCCCGATGCAGAATGGGCTGATCACCGGCATTTCGTCTGCGGCGACCGCGCCGTGTCGGAATGGACGTTTCGCGGCACCGATGCCGAAGGCCGCCGGACCGAGGCGCAGGGGGTGGACCTGTTCACCCTGCGCGACGGCAAGCTGGTGATGAAGCAGGCTTTCCGCAAACAGCGCCCCGTCATCCAGACGCGCTGATCCCATCCCCACCATAGCAGGAATGCGTCGATGCAAGGCACGACACCAAGACGCGCACGCGCGTCATACAACCAGAAGTATGATCCGGTGACGGATAAATCCATCGGAAGTGGCTGCGACTATGCCCCGACCTACTGGATCGGCACCGCCGGGCCTGCTCCGCAGGATGACGGCCCGGTGACAGGCGACATGGATGTCGATGTCGTTGTGATTGGCTCTGGCTATACCGGGCTGTCCTGCGCGCTGCATCTGGCCAAAGAGTTTGGCATAAAGGCGCATGTGCTGGAGGCCAACGGGGTGGCTTATGGCTGCTCCACCCGCAACGGCGGACAGGCACAGATCTCGTCCGGGCGGCTCAAACGTTCGCAGTGGATCGAGCGCTGGGGCGTGGAAACCGCGAAGGGCCTGCACGCCGAGGTCACCGAAGCCTTCGATCTGTTCCGTGGCCTGATCCGCGATCATGCCATCGACTGTGAACCGCAGGACGGCGGGCATTACTATATCGCCCACAAGGGCTGGATGATGCCGAAGCTGGCGAAGGAAGCGGCTCTTCTGCGCGAAACCTTCGGTTACGGCGCCCGGATACTTAACCGCGAGGAACTGCACGAAACGGCGGTGCGCGATCAGGAAGCCCATGGCGCCATGTGGGAGCCGGACGGCACCGCGATCCATGCCGCGAAACTGGCCTTCGGCTATCTGCGCGTGGCGCGCGAGCTGGGGGCGAAGGTCCATACCGACAGCCCGGTGGAAAGCTGGCAGACGATCAATGGTGTTCACCATCTGCGTACCCCCGGCGGCACGGTGCGGGCGCGGGCGGTGGCGGTGGCAACGGCAGGCTATGCGCCGCGCGGCCTGCATCCGCGCCTGCGTGACCGGATCATGCCGATCATGTCGAACTCCATCGTCACCCGCAAGCTGACGGCGGCCGAGCGTGAGGCCTGTGGCATCAGGGTCGGGTCGCCGCTGACTGACACGCGCACCCTGCGCCATTACTATCGCCTGTTGCCCGACGGGCGGGTGCAGATCGGGTCCCGCGCGGCGATCACCGGGCAGGATGCGGACAATCCGGCGCACCTGGCAGGCCTGCGCGCAGCGCTGGCCCGCAAGTTCCCGGCGTTGCGCGGCATTGATCTGGATTACAGCTGGTGGGGCTGGGTCGATGTCAGCCATGATATGATGCCCCGCATCACCGCCATGCCCGGCCTGCCCAATGCCTTTTACGCCATGGGTTATGGCGGCAATGGTGTCATGTATTCCGCCCAGGCCGGGCGGCGCATGGCCCAGATGGTCGCCGGGCGCGCCTCGGATGTGCCGCGCCTGCCGATCTTCCATCAGGAACTGCCTCACGAGGGCTGGAAGACGCCGTTCCGGCGGCTCGGCCAGTGGGGACTCTACAAACTTTACCACTTTCAGGACGAACGCGGCTGACGGCTGCGCAGAAGGAGACACGCAATGAAAATGACCACCGAAGAAGCCTTCGTGAAAGTGCTTCAGATGCACGGGATCGAACATGCCTTCGGCATTATCGGTTCCGCCATGATGCCGGTTTCTGATCTGTTCCCCAAGGCGGGCATCACCTTCTGGGATGTGGCGCATGAAACCAATGGCGGCCTGATGTGCGACGGCTTCATCCGCGCCACCGGCAAGATGGCCATGGCGATTGCCCAGAACGGGCCGGGCGTCACCGGCTTCGTGACGGCAGTGAAAACCGCCTACTGGAACCATACCCCCATGCTGCTGGTGACGCCGCAGGCCGCCAACAAGACCATCGGTCAGGGCGGTTTTCAGGAGATGGAGCAGATGCGCCTGTTCGCCGACAGCGTCTGCTATCAGGAGGAAGTGCGCGACGCCTCGCGCATCCCCGAGGTGCTGAACCGCGTGATCCTGCGGGCATGGCGCAATTCGGCCCCGGCGCAGATCAACATCCCGCGGGACATGTGGACGCAGGTGATTGACGTCGATCTGCCGCAGATGGTGCATTTCGAACGCCCTGCGGGCGGCGAAGAAGCGGTGGCCGAGGCCGCGCGCCTGGTGTCGGAAGCGCGCTTCCCGGTGATCCTGTCGGGCGCGGGTGTCGTGCTGGGCGGGGCGATCCCCGATGT
The DNA here is from genome assembly GCF_001303875.1 of Gemmobacter sp. LW-1. Lineage (NCBI taxonomy): Bacteria > Pseudomonadati > Pseudomonadota > Alphaproteobacteria > Rhodobacterales > Paracoccaceae > Gemmobacter > Gemmobacter sp. LW-1. The sequence continues at coordinate 169,012 of NZ_LJSC01000034.1, read as the reverse complement.
GGTGGCGCTGGCCGAACGGCTGGATGCGCCGGTCTGCTCCAACTACCAGCATAATGACAGCTTCCCCGGCACGCATCCGCTGGCCATGGGCCCCTTGGGCTACAACGGCTCGAAAGCCGCGATGGAAGTCATCGCCAAGGCCGATGTGGTGCTGGCACTGGGCACGCGGCTCAACCCGTTCTCGACCCTGCCGGGCTATGGCATCGACTATTGGCCGAAAGAGGCCAAGATCATTCAGGTCGATATCAACGCCGACCGGATTGGCCTGACCAAGAAGGTGACTGTCGGCATTCAGGGCGATGCTGGCAAGGTGGCGCGCGGCATCCTCGCGCAGCTTTCGGGCACGGCGGGCGACGAAGGCCGGGCCGATCGCCGCGCGCTGGTTTCGCAGACCAAATCCCGCTGGGCGCAGGAGCTTTCCAGCCTCGATCACGAACAGGATGATCCGGGCACCGTCTGGAACGAGGAGGCCCGCAGCCGCGACGCCGATCTGATGTCGCCGCGTCAGGCCTGGCGCGCCATTCAGGCAGCGATGCCGGACGAGGCCATCATTTCGTCCGACATCGGCAACAACTGCGCCATCGGCAACGCCTATCCCGCTTTCGAAAAGGGCCGCAAATATCTGGCACCCGGCCTGTTCGGCCCCTGCGGCTATGGCTTCCCCGCGATCCTCGGCGCCAAGATCGGCTGCCCCGATACCCCGGTGATCGGTTTTGCCGGTGACGGTGCCTTCGGTATCTCGATGAACGAGATGACGGCCTGTGGCCGCGACGACTGGCCCGCCATCACCATGGTGATCTTCCGCAACTATCAGTGGGGCGCCGAAAAGCGCAACACGACGCTGTGGTATGACAACAACTTCGTCGGCACCGAACTGGACCGCGACACAAGCTATGCCGCGATTGCGCGGGCTTGCGGGGCGCATGGCGTGCAGGTCCGCTCCACCGCCGATCTGACCGAAGAACTGCGCCGCGCGGTGGAGCGTCAGATGAAGGACCGCCAGACCACCTTCATCGAGGTTCTGCTCAATCAGGAACTGGGCGAGCCCTTCCGCCGGGATGCGATGAAAAAGCCCGTGCCGGTGGCGGGGATCAGCCGTGAGGACATGCGCCCGCAACGCGGCGCGGTCTGAGACCTTCGGCGCGGCCCCGATAATGCGGGCCGCGCCGACCCTTTCTCTTGAGGTTCGTCATGCTTGACACCGTTACCCGCGCGCCGTCGCAGATCCGGCTACTGTTTCCCGGCCTCATCACCGCCACGCTGGTGGGCGTGACGGCACAATTCCTGTCGGAACATTACGGCGCGCCCGCCATGCTGATGGCGTTGCTGCTGGGCCTCGCGCTCAATTTCCTGTCCGAAGACGGCAGCCGTACCGCTCCGGGCATCGCCTTCACCGCGCGCACCGTCCTGCGTCTGGGGGTTGCGCTGCTGGGGGTGCGGATCTCGGTCGAGATGTTGGGCGCCCTTGGCCCCGGCCTGATCGCGCTGACCGTGGCGGGGGTGGGGGCAACCATCCTGTGCGGGTTGGCGCTGGCCCGGCTGACCGGACGCGACTGGCGCTTTGGGCTGCTCACCGGCGGGTCGGTGGCGATCTGCGGCGCCTCGGCCGCCATGGCGATTTCGGCGATCCTGCCCCGGCACGAGAAATCGGAACGCGATCTTGTGTTCACCGTGCTGGCAGTGACTGTGCTGTCAACCGTGGCCATGGTGGTTTACCCCATGATTTCCAACGCGCTCGGCTTCACAGCGATCGAAAGCGGCGTGTTTCTGGGCGGCACCATCCATGATGTCGCGCAGGTCGTGGGCGCGGGCTTCTCGGTCGGGCAGGAAGCGGGTGAAACCGCGACGCTGGTCAAGCTGATCCGGGTGTCGATGCTGGCGCCGGTCGTGCTGATCGCCTCGCTCGCGATCCGGGCGAAGGGGCTGGCGGCGACCGAAGGCACGCGTCCGCCGTTGCTGCCGGGCTTCGTTCTGGGCTTCGTGGCCCTGGCCGCCCTCAATTCGATGGGTCTGATCCCGGCAGAGCTGGCCGAGGGCGCGGCACTCCTGTCCCGCTGGGCGCTGCTGATCTCGATTGCGGCGGTCGGCATCAAGACCTCGCTGGCAAAAATGCTGGAGGTCGGTCCTGTCGCCATCGGCCTGCTGGTCGTCGAAACCCTGTTTATCGGCAGCTTCGTGCTGACCGGCCTGCATCTGCTGGATTGAGCCATGAAACCGCTGGACCGCATTCTTGAAGCCTGCCACGCCACGCCGCGCCACATCCTGCTGCCCGAGGGCGAAGACCCTCGCATCCAGGCCGCTGCCGTTCAGGCGGTGGCACGGGGGCTGGCCCGTATCACCCTGTTGGGCGATCCGGCGCGTGTGGGTCCGGCGCTGGTTGCGCTGGGGGCCGCGCCCGGCGCGGTGGCGGTGATCGACCCGGCCCGCGCCCCGGATCTGGAGGCGCTGGCGGCCGAATGTCACCGCCTGCGCGCGGCGCGGGGGGTGACACCGGATCAGGCCCGTGATCTGGTGCGCGAACCACTGGTGCAGGCCGCGCTGCGGGTGCGGCTTGGTCAGGCCGATGGCACCGTGGGCGGGGCGGTCGCCACCACTGCCGATACCGTGCGGGCTGCCTTGCAGTTCATCGGGCGCGCGCCGGGCATCAATACGGTGTCCAGCTTCTTCCTGATGCTGTCCTGTGCCAAGGACGCACCAATCAAGGGCGGCATGGTCTTTGCCGATTGCGGGCTGGTCATCACCCCGACAGCGGCAGAGCTGGCCGACATTGCCCGCGCCTCCGCCGCCTCTGCCCGCGCCCTGCTGAACGAGACGCCCCGCGTGGCGCTGCTGTCCTTTTCCACCGCCGGATCGGCGGAACATGACAGTCTCGCCCGTATCCGCGAGGCGCTGGAGCGGGTGCGGGCAGCCGAGCCGGATCTGGAAATCGACGGCGAGATCCAGTTCGATGCGGCCATCGACGATGCGATCCGCAGCCGCAAGGCACCGGGCAGCCGTCTGTCGGGGCGCCCCAATGTCTTTGTCTTTCCCGATCTGGCATCGGGGAATATCGGCTACAAGATCGCGCAGCGGCTGGGCGGGCTGACCGCCATCGGGCCTGTGCTACAGGGGCTGAACCGTCCGGCAAACGACCTGTCGCGCGGATGCAGCGCCGAGGATGTGCTGGCGGTGATCGCCGTCACATCGGCCCAGTGCGGGGACGCTGCCTGATGAGCACAATGCTGCCCGCCGTGCTCGCGACCATTCTGGTCGCCGGGCTGGCGCGGGCGGTCACAGGCTTTGGCTTCGCGCTGTTGGCGGTCCCGCTGCTCAGCCTGCATCTGAGCGTGCCACAGGCCGTGGCGCTGACCATCGTTCTTCAGGTGGCGATGATGCCGCGCGATCTTCTGGCCTCGTGGCGGCGGCTGGACCGGGGCTATCTTCTGCGGCTGCTGGTCTGGGCGCTGCCTGCCATACCGCTGGGTCAGCTTACACTGCTGTCGGTGTCTGCCGACGCGGCGCGTATGGTACTGGCAGCGCTGGTGCTGACGGGCGTGGGGATGAGGGCCGCCCCGCCGCCGGTGGCCGGACTGCTGCGTCGCATGCCGGTCGGAGTAGCCGGGTTTCTGGCGGGCTTCATGGGCGGGCTGGCCGCAATGCCCGGCCCGCCCGTCGTCCTGCACGCCCTGTCGCGCCCCGACGCGCCTGATCGGACGCGGGCCACCCTGCTGCTGTTCTTCGGGGCGCTTTCCATCTGTGCGCTGCCGGTACTTGTGCAAAGCGGTGCGGCGGATGCGGGTCTTGGCCGGCTGGCGCTGATCGCGCTGCCCGTGTTGCTGCTGGCCGACAGTCTGGGCCGCCGCCTGTCGGGATATATCAGCGTCCCGGCCTATCAGGGCCTTTCCGCCGGGCTGCTGTGCCTGGCGGCCTGCCTGGCGGTTTACCCGGTGCTGCGCTGATAAAGGCCAGACAACGGGGCAGGGGGCTGGCCCCCGGTCAGACAGACCGGGGGCCCTTCCTCAGGCCACGATCACTCGGGTGCCTTTACCAGAATTTTCACCTGCGATTTTTCGGCCACCAGCGCCTCGAACCCCTGCGCGACGATATCGTCAAGCGCGATGCGCTTGGTGACCAGCTTCTCGGCGCTGAAATAGCCCTGCACCATAAGCTCCATCACCGCCGGATAGATGTGGCGATAGGCGATGGTGCCCTGAAGCTGACGCTCTTTCAGCACGACGGTGTTGGGGTGGAAAGCCGCGTCACCCTCCCAGATCGAGACGATCAGCGTCTGGCCCTCATGCCGGGTGCTGTCGATGCACTGCGGCAATACGCGCGGAACTCCGGTCACCTCGAAGGCCACATGAACACCGCCGGTCACTGCGCGGATCATCTCGACCGGATCGGCCGTCATCGGGTCAATCGCGGTGGTCGCACCCAGTTCCAGCGCCTTGCGCCGCCGCTCGGGCGAGGGTTCGACGACGTGGATCTGCGCCGCGCCCGCGACGCGCAGCGCCTCGACCACCAGAAGCCCGATGGGCCCCGCGCCAAAGACGGCAGCGGTATCCCCGGCCCGGATCGCCGACATCCGCACCGCATGCAGCGCCACGGCGGCGGGTTCGACCAGCGCGCCCTGTTCCATAGACAGTTCGTCCGGCATCTTGTGGACCATGCGTGCGGGCACCACCGAGGTTGCGGCAAAACCGCCGTGACCGCCGGAAAGCCCGACGAAACCAAGGCTGTCACAGAGGTTGTATTTCCCCTCGCGGCAGCCCGGACAGGTTCCGCAGGCAAAGATCGGCTCGATGGCCACCCGGTCGCCGGGGCGCAGGCCCGTCACGCCCTCGCCCAGCTCGGTGACGGTGCCGCAATATTCGTGGCCCATGGTGATCGGCGCCTTGTCGCGGCTCAGCGGATGGGCCTCGCTTACCGGAATGAAGATCGGCCCGGCCAGATATTCATGCAGGTCGCTGCCGCAGATCCCGGTCCAGGCAACCTTGATCGCGACCTCTCCGGGGCCGGGGGCAGGGGTGTCGATATCTTCGACGCGAATGTCCTTCACGCCATGCCAACGTGCGGCTTTCATGGAAGTCTCCTTCAGTGCAGGGAAAGGTTCCCGGCCCTCGTGAGGCCGGGGAGGATGGTGCAGTCGCGTCAGGACAGGTGATGCACCTCTTGCAGCCCGTAGACCGGGGTCTCGATCCCCTCCATCCGGGCCTTGAGCTGAAGCGCCAGATACAGCGAATAGTGTCGCGACTGGTGCAGGTTGCCGCCGTGGAACCAAAGCTGCTCCTGCTGCGTCGGCTTCCACATGTTGCGCTGCTCGCCCTCCCACGGGCCGGGGTCTTTCGTGGTGTCGGAGCCAAGTCCCCAGACCTTGCCGACCTTGTCGGCGACCTGCTGGCTGATCAGATCGGCCGCCCAGCCGTTCATCGAGCCATAGCCCGTTGCCAGCACCACCAGATCGGCGGGCAACCGTGTGCCATCGGTCAGCACAACGGCGTCTTCCTCGAAATGATCAATGCCGCCCTTGGCCAGTTTCACCTCGCCGTCGATGATCAGCTGGCTCGCGCCCACGTCGATGTAATAGCCCGAGCCGCGGCGCAGGTATTTCATGAACAGGCCCGAACCATCATCGCCCCAGTCCAGATCGAAACCCGCCTTTTCCAGCCCGGTGTAGAAGGCCGCGTCGCGTTCACGCATCTGGTCGTAAAGCGGGATCTGGAATTCGTGCATGATTTTGTAGGGCAGCGAGGCGAAGATCATGTCCGCCTTTTCGGTCGTCATGCCATTGGCCACCGCCTGTTCGGAATAAAGCGCGCCAAGACCGATCTCCATCAGGCTGTCCGAGCGCACGATATGCGTGGACGAACGCTGCACCATCGTCACATCGGCATTGCCTTCCCAAAGCGCGGCGCAGATGTCATGGGCCGAATTGTTGGAGCCGATGACCACGGCCTTCCTGCCTGCCCAGGCATCCGGCCCCTCATGCTGGGACGAATGCTGGATCGTGCCCCTGAACGTCTCCATGCCGGGGAAACGCGGCATGTTCGGTTTGCCAGACATGCCGGTCGCCAGCACCAGATGTGTGGGTTCCAGCGTAACCGCCTCGCCGTCGCGGTTGACCTCGACCCGCCATTTGCCGGTGGCCGGATCATGGCTGGCGCGCGTCACTTCAGAGCGCGTCCAGTAATTGATCTCCATGACCTTGGTATACATCTCCAGCCAGTCGCCGACCTTGTCCTTGGGCGTGAAAACCGGCCAGTTGTCGGGAAACTTGATGTAGGGCAGGTGGTCGTACCAGATCGGGTCATGCAGGCAGAGCGACTTGTAGCGGCTGCGCCACTGGTCGCCGGGCCGGTCATGCTTGTCCAGCACGATGGCGGGCACGCCAAGCTGGCGCAGCCGCGCACCAAGCGCGATGCCGCCCTGACCGCCGCCGATGATCACGACATAGGGCTGGGTGGTGTAGCCCAGGCTTGCCTCCTCCGCCTCGCGGCGTTCCTTCCAGGAACTGCGGTTCTTCTGCGCGCCGTGTTCGGCCCCCATCGGACGACGGGTGCCGCGGGGTTCCTCGAAGCCCTTCAACTCCTGAAGTGCGGTCAGCAGGGTCCAGATCCGGCCATCGCGCAACCGCATCAGGCCCCAGCCGCGCCCGGCCTTCGTCTCGAAGGTGATCCATGCCGTGATCACACCGCCCTCCTCGGCGGGGGTCTCTCCGGTCTGGATCTGGAAGTTGCCGGGCCGGGTGTGGGCAAGCTGGCTGTGCAGCAGGTCCGCCACCCCCGCAGGCCCCTCGACCGTCTTGAGGTTCCAGCTTACCGCAACTAGGTCGCGCCAGTAGCTGTCGGTCGCAAACAGCGCCGCCGCGCGGTCGACATCGCCGCCCTCCAGTGCGGCGTTGAGGCTGTCCAGCATCTCCTGTGTCTGGCTGACCACTGTCATATCAAGCATCGCGTCTCCTCCTCTGCGCGTGTCTCGCGAGGAAGTATCGGGCGATGAATCGGGCGCGATCCACTTTTGCGAGGGCTGATGCCGGGGAAAAGTGGTCGCTGCGGCGCGGCATGTTGCGCGTGCAACGTCCACGCAACAGATCACGCGGGGGGCTGCAACCCGGCGGCGCGTATCCGGCGCAGGATGGTCGAACGGTTGACCCCGAACCGTCGGGCGGCGCGCGCCATGTTCCAGTCGCAGGCGACCAGAACCTGCTCCAGCGCCGCCCACGGATCGGCTGAGCCTGCGGCGGGCGGTTCGGGTGAAGGCGCAGCCTCGACCGGGCCGGGCAGATCGGGCAGGTCGATGACCGGCCCGATGCAAAGCGCCGCCGCGACATCGAGCACCTGTTCGAGTTCGCGGATATTGCCGGGCCAGCGCCGTCCCATCAGATCGGCACGGGCGGAAGGCGACAGACGGATCGTGTCGGCCGCGTGGCGGCGCAGGTGGCGCGACATCAGCCAGTCGATATCCCGCCGCAGCCGCAAAGGCGGCACTTCCAGCACACAGCCCGCAAGCCGGTGAAACAGAGGGCGCGGCACGCCGATCCGGGCCGGATCAAGACAGGTCGTGGACAGCGGGCGCAGGTTGGGCCTGCGATCCAGCAGCCCGCTCAGCGCGACGGCGGTTTCCGGGGCCAGATCCTCGATCCGGCGCAGGACAAGCGTGGTAGGACCAACGGCCTCCAGACAGGCATCGGCCAGAGCCTCCGGCGTCAGCCCGGCGCATTCGAGGCTGATGAACCCCTGCGCCTTGCCCGTCATGTGGATCGCCCGTGCAAGCTTGGTCTTGCCGGTGCCGGTTTCACCTGTGATCAGCAGCGGCACGGTGCCGGGGGCCAGCCGCTCGGCCTGATCCAGCAGACGCGACATACCGGCGTCCCCGCCGGTCAGCCCGGCCAGCGCCCCGCCGGTGCGCATCCGCTGATGCGGCTGGCGCGGCGCCTTGGGGGCGATGGCATGCCCGAACAATGCTCCGCCGTCGCGCGTTTCGATCACGCGCTCTTCGGTCGGGCGGTCGCGCATCAGATCGGGCAGGTCATCGACGCTCATGTTCAGAACTTCGTCGATCCGGTGCCCGAGGATCGTTCCGCCGTCGGGAAACAGCCGGCGCGCGGCGCGCGTGTAGCCCAGTACACGCCCGGAGCCATCCAGCCGCACCGCCGCCTCGGGATCGACGTCCAGAAATTCCGGGCTGGACGAAAGCCGCAGCACCCAGTCGCGCGGGCTTTCGGCCATCAGGTTCGCCATTTCGACCCGCCGCGCCGCCGTGGTCACAAGGCTCATCGCAAGGTTCTGGCTGGTCTTGGGCGCAGGAGATCGCAGCAGCGAGATATCCAGCACCGCCGCAAGCTGACCAAGGCTGTCGAAGATCGGCGCCGCCGTGCAGGACAGGGCGGTATGCGCATTGCCGAAATGATCATCCTGATGCACCGTCACCGGCTCCTGCAGGACGATGCAGGCACCGACCCCGCAGGTTCCCGCCAGATTCTCCGACCAGTTCGACCCGAGATAAAGGCCCGAGCGGCGCAGATCCTCGGTGAAAAGATCGTCGCCGAAAAAGTCGACGCAGACGCCCTTGGCATCGGTCAGCAGCAGCACATAGTTCTGCCCCGCAACCTGCCGGAACAACGACTGCAACCCTGATCTTGCCGTGGCGATCAGCCATTCGGCCTGCTTGCGGTGATCACGCAGTTCCGCCTCGGTCACGATATGGGCGGGGTCAGAGCGGGTCGGGTCCATGCCGTAAAGCTCGACACAGCGCCGCCAGGACGCAGAGACAAAGCTGTCCCGCCCGGTCTGGCTGCCGTCCAGCACCCGCCCGATCTCCTCGACATGCCGCAGGTCTTTCATGGCGCATCGCCTCCCGTGGGGACTGTAGCACAGACCGCCGCCATCGGAGATGGAACATTGGTCGGAGACAGCGGGCATCCGCCAGCGGCCCTCTCAACCCTGCCGGCAATCGCGCGAGTGCGCCCGCATTGCTTCTGGACGAGGCTGTTCGATGCGGGATATGTTTCAATGAACATATCGAATCCACAGGTGACAACATGAAACTGAGCGCGAGGAACATGCTTTCCGGGACGGTGGTGGATATCACCACAGGCGCTGTCACCAGCCATGTCAGGATCGACATTGGCGGCAGCGTGCTGACCGCCTCGATCACCAACAGCGCGGTGCAGGATCTGGGTCTGGTGGTGGGCGGCCAGGCCATTGCCGTCATCAAGGCCAGCGATGTCATGGTCGGAACCGTTGAATGATGCCGCAGGCTCCGCTTGACTGGAACGGCCTGCGCCCCGGCGAGATTGTGACCGAATCGCAGATGGCTCAGGACGCGACAGTTCAGTTCATCGGCACGATCTACACCCCCTGGGCCGACCCGCATGCCTGCCCGAAATGGGGCGACGAGGTCGATGGCCCCGTCTGCTGGATCAACCTCCACCCCCGCTGGCAGCCCGCGCTGAAGGGTATTCTCGCGAAAGACCGGCTTCAGTTGCTGTACTGGCTGCATCTGGCGCGGCGGGACCTGTTGCAGCAAAGCCCGAGGTCGGATGGAGAAACCCTTGGCACATTCGCCATAAGATCCCCGCTTCGCCCCAATCCGATCGCCTCGAGCCATGTCCGGGTCATTGCGATTGAAGGGCCTCTGCTTTCGGTGCGGGGACTTGATTGCGTCAATGGCACGCCCCTGCTCGACATCAAGCCGGAAGGCGCTGCCCTGAAAGGAGACCTGTCATGTCCCTGCGCATAGCCAAGAGCCTGTCAGAGCCGGGGGATACCCGCCGCCCCGTCCGGGTCAGGATGCTGGCCGTTCTGGTTGCAGCGGTCCTGCTGGTCTTCGCCGGCGCTTTCACGGCTTCGGCGCGTGAAATCCTTGACGCGACGGGTCGCAAGGTCACCGTGCCGGATCAGCCGATGCGCGTTTTCGCGGCAGGCCCCCCGGCGTCGGTGCTGTTGTACGCCCTGAAGCCGGAGGCGATGATCGGCTGGGTGCGCGCGCCGCGCGACCGGGATCTGCCCTATCTTCAGACCGCGACCCACGCGCTGCCCGAACTCGGGCGGTTATCCGGCAAGGGCGGAACGCTGAACCTTGAGGTGCTGCTGGCGGCGAAACCGGATCTCATCGTCGATTTCGGAACCGTCAACGAAACCTATCTGACGCTGGCCACCAAGGTGCAGGAACAGACGGGTGTGCCCTATGTGCTGATTGACGGGTCATTTGCCAATACGCCGGCGGCGATCCGCCAGATGGCCGAAATCCTTGGCGTGCCCGAACGGGGCGAGGCGCTGGCAAGCTATGCCGAGGCGACCTTTGCCATGGTGACGCGGGTGCTTGAGGCCGTGCCGCCCGAGGACCGGCCGACTGTCTATCTGGCGCGCGGGCCGGAGGGACTTGAAAGCGCCGCCAGAGGCGCGATCAACGCGGAAATCATCGACTGGGCAGGTGGGCTCAATGTGGTGGGCGGCCCCGACCGCGGATTGGTGACAACCTCGGTCGAGCAGATTCTGGCCTGGGCGCCCGCCACTGTCGTGACCATTGACCGCGACTTTGCGAGGGATGTGGCCACCCTGCCGGGCTGGAGCGATGTTCCGGCCGTGCGGGACGCGCGGGTTCTGCTGGCCCCCGCCGAACCCTTCGGCTTCATCGACAGTCCGCCCTCGGTGAACCGGCTGATCGGCCTGCACTGGTTGATGCACAGCTTCTACCCAGAGGTCGCGGAAGGTGATCTGGGGGCCGAGGTCGCCCGTTTCTACAAGCTGTTTTATCATGTGACTCTGGATGATGCGGCAGTGGCCGGACTTCTTGAAAACTAGGTCGCGACGGGGTGCGGTCCCGGTGGGGCGGCTGCCGCAGACCGGGGTTGCAGCAGCGGTTTTGCTGATGTGCCTTGCGCTGTCCCTGATGGTCGGCCCTTACGGTCTCTCCCTGCGGCAGATCGGCGGGCTGATGCTGGCGGCGCTTTCGGGGCGACTGCCAGACGGACCCGAAGCCTCGGTTCTGTTCCAGATCCGTTTGCCGCGTGTGCTGGCTGCGGGGCTGGTTGGTGCCGCGCTGTCGGCGGCTGGGGCGGCCTATCAGGTGACTTTCCGCAATCCGCTGGTCTCGCCCGATATTCTGGGTGTTTCCGCCGGGGCGGGGTTTGGCGCGGTTCTGGGGATTCTTCTGGGCCTGCCGATCCTTGCCATCCAGGGGCTGAGCTTCACGGGCGGCATGGCCACCGTCGGGCTGGTGATGGCCCTGGCCGTGGCCTTCGGCAACCGGGGTGAGGCGCTGTCGCTGATCCTGACCGGCATCGCCATCGGGGCGCTGGCCGGGGCCGGAACCGCCATGGTGAAAACGCTGGCCGATCCCGATGACCAGCTTCCCGCCATGACGTTCTGGCTGCTGGGCAGCCTTGCGGGAACCCGGACTGCCGATGTGGCCTTCCTTTTACCCGCCCTTCTGCTGGGGGCGGGGCCGCTGATCCTGATGCGCTGGCGCATCGGCCTGCTGGCGCTTGGCGAAGAGGAAGCCCGCGCCCTTGGCGTGGAAACCACGCGGCTGCGCCTTGTCGTGATTGTCTGTGCCACGTTGATGACGGCGGCAGCGGTTGCCACGGCGGGCACGATCGGCTGGGTCGGTCTGATGGTGCCCCATATGGCACGCCTGCTGGCTGGTGCGCGCTTTGACCGGGTCTTGCCGCTGGCGGCGCTGCTGGGCGCGGCCTTCATGGTGCTGATCGACACCGCTGCGCGCAGCCTTGCCGTGACCGAAGTGCCGCTTGGCGTGCTGACCGCCATTCTGGGTGCGCCGGTCTTTCTGACCCTGCTGGCGCGCGGAGGCCGGAGATGGAGCTGATCCATGCCAGCGGGCTGGCCATCGCCGCCGGGCGGCGCGTGCTGGTGCGCGACATTTCCTTCACCCTGCACCCCGGTCAGGTTCTGGCCCTTCTCGGTCCGAACGGAACCGGCAAGAGCACGCTGTTCCGAACCCTTCTTGGCCTGACCCCGGCAGCGGCGGGAACGATCAGGCTGCAAGGTGCCTCCCTGCCCTTGCCGCGCCGGGCCATTGCGGCCCGGCTGGCCCTGGTGCCACAGGCCATGCAGGCGGCTTTTCCGTGGACTGTGCGCGATTTTGTCCTGATGGGGCGGACGATGCACCTCTCCGGTTTTGCCGCCCCCGGCAAGGCCGATCACGCGGCTGCCACTGCTGCGCTGGAGGAGATCGGCCTGCTGTCCCATGCCGAGCGGCTGGTGACGCGGCTTTCCGGCGGCGAGCGCCAGTTGGTCCTGATCGCGCGGGCGCTGGCGCAGAATGCACCGGCCCTGTTGATGGATGAACCCTCCTCCGCGCTGGATTTTGCCAATCGGGAACGGCTGGCCGATCTGATGGAGCGGCTGGCCCGCCGCGGGCTCGGTCTCATGTTCAGCACACATGACCCGGCGCAGGCGGCAAGGCTGGCGTCCGAGGTGCTGACCATCGACCGGAGCGGTACCGCGCGGTTGGGCCCTGTGGCAGATCAGCTTGCCCCCGCCCGTCTGGCCGCCCTTTACGAAATGCCTGAAGAGGCGGTGCGGCGCGGTCTGGGGAATCTGCCGCGCTGAATGCCTTATTCCGCAGCCTGAGGTCGGGCCAGTTGTGCCAGCATCGCCGCAATTTCGGGCCGGCAGGCGCCGCAGTTGGTGCCTGCCCCTGTCGCATTCCCGATGGCAGCCAGATCGCAGGCTCCGTCGCGGAAGGCCGATTGCAGACGGTTGCGGCCGACACCTGTGCAGGCGCAAACCAGTGGCCCGTTATCGGCCCAGTCCGAGCCGCCTGCACAGGGGGCGAGGGTCGCGGCGCCGCGCGGCGTGCCGATCCGTGCGATAGCGGCATCCCGCGCGATCATCACAGGGGAGGGGGCCGCGAACAACAGCGCCACCACGCGCCCCGACAGGATCAGCGCGATGGAAACCTGACCGCGCGCCGCATCTTCCGTCTGCATGACTTCTGCATCCGGCAGGTCAAACAGTGCGCGCGCAAAGGCTAAGGGATCATCCGGGGCTTCCAGTAAGGCGAGTTCGGCGGCAAGGCCGGTTTCGGTGACCCGCCGCGCCCAGTAGCCCCCGTCAGGCGCGATGCTTCCGGCGGCGCAGGCAAAAGCAAACCAGCGAGCAGGCCAGGGTCGCAGAGATACTGCCGCAGCTTTCGATTCGGGCTGACCTGACAGAGGGTCCGTCACGGCGCTGACCACGGCGTCTATCCGGCCGGTGGGCGCCGTCTCGCCGGTCCAGTGCATCGGGGCGAAAATCTGCCGGGGGCGCACGCGATCGGTGACCACCACGCGCAGCACCGCCTTGCCGGAGACAGAGCGGACCTCGGCCAGTGACCAGGGCGACAGACTCGAGCGCAGCGCGTCAGAGGGGTGAACCTCGACAAAGGGTTCGCCAAGATGCTGGTTGAGCCGGGGCGCCTGTCCGGTTCGCGTCATGGTGTGCCACTGGTCGCGAATGCGTCCGGTGTTCAGCCGGAACGGATGCTCCGGGGTAAGCATCGCCTGCGGTGGGGTGCTTGTCACCGCAATCATGCTCGGCCTGCCGTCGGGGGTGAAATACCGGCTGTCGCCAAAGAACCGGCCCCCTTGCCGCAACGCAGTGCTGGGCCAGCGAAAGGGTTCCATTCTGTCATAGTCGGCATCACTGATCGCGGCCTTGCCCGAAATATCGAAATCGCGCCCCAGCGCCCCCGCAATTCCAGACAAAGCGGCATGTTCGCGGAAGATCGCGGCTGGGCCGGGCCAGTCGAACCTGTCAAAGCCCATGCGCCGCGCCACCCCGGCGAGCATCCACCAGTCGGGGCGGGCGGCGCCGGGTGGCGCCAGCACCGCACGCTGGCGGCTGATCGTGCGGTCGGAATTGGTGACGGTGCCCGATTTCTCGGCCCATGCGGCGGCGGGCAGCAGAACATGGGCCAGCCGCGCGGTATCTGTGGCGCCGGTCACGTCGCTGACAGCAACGAATTCGCAGGCTGCGATGGCGGCGCGCACTGCATCGGCCTCGGGCAGGGTGACGGCGGGGTTGGTGTGGATGATCCACAGCGCCTTGACCCGCCCGTCACCCACGGCGCGGAACAGGTCCACCGCCCTCAGCCCCGGTCGTTCGGCCATGCGAGGGGCGCGCCAGAATTGTGCGACCGCCGCGCGATGGGCCGGGTTTTCCAGCGACAGGTGACAGGCCAGTTGATTGGCCAGCCCGCCCACCTCGCGCCCGCCCATGGCATTGGGCTGGCCGGTCACGCTGAACGGCCCCATGCCGGGGCGGCCGATGCGCCCCGTTGCCAGATGGCAGTTCAGGATCGCATTCACCTTGTCGGTGCCCGAACTGGACTGGTTCACGCCCTGCGAAAACACCGTCACCACCTTTTCCGTGCGGCACCACAGATCAAGGAACCGTGCCAGATCCGCAGGGCCAAGGCCGGTTTCACCGCTGTCGGCGCGGGCGGATTGCACCGCCGCCTCCAGCCCGGTGGCATCGCTGGTCAGAAGCTCCCGGTCTGCCAGTGCGGCCAGCAGCCGGTTGAACAGCGCCACATCCGCGCCGGAGGCAATGGGCAGATGCAGGTCGGCCGCCCCTGCGGTGACGCTGCGGCGTGGGTCGATGACTACGATCTTCGTGCCCCGCGTGGCCCGTGCCGCCTCGATCCGCTGCCACAGGACCGGATGGCACCAGGCGAGGTTCGACCCGACAAGGACGATCAGATCCGCCTCCTCCAGATCGTCATAGATGCCGGGCACGGTATCGGCACCGAAGGCCCGGACATGCCCCGCCACGGTCGAGGCCATGCAGAGCCGCGAGTTGGTATCGACATTGGCGCTGCCGATGAACCCCTTCATCAGCTTGTTGGCGACATAGTAATCCTCGGTCAACATCTGTCCGGACAGATAAAGCGCCACCGACTCCGGCCCGTGTGCGGCAATTGTCTGGCGAAAGCGGGTGGCGATCAGGCTCAGCGCCTGATCCCAGTCTGCGGGCCTGCCGTGGATCTCGGGCGTCGTCAGGCGGCCGGAGCGCCCGACCGTCTCGCCAAGTGCGGTGCCCTTGGAACACAGACGCCCGCGATTGGCCGGATGGTCCGGGTCGCCCCGCACGATCAGCCCGCTTTCACCCGCAGGGGCCAGCAGGACACCACAACCGACACCGCAATAGGGACAGGTCGAGCGGATCATGCGACGCGCTTTCCGGCCAGCCGATCCACGTCGATCAGCACGCGGCCCGCCATAACCTGCGCGGGATAGGTGGCCACCGCGCCCTCATCCGCGCCCTGTGCCCGGCCGGTTTCCAGATCGAAGACCCAGGCATGCAGCGGGCAGGTCACGGCATGGCCGTGCACGATGCCATCGGACAGCGGCCCGCCCTTGTGCGGGCAGCGGTCATCCAGCGCGAAAACCCGGTTGTCATGTGTGCGGAACACCGCGACACAGCCTTCGGGCGTGCGCAGGGTGCGGGCGCCCCGCAGCGGAATATCTTCCAGCGCGGCAATGTCGATCCAGCGCGTCATTCTGCGGCCTCCTGCATCAGCGTGGCAAGGGGGTGGAACCGCCGCGCCGCCTCGGGCGTGGCGCGTTCGGCCCAGGGGTCTTTCTGGTAGACGGATTGTGACAGGTCGAAGCGTTCGATCAGCCCGACGCGGATTTCCGGGTCCAGCACCCGATCCTTTACCCAGTCCAGACCGACCTTCTTCAGCCATTTGTAGGGCCGGTCCAGATAGCGGGCATTCTCGCGGTAAAGCTGGATGAAGGCGACGGTGAGGGCAATGGCCTCGTCCTCGGTGGCGACGGCGGCAAGACGCTCGGTTTCCTTCAGATCCATGCCCGCCGCGCCGCCGACACCGATCTGATAGCCGCTGTCAACGCAGATGATCCCCACATCCTTGCAGGTCGCTTCGGCGCAGTTGCGCGGGCAGCCCGACACCGCAAGCTTGACCTTGTGAGGCGTCCATGAACCCCAGAGCCGTTGTTCCAGCCTGATGCCCAGCCCCGTCGAATCCTGCGTGCCGAAGCGGCAGAATTCCGACCCCACACAGGTTTTCACCGTGCGCAAGCCCTTGGAATAGGCATGACCGGAAACCAGACCGGCGGCATTCAGATCGGCCCAGATCGCGGGCAGATCCTCTTTCCGCACACCCAGCAGGTCGATCCGCTGTCCGCCTGTGACCTTGACCATGGGCACGTCATATTTGTCAGCAGCATCGGCAATGGCGCGCAGCTCGGCGGCATTGGTGACGCCGCCCCACATGCGCGGCACGACGCTGAAGCTGCCATCCTTCTGGATATTGGCATGCAGGCGTTCGTTGACGAAACGGCTCTGGCCGTCGTCGCGGTAGTCCAGCGGCCAGTCGGCCAGAAGGTAGAAGTTCAGCGCCGGGCGGCAGGTTGCGCAACCGCACGAGCTGTTCCAGCCCAGCTCCTGCATCACAGCGGGCATGGATTTCAAGGCATTGGCCTTGATCAGGCGGCGCACCTCGTCATGTGTGAGGCTGGTGCATCTGCACATCGGCTGCGCAGCGGGCCGGGAGAAGGCATCGCCCAGCGTCGCGGCCAGAACCTGTTCCACCAGCCCCGTGCATGTCCCGCAGGAGGCGCTGGCCTTGGTGCGGGCGCGCACCAGCCCCAGATCGGTTGCCCCCTCGCCGATCGCCCGGACGATCTGTCCCTTGCAGACGCCGTTGCAGCCACAGATCTCTGCCTCAGGCGGCAAGGCTGCAACGGCTGCAAGAGGGTCCGACTGGACACCCCCTTCAAACGCGGGGCCGAAGATCAGTGTCTCGCGCCGGGCCGAGATATCGGCGCCCTCCCTGATCTGCTGGAAGAACCAGTTGCCATCTGCCGTGTCGCCATACATCACCGCACCGATCAGCCGGTCATCCGCGATCACCAGCCGTTTGTAGATGCCGCGCGCCGGGTCGCGGAACACGATTTCCTCGCGCCCCGGAGCCTCGGCGAAATCGCCTGCGCTGAACAGGTCGCAGCCGGTGACCTTCAGCTTGGTGGCGGTCTGCACCAGGGCAAAGGCTGCCACACGGCCGTTCAGCACCCTGGCCAGCACCTTTGCCTGATCGTAAAGCGGGGCGACGAGGCCGAACAACTGGCTGTCGAACTCGACGCATTCGCCAAGCGCGAAGATCGCAGGGTCCGATGTGGTCAGCTGTGCATCGACCACGATGCCGCGCCCGACCTCAAGCTGCGCGTCATTGGCAAGGCGCACCTCGGGGCGGATGCCGACCGCCATGCACACCAGATCGGCGCCGTAGACGGTGCCATCCTCCAGCAGCACGGCTTCAACCTGGTCGGTGCCGAGGATCGCCTTGGTCGCCCCCCGGCAATGGACACGGATGCCGCGCCGTTCCAGGTCTTTTTGCAAAAGGTAACTGGCGGTGGGGTCAAGCTGACGCTCCATCAGGTGGCCCATCAGGTGAATCACCGTCACATCGGCACCGCGCGCGGCCATGCCCGCAGCGGCCTCCAGACCCAGAAGCCCGCCGCCGATCACCACGGCCCGCGCGCCGGGACGGCTGGCCGCGATCATGGCATTGGTATCCTCCAGATCGCGGTAGGTCACGACGCCCGGCAGATCCTTGCCCGGCACCGGAAGGATGAAGGGCGCCGAGCCGGTGGCAATGACCAGCCGGTCATAAGGCACCGGGCCGCCTGCGCCGTGAACCACCTTCGCCGCGCGGTCGATCCGGGTCACGCTTTCCCCGAAGCGGCAATCGATGCCATGCGCGGCATAGAAGGCGTCGTCATGGGTAACGATCTCGGCGTAAGTCTTTTCGCCTGACAGCACCGGGGACAGCATGAGGCGGTTGTAGTTGCCGCGCGGTTCGGCGTTGAACAGGGTGATGTGCCAGGCGTCCGGGGCGGTGTCGCGCAGATGCTCGATCAGCCGGCCAGAGGCCATTCCGGCACCGATGATGACAAGTCGCTGGGTCATGGGGTGTCCTCGCGGGTTCAGGCAGGTTGACCATCGGGAAGGCGGCGGATCGCGGACTGCATCCAGACGAGGCTGGCCAGCACGATCACGAACAGGGCGGCAAAGCAGCTTGACCAGTCGCCGGTCACATCGCGCAGCCAGCCGAACAGCAGCGGCAGGACGAAGCCGCCAAGCCCGCCGATCATGCCGACCATGCCGCCGACGGCCCCCACATTCTGCGGATAATAGACGGGGATGTGCTTGTAGACCGCCGCCTTGCCAAGCGCCATGAACAGGCCCAGAACGAAGACAATGGCGATGAAGCCCGCGGGTCCGATACCCAGCGGCAGCGCCAGCAGGAGGGTCGCCACAGCCGAGACGCCGAAGGTCCAGTACAGGATTGCCCGCGCGCCGTATTTGTCGGACAGCGCGCCGCCCCAGGCCCGGAACACTGAACCGGGCAGCGAATAGGCCGCGCCGATCATGCCTGCCGTGGCCACATCGAAGTGGTAAACCCCGATCAGGTAGCGCGGCAGCCACAGTGCCAGCGCGACGAAGCCACCAAAGACGAAGAAGTAGTAAAGCGAGAAGCGCAGCACGCGGATGTCGGCCATGACGGCAAATTCTGCCTTCAGCCTGCGGGGAGTGGCGGTGGCCTGCTGCGGGTCATCCTCGGACATGAGCCAGAACAGGATGGCGGTCACGGCCAGCACGGCGGCATAGACCTGCGCCGCGCCTTGCCAACCCAAGGCGATCATCAGGAACGGCGCGCCGAACTTGGTCAGCGCGGCGCCGACATTCCCGACGCCGAAAATGCCAAGCGCCGTGCCTTGCCGTCCGGCGGGGTAGAACCGCGAGACATAGGCGACGCCCACCGCAAAGGTGCCGCCTGCCAGACCGACGCCAAGCGCCGCGACAAGGAATTGTGCATAAGTGGTCGCAAAGCTGAGCAGCAGGGTCGCCAGCGCGGCGGCCAGCATGGTCAGTGTAAAGACTGATCTGCCGCCGATACGGTCTGTCCAGATGCCAAGCACGACGCGCACCAGCGATCCGGTCAACACCGGCATGCCGACCAGCAGGCCGAACTGGGTGTCGGTGAGTTGAAGCAATTCACGGATTTGCAGGCCGATGATCGCAAAGATCGTCCAGACGGCAAAGCAAATGGTGAAGGCGAAGGTGGACAGGGTCAGCGCCCTGGTCGGGGAGGAAAGGGAAATCTGGGCCATGGGCTCGGGCTCCGGTTTCGTCAGAGAATGAGGAGGGACGAGGCGGCGGCAACATGGCTGCCGCTGGGGCGGGCGCCCTTTCGGGCGAGCGGGCCGGGCCATCGGATCAGCAGGATGGCCGGATTGGTCATGTCGGCGGCTGCGGCGGCCATGCCGCGCAGCACAGTTGTCAGGATGCGCTCTGCCGCAGTTCCGGCCTGCTGAACGATTTCGACCGTGCAGGTTTCGGGGGCGCCGGTGGCCAGCAGTTCCGCCTCGACGGCGGGCAGGCGGTGCATCGCCATGTAAAGCGCCAGCGTGGTGCCGGGACGGAAGCTGCCTGCCAGATCGGCGGTTTCGCCGGGACGGCAGGTGGCAGTGGCGAGCACCAGCCGCTCGGTCTGGCCTCGCTCGGTCAGCGGGCGGGTCAGCGCGGCGGCAGCGGCGCTGGCCGCCGTGATGCCGGGCACGATCTCGACCGGCACGCCTGCAAGTCGGGCGGCCGCGATCTCTTCGCAGGCGCGGCCGAAGACCGAAGGATCGCCGGATTTCAGCCGCACGACCCGCAGTCCCGACAGGGCGGCCGCGATTACAACGCAATTGATGCGGGGCTGGGGCCAGTGGTTCGCACCGACCGCCTTGCCGACATCGACCTTGCGCGCCGGGGTCAGGGCCAGCACCTCGGGGCTGACCAGCCGGTCATGGAACACGACATCGGCCTCGCGCAGCCGGTTCAGCGCCCGCGTGGTCAGCAGATCGGCCGCGCCGGGCCCGGCGCCGACAAGCGCAATCCTGCCCAGCGGGTGCCCGTGGGGTGGGTCGGGGGGCAGCAGGCTCATGTCTTCACCGCAGTCGGGATCATGGGGTGTCCCTTTCTGGAAATGAAAAAGCCGCACGACAGCAGGGAACGGACCCTGCGGTCGAGCGGCTTTGCTCGGATGATGTTCGGGGGGTGTCTTGCGGGAACGCCATTGTTCCCGAAGTCTCCTTCACGCTGCGCCCCGCTGCCGGTCTGGTCAAGCGATCCGCCGGGTCAGCCGGTGAAGGCGCGGAAAATGCCTATAATATGTGCGGATCAGGCGGTGTCTGGATCAAAAACCGCACCGTCGAAGAACCTGTCTGGCAACAGAAGCACCCGTCCCGCGGCTGCCGGATGCAGGCCGGGCTCGCTGACCGCGCCTTCCAGCCGGGAGGAGGCGGCGGGCAGGTCTGCCCCTGCCGGTCTCAGATGGAGACGGTAAAGATCGCTGCGAAACACTGCCTGCGCGGCATGGCGGGCCTGCGTGACATCCAGCCCGTGTCTGCGGGCCAGCCGTGCGCCGATCCATTCGGCCTGACTGCGCCAGGGAAAGGTCGCGCAGCCTTCGAAGAACTCCACACCGCTGTCCATCGCGCGCTCGATCAGGTCGGGCGGCAGGTCGAGATAGGGGCTGCGGGCCATGATCTCGGCGGCCGTGATCCGGTTCTCGCGCAGCCGCAGCCAGCGGCAGGCCCGCCAGACGGCCCGCATCAGACGGCCGGTCAGGTCAGGGTCGGCCTCGGCCCGGTCGCGCCGCATCGCCAGCACCTTGTCGGGCGGCGCCCGCCAGATCGCGGTGCCAGGCAGCAGAAGGCTTGCGATGCCCCGGTCTGCCGCCCCGGTTGCCCAGGGTTCGCCCACGATGAACAGATCCAGCTCGCCTGCCGCCATGGCATCGGGCAACAGCGGCGGCGGTACGGTCTGCACCGTGATCTCCTCTCCCAGCCAGCGATACAGAAGCTCGGCATGGATCGAGAAGGGAAAGGGCACCCCGATCCGCAGCGGCATCGGCAGCGCAGAGCGAAGAGCCACCGGATCGGTGCGATCCGCCCCGCCCAGGTGCCGGACGATATGATCAGGAAAGGCGATCATCTCGCCCCCCAGCGATGTGACCATCAACGCATCCAGCGCCGCAGCCCCGCCGCCCAGCCCAAGCGCCTGAGCCACCGGAATGGGTGACAGCATCGAGGCCGCATCGACCTGACCAAAGGTCAGCAGATCCCGCAGCGCCGACCACGAGGGCGCGCGGCGCAAGGTCAGGTTCAGCCCCTCCTCCTCGGCGAAGGCCAGTTCACGCGCCACGATCAGCGGTGCGGCGTCGATCAGTGGCAGAAACCCGGCGGTGACGGACAGATGGCTCATTTCAGCAGGTCCGCTGCCGTGAGGATGGCTTGCGCGATTTCGACGATCTTCTTCTTCTGATCCATCGCAGTGCGGCGCAGCAGGGCATAGGCCTCGTCCTCGCCGATGCCGCGCGCCTTCATCAGAATGCCCTTGGCGCGGTCGACGATCTTGCGTTCCTCCAGCGCCGCGCGCGTGGCGGCCAGTTCGGCGCGCATCCGCTGGAACAGGTGAAAGCGCGCGATGGCGGCATCCAGCACCGGGCGCAGACGCTCGGCCCTGAGGCCGTTCACCACATAGGCCGAAAGCCCCGCCTCGATGGCCGCGCGCGTCAGATCGCGGTCAGAGCGGTCGACGAACATTGCCACCGGGCGTTCCATGGGCGAGGAGGCGAGGCTGAGTTCCTCCAGCGTATCGCGCGAGGGGTTGGCCACGTCGATCAGCACCAGATCGGGGGCGATTTCGGCAATCCGCCGGGCCAGCCCCTGCTCACTGTCGATCACCGTCACTTCACATTCTGCACGCAAGGCCTCGGTGATCAGCACGGCGCGTTCTGGGATTTTTTCGATCAGGACGATGGACAGGGGTTTCATCAGGCCGGTCAGTCAGCAGGACAGGGTGAGCCACAGGATGCGGCGCACCCCGCGACATGGCAATCCCGCAGCCCCCGGCGCTGCCGGCCGGCCCCCCGATCCGCCCGCCGTTTCAGCACCAGCGCCTCAAAGGTCATCATCACAGGGCAGTTTGAAACCCCGGCTCAGGCCGGGCGCCATGGCGTGGCGGTGGGCCCTGCGAGGCGCAGCAGATCTACCGCGCGGGCAGCGATCTGCGCACTGGCCTCTGCCAGCGAGGCCGGCCGGAGGTAGAAGGCCGGCACCGGTGGCAGGATCACCGCCCCCATTTCGGTGGCGGCGGTCATGTTGCGCAGATGCGCCAGCGTCAGCGGAGCCTCGCGTGCCAGCAGGACCAGCGGGCGGCGCTCTTTCAGTTGCACACCCGCCGCGCGGGTCAGCAGCGTGTCGTCCAGCCCCTGCGCGATCGCGGCAAGGCTGCGCATCGAACAGGGGGCGACGATCATCCCCGCCACGGGATACGACCCCGAGGCGATGCTGGCGCCAAGGTCGCGGATCTCATGGCAGCGGTTGGCAAGGGCGCAAAGCTCCGCCTCGGCGCCGGGCCCAAGTTCCTCGGCCAGTGTGCGGCGCGCCATGGGTGAGATGACCAGATCGACCCCGGCCCCAAGTCGGTGCAACAGCCGCGCGCAGTCCCGCGCCAGCATGGCGCCTGAAGCTCCCGAAACCCCCAGAACCACCCGCGCGCTCATCGAAGAACTTCTGCCAGAAGCGTGGCGGCGCGGGCTTCATGGGCCGGGTCCAGCGCCATTATGCGGCCCCAGTCGCGCGTGGTCTCCGTCCCGGTCTTGGTGGTTGCATCCAGCCCTATCTTGCCTGCAAGGGCCTCTGTCGGGCTGGCGAAATCCAGATAGTCCATCGGCGTGCCGGTCACCTGCATAATATCGCGACCGGGATCCATCCGGGTCGAGATCGCCCAGAGCACATCGTCCCAGTTGCGGGCGTCGATGTCCTCGTCCACCACGACGATCATCTTGGTATAGCTGAACTGCGGCAACATGCCCCAAAGCGCCATCATCACGCGGCGCGCCTGACCGGGATAGCTTTTGGCGATCCTGACCACGGCGATCCGGTAGGAACAGGCGGCGGGCGGCAACCAGAGGTCCAGCACCTCGGGGATTTGTGCGCGGATCACCGGCAGCGCCAGATCATTGAACACCTCGCCAATGACGGAGGGTTCGTCGGGCGGGCGCCCGGTGATGGTGGACAGATACAGCGGATCATCCCGGCAGGTGATGGCGCTGACCCGCATGACGGGGAAAGGCTCGGCTGCATTGTAATAGCCGGTATGGTCGCCGAACGGGCCTTCGGGCGCAAATTCGCCGGGGTGAACCCAGCCCTCGATCACGATTTCGGCGCGTGCGGGTACCATCAACGGCACGCTGACGGCAGCCGCTACCTCGGCTCGCGCTCCGCGCAACACGCCGGAAAAGGTGAGCTCCGACACCGTTTCGGGCAGCGGCAGCGCGGCTGACAGCAACAACGCCGGATCGCAGCCCAGGGCGATGGCTACCGGCATCGGCTCGGACCGGGCAGCCCAGGCACGGTAATGCGCCGCGCCGCCACGATGGGCGAGCCAGCGCAGGATCAGCCGGTCCGGCCCGATCACCTGCGCGCGGTAAACCCCGAGGTTCAAGGCATTCAGATCTCCGGGCCCGGCGCCGGGCGGGCGGGTGATGACCACCGGCCAGGTGATCAGCGGCCCTGCATCTTCGGGCCATGGCACCTGTACGGGCAGCGCAGAAAGATCGGCCAGCCGCGCTGCCTGCACCGGAGGGCGGGCCAGAACTTTCGCACGCGCAGACAGCGCCGCGCGCATCATCGGCCAGCGTGACAATGCGTCCCGCAGACCGGCAACCGGGGCCGGCGCGCGCAGGGCGGCCAGAAATGCGCCCAGGTCCGGCACCCGGTCAGGCGTGATCCCCAGCCCGGCCGCGACGCGCGCCTGGGTGCCGAACAGATTGCCGATGACCGGCAGCGCAGCAGCCCGGCCCTGCACCATGGCCGCGTCAAAGCGCAGGGCGGGCCCTCCGGCCCGAAGGGCCGCCAGCATCACGGCTGTCATCTCGTGTCTTGTGTCCACCGGCGCGGCGACTTTCGCCAGACCGCCCGTCCGCGCCAGATGGTCGAGGAAGGCGCGCAGATCGGGAAAGACAGGCAGGTCACGCATCACGGGGGTCCGGTTCTCTTTTGTCGCGTGATAGACCCGGAGGCGGCTGCCAATCTTGATCATAGTCAAGTCCTGCCCGGCGCAGAGGCGTTATGCCCCGGTCATGCAACCTGACTTTCCGTTCCCGGCGTTTGTGCTGCCCGGCCCGCTGAACCTGATCCTGACCCGCCTGATGCGCGGCATGGCGCGCCGCCATCCGGCGATCCTGCGCCGTCTGGGTGACAAGGCAGGCGCCCGCATTCTGATCGACGTCACCGACGCACCCTTTCCGCTGCTGATGGAGCCTGCCGCCCTGCGCCTGACCGCCGTGCGACGCGATGTGGCCTGCGATGCGGTGATCCGGGGGCGGCTGGCAGCTTTTCTGGACATGCTGCATGGCGGGGCGGACGGCGATGCGCTGTTCTTCTCGGGCGCGCTGGAAATCTCGGGCGATACTGCGGCGGTGCTGGCCATCCGTAATGCGCTGGATGATGCCGAACTGGATCTGACCGACGAACTGGCGGCCGAGGGCGGCCCGCTGGCACCGATCCTGCGGCGGGGCGCGGCCCTGCTGGCACGGCGGTCAGGTCTGATGCTGACCCGTCATACCGGAGGAATGCGATGATGGAGCTGGTCTGTCCGGCGGGTACTCCCGCTGCTCTGCGGGCGGCTGTAGAGGCGGGGGCCCATGCCGTCTACTGTGGCTTTGCCGACGAGACGAATGCCCGCAACTTTCCCGGCCTGAATTTCAGCCGCGCCGAACTGGCCGCAGGCATGGCCTTCGCCCATGCGCGTCATGCGAAGGTTCTGGTGGCGATCAACACCTTTCCCCGCGCGGGGGAACAGACGCTCTGGCACCGTGCGGTGGCCGACGCGGCGGCGGCGGGCGCGGATGCGGTGATCCTTGCCGATCCTGGTCTTCTGGCACATGCCGTCGAGCATCATCCCGGTCTGCGGCTGCATCTTTCGGTGCAGGCGGCTGCCGCCAATCCCGACGCGATCAACCTTTATGCCGAGGCTTTTGGTGTGAGGCGTGTCGTGTTGCCCCGCGTGCTGACCGTGGCCGAAATTGCCGCCATCACCCGCGAAGTGACTGTGGAGACCGAGGTATTCGTCTTCGGCGGGCTTTGCGTCATGGCCGAAGGGCGCTGTTCGCTGTCGTCCTGGGCGACGGGGCTGTCGCCGAACATGAACGGGGTCTGCTCTCCGGCCAGCCATGTGGCCTATGCCGATGTCGCTGGCCGGAACGAGGCGCGGCTGGGCGGCTATCTGATCCACCGGACCGCCAAAGAGGCGCCGGTGCCCTATCCGACGCTGTGCAAGGGCTGTTTCAGCGCGCCTGACGGCAGGGGAGGGGGGCAGACCGGCCACATCTTTGAAGATCCCGCAAGTCTGGATGCCACCCGTCTGATCCCCGCGCTGGCGCGAGCCGGTGTTCGTGCGCTGAAGATCGAGGGGCGGCAGCGCAGCCGCGCCTATGTGGCGCAGGTTGTCCGCACCTTCCGCGCGGCAGTGGATGCGGCGGCCAGCGGGGCGCCGATGCCGGACAGCCTGTTGGCCGGCCTGACCGAAGGACAGGCCGCCACGACAGGTGCCTATGCGAAGACATGGAGGTAAGCCCTTGGACCTGACGATCGGCGCCATCCCGTTCTTCTGGCCCGCCGAAACCGTGCGCGCCTTCTATACAACTCTCGCCAGGACGCCCGCCACGCGGGTTTCGGTCGGGGAATGGGTCTGTTCAAAGCGTCTGCCGTTCTGGCAGCACGAAATCCCCGCTGCTGTCGATTGCTTGCAGGAGGCGGGCAAGGAGGTGGCACTTGCCAGTCTTGCGCTGATTACGCTGCCGCGTGAAAGGCGCCAGACCGCCGAACTGGCAGAAGCCGGGCTGCCGGTCGAGGTGAATGACCTGAGTGTGCTGCGCCACCTGCCGCAAGGTGCGGCCTTCTGGGTTGGCCCGGTGGTCAATGTCTACAACGAGGGCACGCTGGACTGGCTGGCACGATGGGGCGCCACCCGCATCTGCCTGCCGCCGGAGCTGCCCTTGCCCTCGGTCGCGCGTCTGGCTGCGGCTGGCCGTTCGGCTGGCGTCGCGGTCGAGGTCTGGGGGCATGGTCGTGTGCCGCTGGCGATCTCGGGCCGGTGCTATCACGCGCGGCTGCATGACCGCGCCAAGGACAGTTGCCAGTTTGTCTGCGGCGATGACCCGGACGGTCGCGATATCGACACGCTGGACGGCCAGCCCTTCCTGACCGTGAATGGTGTGCAGACGCTGGGGCGGGCGATCACCACGGCGGCCAGCCATCTGGAGGCGCTGCAAGCCGCCGGGGTGGCGGCGCTGCGGCTGTCGCCGCATGCCGGGGATTTCGCCGGAGTGGTGCATCTGTGGGCGTCGGCGCTCGCAGGCGGTCGCCCTCTGTCGCTTGGCGACCTTGCCCGCCTGATGCCGGGACAGAGTTTCTGCAATGGCTTTCTGTCCGCCGCGCCGGGCGCCCGGCCAGCGGCAACGCTCTGACTCGGCTGTCTTGACTATGGTCAAGGCTGTGGCGGCCCTGCGGACCTAGACCTGCCGCATGCGCCGCCTTTTCCAAGCCCTTCTCTGCCTTTCGCTGACGCTGGCCTTCGTGCTGTCAGGCGCGCTGCGCGGTGATGCGGCCCTTGGCGGCGTCACCGAAATGGTGATCTGCGGAGAAGGCGGGGCCTCTACAATCCTGCTGGATGCGCAAGGCAACCCCGTTGACGGCAAGCGTTGCTGCGATTGTGTGAAGTGCCTGCCAGTCCTGACGTTTCTGCCCGAACCTGCTGTCGTCGTTCGCCCCGCGCCGGTCGGCTTTGTCCGGCTGGGCAGGGTGTTGTCCGGTGTGACCGCCGTGCGGCGCCAGCACCTTCGCCCGATGCCGCGCGGTCCACCGCTGGCATCGCACATACGCCATCGCCGGCGCAGCGGCCTGCCGCAGCCCCGACGTTTCGCCACGGGTCTTGAGTTTGGTCAAGTCCTCTTGCGCAGCGCCGGGGCAGAAACCGGGCACCTGAACGAGGTTGCCCGATGATTCTGCTTGTCCGCCTGATCCTTGTCTGCCTTGCGCTGCTGCTGCCACGGCTCGCACTGGCCGAGCCGCTTTTGCCCGGCCTCCTGGCCAAGTTGCCCGCCGCTGAACTGGTGCCACAGGCCGATGGCTATGGCCCGATGCGCGACGACCTGCCGGTTGTTCCCGTCCTCAGGGGCGGCGAAACCATCGGCTGGGCTTTCGCGACCAGCGATTTTGTCGGCACCACCGGCTATTCCGGCAAGCCGATCCACACGCTTGTCGCGCTGGACCCGCAGGCGCGCATTCTGGGGGTCGCGCTGGTCAAGCATTCCGAACCCATCGTGCTGATCGGCATTCCCGATGCGAAAATCAAGGCGATGGTCGCGGGCTATGTCGGGCTGGATCTGGTGGCCGAGGTCAATGCCGGCGGCACCGGACATGATGTCGACATCATTTCCGGCGCCACGGTCACGGTCATGGTGATCGACGATTCCATCGTGCGGTCGGGGCTGAAGGTGGCGCGGGCCCTGAGGCTTGGCGGTCTTCACCCCGAGGCCCCTGCGCAGGGGCCGGTGTTGCAGGTCGATCCCGATGCCGCCGCCCCTGCCGACTGGACCACGATGGAAGGCGATGGCACGCTGCGCCGCCTGTCGCTGGATGTGGCGCAGGTGAACGAGGCTTTCGCCGCGCTGGAGGACAAGCGGGCGGGCGAACGCGCGCTGAAGGATGCGCCTGACACCCGCTATATCGAGATGCAGGCGGCGCTGGTGTCCGTGCCGGGGATCGGCCGCGCGCTGCTGGGCGAGGCGGAATACGCCAATCTGCAAGGCTGGCTGCAACCGGGCGATCATGCGCTGATGCTGGCGGGGCGCGGCCTCTACAGCTTCAAGGGGTCTGGCTATGTGCGCGGCGGCATCTTTGACCGCATCGTGCTGATTCAGGACGATGTCTCGGTGCGCTTCCGCGACCGGATGCACCGCAGGCTTGTCAGCCTCGCCCCTGCCGATGCGCCGGATTTCACCGAGAAAGACCTGTTCCGCATTCCCGCCGACAGCGGCTTTGATCCGGCGAAACCCTTCCGCATCCAGTTGCTCGTGCAGCGCGAGATCGGGCCGATCGAAAAGGCATTTACCACCTTTGATCTGGGCTACCAGTTGCCCGCCGCCTATCTGCGCAAGGTAACGCCCGTCCCGGCCCCTGCCGAAGCGATGGCTACGCAGGAGGAAGGCAGCGCGCAGGCCGATCTGTGGAAGAAGATCTGGCGCGGCTCGAAGGCCGACATCATCGCGCTTGGCGGGATGCTGCTGGTGCTGACCGGGGTGTTCTTCTTCCAGACCTTCGCGGCCCGTAATGCGCGGCTTTTCTTCTGGTTCCGCATGGGCTTTCTGACCGTCACGCTGGTCTGGCTGGGCTGGATCGCCAATGCGCAACTGTCGGTCGTGAACCTGATGGCGCTGTTCGGCGCGCTGGTGAACGGGTTTTCCTGGCAGGCGTTCCTCCTGGACCCGCTGACCTTCATCTTGTGGTTCGCCGTAGCGGCGGCGCTGCTGTTCTGGGGGCGCGGGGCCTATTGCGGCTGGCTTTGCCCCTTCGGCGCGCTTCAGGAAATCACCAACCGCATCGCGCGGGCGCTCCATGTGCCGCAATGGACACTGCCCTGGGGCCTGCATGAACGGCTCTGGCCGGTGAAATACATGATCTTCCTCGGCCTGTTCGGGGTCAGCCTCATGTCCATCGAACAGGCTGAGCATCTGGCAGAGGTAGAGCCGTTCAAGACCGCGATCATCCTGAAATTCATCCGCGCCTGGCCCTTCGTCGCCTATGCGGCGGCGTTGCTGATGGCCGGGCTGTTCGTGGAGCGGTTCTATTGCCGCTATCTCTGCCCGCTGGGGGCGGCGCTGGCGATCCCCGCGCGCATCCGCATGTTCGACTGGCTGAAACGCTACAAGGAATGCGGCAGCCCCTGTCAGAGCTGCGCGAACCAGTGCCCGGTGCAAGCTATTCATCCGACAGGGGAAATCAACCCCAATGAATGTGTGAACTGCCTGCATTGCCAGGTTCTGTACCAGTCAAAAACCATCTGCCCGGTGGTCATCAAAAAGATGAAGCGGCGCGAGGCGATTGGCACGCCACCCGCCGGGCATCCCAACGCAAAACCCGTCGCCTCTGAAGGAGTGACCCCATGACCACCGAACCGAAATCCGGCCTGAGCCGCCGTTCCCTTCTGGGCGCCACCGCAGGCGGGGCCGCCCTTGCCAGCACCCTTGGTGGACGGCTGGCGCTTGGCGCCGGTGCCTCGGGCCTTGCCACCATGGCCGCGACAAGCGCCGCCCGCGCCGCGGGCATCGAGGTCGCGCCGGGGCAGCTTGATGAATACTATGGCTTCTGGTCTTCGGGCCAGACCGGCGAGATGCGCATTCTGGGCATCCCCTCGATGCGCGAACTGATGCGCGTGCCGGTGTTCAACCGCTGCTCCGCAACCGGCTGGGGCCAGACGAATGAATCCCTCCGCATCCACCAGCGTACGATGAGCGACAGCACAAGGAAATTGCTGGAGGCAAATGGCAAGAAGATCCACGACAATGGCGACCTGCACCATGTCCACATGTCCTATACCGAGGGCAAGTATGACGGCCGCTACCTCTATATGAACGACAAGGCCAATACCCGTGTGGCGCGGGTGCGTGGCGATGTGATGAAATGCGACGCCATTCTGGAAATCCCGAATGCCAAGGGCATTCACGGCATGCGTCCGCAGAAATGGCCGCGTTCCAACTATGTCTTCTGCAACGGCGAGGATGAAGCGCCGCTGGTGAACGACGGTTCCACCATGAAGGATGTCAGCACTTATGTGAACATTTTCACCGCTGTGGATGCCGACAAGTGGGATGTCGCATGGCAGGTGATGGTGTCGGGCAACCTTGACAACTGCGATGCCGACTACGAGGGCAAATGGGCCTTCTCGACGAGCTACAACAGTGAAATGGGCATGAATCTGGCCGATATGACGGCCAGCGAGATGGACCATGTGGTCGTCTTCAACCTCGCCGAGATCGAGAAGGCCATCGCGGCCGGGCAGTATCAGGAGGTGAACGGCGTCAAGGTTCTGGATGGCCGGAAAGAGGCGAACAGCCAGTTCACCCGGTATATCCCGGTCGCCAACAACCCGCATGGCTGCAACATGGCGCCCGACAAGCGCCACCTCTGCATCGGTGGCAAGCTGTCGCCCACCGTTACGGTGATCGACGTGACACTGCTGGATGCGGTGTTTGCCGGGGCCGAACCGCGCTCCTGTGTGGTGGCCGAGCCCGAACTGGGTCTTGGTCCGCTGCACAACGCCTTTGACGGGCAGGGTAACGTCTTTACCTCGCTGTTCCTCGACAGCCAGGTGGTGAAGTGGAACATCGACAAGGCGATTGCCGCCTACAAGGGCGAGAAGGTCGATCCGATCCTCGACAAGGTGGATGTGCAGTATCAGCCCGGCCACCTGAAGACCTCGATGGGCGAAACGCTGGAGGCCGACGGAAAATGGATGGTCTGTCTCTGCAAGTTCTCGAAAGACCGCTTCCTGAACGTCGGTCCGCTGAAGCCCGAGAATGACCAGCTGATCGACATTTCGGGCGACAGGATGGTGGTGGTGCATGACGGTCCCACCTTCGCCGAACCCCATGATGCGATTGCGGTTCATGCCAGCAAGATGACCAACATCAAATCAGTCTGGGATCGCAATGATCCGATGTGGGCAGAAACCCGCAGGCAGGCCGAGGCCGATGGCGTGGATCTTGACGGCTGGCAGGATCAGGTGATCCGCGACGGCAACAAGGTGCGGGTCTACATGTCCAGCCAGGCGCCGCAGTTCGCGTTGGAAGAGTTCACCGTCAAGCAGGGCGACGAGGTCACGGTGACCATTACCAACCTCGATGACATCGACGATCTGACCCACGGCTTCACCATGGGCAATCACGGCGTCGCCATGGAGATCGGGCCGCAGCAGACTTCGTCGGTGACCTTCGTCGCGGCCAATCCGGGGGTTTACTGGTATTACTGCCAGTGGTTCTGCCACGCGCTGCACATGGAAATGCGCGGTCGCATGTTCGTGGAGCCGAAATGACCCTCCGGCTGGCCCTTGCCCTGTGCCTTCTGGCACTGCCCGCTTTGGCGGACCAGCGCGCCGTGGCGCCGGGGACGGGGCTGGCCGCCGCCATCGCCGGGGCAGCCCCCGGCGATGTGCTGCTGTTGCAGGAGGGGGACTACCCTGGTCCCGTCCGCATCGACCGCCCGCTGACCCTGCGCGGCCCGCGCGGGGCGCGGGTTGACGGGCTGGGACAGGGCACCGTCATCACCATCGCCGCGCCTGATGTGACGCTGGAAGGGTTCAGCGTCACCGGATCGGGCAATGCCAATGCCGATCTGGACTCAGGGGTGAAGATCCTCAAGGGCGCCGACCGCGCCCGCATCTCGGGTCTGCTGCTGCAGGACAACATGCACGGGATCGACGTGCATGGCGGGCGCGATGCACAGGTCACCGGCAATGTGATCGAGGGCCGCCGGAACCCCCGCATGAATGACCGGGGCAACGGTATCTACATCTGGAACAGCCCCGGCACGGTCGTCACCGACAATTCCGTGCGCTGGGGACGCGACGGCATCTTCTCCAACACCTCGCGCAAGGGGCTGTATCGCGGCAACCTGTTTCGCGACCTGCGCTTCGCCGTCCATTACATGTATACCCATGACAGCGAGGTGTCGGACAACATCAGCATCGGCAACCATCTTGGCTTTGCCATCATGTTCTCCGACCGGGTGAAGGTGCAGGGCAACCGCAGCTTCGGCGACCGCGAGCATGGCGTGATGCTGAACTTCGCCAACAGCGCCGATGTCTCGGGCAATCTGGTGCGGGGCGGCACGAAGAAATGCCTGTTCATCTACAATGCCCACAAGAACCTGATCTGGGACAACAGGTTCGAGGGCTGCGGCATCGGCATCCACTTCACCGCCGGATCGGAACGTAATGTGCTGACCGGGAATGCCTTCATCGGCAATGCCGAGCAGGTGAAATATGTCGGCACCCGGCTTCTGGAATGGAGCTTCAAGGGGCGCGGCAATTACTGGTCGGATCATCCGGCCTTCGACCTGAATGGTGATGGCATCGCTGATTCAGTGTTCCGCCCGAACGATCTGATGGACCATATCCTCTGGTCGCAGCCCGCGGCCCGGCTGCTGACCGGCGCGCCATCGGTGCAGCTGATCCGCTGGTCGCAATCCAACTTCCCTGCCACGCTGCCCGGTGGCGTGGTGGACAGTGCGCCGCTGATGGCGCCGCTCTCCCTTCCCGTATCCGCAGACATCGCCGCGATGGAGGCCGAAGTGGCCGGCCGTTGGGCGAAAGGCAAATTCGATGACTTCAACCCTGACGATCTCGGGTCTCACTAAGCAATTCGCGGGGGTGACGGCCCTGTCGGACGTGACGCTTTCCGTCGCGCCGGGCGAGCGTGTCGCGCTGCTGGGCCATAATGGTGCGGGCAAGTCGACGATGATGAAGATCATCCTCGGGCTGATCCCGCAAACGGCGGGGCAGGTTACGGTCTGCGGCGCCGCGCCGGGGTCGGCTGCGGCACGGGCGCAGGTGGCCTATCTGCCGGAAAACGCGGCCTTCCACCCGGCGTTGACCGGGCTGGAACAGATGCGCCACTACCTCGCGCTGCGCGGTGAGCCTGCAACGTCAGCACTGCCACTGCTGGAGCAGGTGGGGCTGGGCGCAGCCGCGCGACGGCGGATCGGCACCTATTCCAAGGGGATGCGGCAGCGTGTCGGCCTTGCGCAGGCGTTGATCGGCAGCCCGCGCCTTCTGGTGCTGGACGAACCGACTTCGGGCCTTGATCCGGTGTCGCGGCGCGATTTCTATGCGCTGCTGGACGGGCTGGCGGCGCGCGGGGCTTCGATCCTGCTCTCCTCGCATGCGCTGACCGAGGTGGAGGCGCGGACGGATCGTATCCTGATCCTCTCGAAAGGGCGGCTCGTGGCCGAAGGCCCGCTGGCCGATCTGCGGCGGCAGGCAGCGCTGCCCGTCGCGCTGCATGTGACGCCGCGCGCGGGCGCAGAACTGGATCTGCCGGGCGCGGTGGCAGTGGGCGGTGCGCTGCATCTGACCTGTGCGCAGGACGAGAAGCTGGCGCTGTTGGCGCGGATCACCGCGATGGGCGATGCGGTTGCCGATCTGGAGGTGCTGCCCCCCAGCCTTGAAGACATCTACAGCCATTTCAGCCAGAGGGCCGGGCAATGATCCGACGCATTCTTGCCACCGCCGCCTGCGAGTTCCGCATCTCGCTGCGCAATCGCTGGGTTTCCATTGCCGTTGCGCTGATGGGCCTGTTCTCGCTGGTGCTGGTCGCCGCCGGATCGGCGCCTACCGGAGGGCTGGGGGTGGACCGGCTGTCAGTCATCGTGGCCTCCCTCACCTCGCTGGGTGTCTATCTTGTGCCGCTTCTGGCGCTGCTGATGAGCTTTGATGCCATCGCGGGCGAGGCGGAGCGCGGCACATTGCCCCTGCTGCTGACCTATCCGGTCGCGCGGACCGAGGTGCTGGTGGGCAAGATGCTGGCGCATCTGGCGGTACTGGCCCTGGCTTGCGGCACGGGCTACGGGCTGGCCGCTGTTGCGGCGCTCTCGTCCGATCCGGGGGCGGTTGCCGGGCTGCCTGCGCTGGTCCGATTGTTCTGTACCTCGGTTCTGCTGGGCGCGACCTTCATCAGCGCGGGCTATGCGCTGTCGTCCCTGTCACGGCGGCCCTCGGGGGCGGCCGGGCTGGCAATCGGGCTGTGGCTCGGGTTGGTGGTTCTTTATGACCTTGGCCTGCTGGCCGCAGTGGTGGCCGACAATGGCGGGTGGTTCACGCTCAATGCCTTTCCGCTGGCCTTGCTGGCGAACCCGGCCGATGCGTTCCGGCTCTACAACCTCGCGGCATCCGAGGCGACGGCTGCGGCGGCGGGCGTGGCGGGTGCGTCCGCAACCATCCCGCCGTGGCAGTCACTGGCCTCTGTGCTGCTGTGGCCAATGCTGGCGCTGGCGCTTGCCGTGCTCGGGTTTCGCAGGGTGACGCCATGAAACGCCTGTTCCTCATGCTGCTGCTGGCCGCCTGTCAGGAACAGGCCGCGCAAGTCACCGATCCGGTGGCGCTGACCCCCGATGCGGTGGGCTACTACTGCCAGATGAACCTGCTGGAGCATCCGGGCCCCAAGGCGCAGGCCCATCTGGAGGGGCTGCCCGGCGCACCGCTGTTCTTCAGCCAGGTTCGCGATCTGGTCGCCTATCTGCGCGCGCCGGAACAAAGCCACCGCGTGCTGGCGGTCTGGGTCAATGATATGGCCGCGCCCGGCGCCACATGGGAAACCCCCGGCGCGACCAACTGGATCGACGCGCGGACGGCGCATTACGTTGTCGGAGCCGAAATTGAAGGCGGCATGGGGGCACCGGAATTCGTGCCCTTTTCCGATATCGCCGCCGCCCGCGCCTTTGCCGCGCGCCATGGCGGGCAGGTCATGTCCTTGCAGGCGATCCCCGATGCGCTTGTGACCCTTGCCGCCCCCGATACCGCAGAAGACGCCGACTGGCAGCGCCGCCTGCAAGACCTGTCCCCCCAGACCGGAGGTTGATCCGATGCTGACCCGTCGCCGCTTTCTTGCCATTTCCGCCGTGATGGCGCTGCCCGCAGCCGCCTGCGCCGCGCCGCCCTTGCATATCGCCACCGGGCAGGCACTCGGCGCGCAGGTGACGCTGCGGCTGGCGCATCCCGAAGCCCCTGCGATTGCCGCCCGCGCCATGGCCGAGATTGCCCGGCTGGAGGATGTGTTCAGCTTGTACCGCCCGTCATCGGCGCTGATGCGGCTGAATGTGGCGGGTGTGCTGGAGGCACCGCCATTCGACCTGCTGGAGTGCCTGACGCTGGCGGGACGGGTGCATGCGGCAAGCGGGGGCCGCTTCGATCCGACAGTGCAACCGATCTGGTCCTTGCAGGCCGAAACGGCGAGCCGGGGTCGGGTTCCTGATGTCGGCGAACTGGCCGCCGCCCGCGCCCGGACCGGCTGGTACCGGCTGCGGATCGAGGCGGGGCAGGTCCGGATCGACCCCGGCATGGCGCTGACACTGAACGGTATCGCACAGGGCTATATCGCTGACCGGGTGACGGATCTGCTGCGGGCAGAGGGGCTGGGCGACATCCTGATCGACACGGGCGAGATGCGTGCGCTCGGCGGCGATCCGCGCGGCGGTGACTGGCCGGTGCAGTTGCAGGACGGCAGAACCGTGCCGTTGCGCGACCGGGCACTGGCGACCTCTGGCACGCTGGGCACGACTTTCGATGCGGCAGGGATGCGGGGCCATATCCTTGACCCGGTGACGGGCAACCCCGCGCGGCCGGTCTGGCGCGCGGTGACCATCGCCGCGCCTTCGGCGGCGCTGGCCGATGCGCTGTCAACCGCCGCCTGCCTGATGCAGGACCGCGCCGACATCACCGCGCTCTGTGATCGGTTTGCCGAAACCGCTGCCCTGTCGCTTGTGCCATTGTGACCCTGCCCTGCCGGGGTGTCCGGCAGGGCAGCCATTGTGCTTACTGCATGGCGCCGATGGCGCTCAGGCCCGTCACCGCGCAAGCCGCGTCGATGTCGCCCGAGGGCGCGCCGCCGACACCGATGCCGCCCACCAGGGCCTCGCCCATGCGGATCGGCAGGCCGCCCGCCTGAATGACCATCCGCGCATCCATATCGCGCAGACCATCATTGGCAGGTTTTCCGGCGATGAACTCGGCCAGACCGGCGGTATCGCGGCCCATTGCCGCCGCAGTGAAGGCCTTGCCGGTGGCGCTGCTGCCTGTATGCGGGCCAGAGCCATCGGCCTTCAGCATTACCTTGGTGGCACCGTCGCGGGCCACGATGGCCACGCTGACCTTGTGCCCTTCTGCGGCGCAGGCCTGTACGGCGGCATCGGCGGCTTTCACCGCCATGTCCAGCGGCAGATAGGGTGCGGTCGGCAGATCCTGCGCGGTGGCGGCAAAGGGCGCCAGCAGGACAGCGGCCAGAACGGGAATGCGGATCATCGGTATCTCCTGTCATGGGTGATGACAGAAACCTAAACCCGCGACGCCGGGGCCGGTATTCGTAGGCCTTGCTCGCTGGCTCCGTAGAACTACGGAGTGGCGCGGCCTTCCAGCCAGAGCCGCGTCATCTCTGCCTGCGAGATTGTCCCGAGCTTGGCTGCGATGGAGGCGCGATGGCTTTCCACCGTGCGGGGGGACAGGCCCAGCCCCCCGGCGATCTGGCGCGTGGTGAAACCTGCTGCGATGCGCTCCAGCACCTCCGCCTCGCGCGGGGTCAGGGCTGCCAGCAGAGCGAGCGTTTCCGCGAGTTCGGCCCGACGGTCCAGTTGGCGGTCCAGAATGCCCTGCGCCTTCTGGATCGCGTCGATCAGATCCTGTTCGTCTACGGGCTTTGACAGGAAGTCGATGGCCCCGTTGCGAAAGGCGCGGCGGCAGGCCTCGATATCACCATGACCGGACATCACGATGGTGGGCCAGTCGACTGCAAGTTCCGCCAGACGTTCCTGCAACTTCAGGCCGGAAATCACCGGCATGCGGATATCCAGGATCAGGCAGCCGGGCGTCAGCTGCGGCAGGCGGGCCAGAAAGGCTTGCGGATCGGCAAATCCAGTCACGGGAATATCGACCGTCGACAACAGCAGCGTCAGCGCCTGACGCACCGCCGCATCATCATCGACCAGATAGACAGGGCGGGTCATGCGGCGCCCTCCAGCGGCAGGGTGATGCGAAAGCTGGCACCTTCGGCGCTGTCTTCCAGCCCGATTTCGCCCCCGGCGCGTTCGATCAGCCGCTGGCTGAGCGCGAGGCCCAGCCCGGTGCCTTCCGGGCGGGTGGTGGTGAAGGGCGTGAACAGCCGGGGCCGCAGATCGGGCGCGATGCCGGGGCCGGTGTCGCGCACCGTAAGTTCCGCACGGCCGGCCCCGGCCCGCAAGGTGACACGGA
This sequence comes from Gemmobacter sp. LW-1, assembly GCF_001303875.1. Taxonomy (NCBI): domain Bacteria; kingdom Pseudomonadati; phylum Pseudomonadota; class Alphaproteobacteria; order Rhodobacterales; family Paracoccaceae; genus Gemmobacter; species Gemmobacter sp. LW-1. Next base: position 131,930 of record NZ_LJSC01000034.1, on the reverse strand, counting down.
TCTGCCCGTCGGGCCGGTCTTGCAATGCTTCCAGCGCATTCCTCAGCAGGTTGAAGCAAACCTGCTCCATCTCGATCGGATCGGCACGGACGCGAACCGCCTCGGCGGGCAGATCGAAGGTCAGTCTCACCCCCTGCGCCGCCGCCTGCGGCGCCAGCAGGGCTGCGACATTGTTCAGCGCCTCACGCAGCTCGAAAGCTTGCACCGGCGCAGCTTGCGGCCGCGACCAGTTGCGAAAGCGTTCCAGTATGGCCGAGGCGCGACGGGCCTGCGTCACGGTATCTTCCAGCACGGGGGCAAGCCGGTCCCGGTCGTCGCGCGCGAGCAAGCGCCGCCCGGCCTGTGCCTGCGCCAGAATGGCGGTCAGCGGCTGCGTCAGCTCGTGCGTCAGTCCGCTGGCCAGCTCGCCCAATGCGTTCACCCGTGCCGCATGGGCCAGCCGCGAGTCGAGTGCGCTGAGCCGCGCCTGTTCCAGGGCCTGCCGTGCGCGTTGCCGTTGACGCAGAAGAGCCAGCGCCGCCCCGGCCAGAAGCATGGCGACCAGCAGGATCAGGCCGGTGCGTAACGGCGGAAACAGATCGGAAGGGGTGACGCTGCGGGTGGTTTCCAGCACCAGAGGCTGCGAGACGCTGCCAAGGGTCCGGGTTTCGTGCGCCGCGCCGGACGCACCATGGTGAAGTAGCGGGGTGCCATCGGGCAGTGACAGGGTCACGCCCACGCTGGGCTGGCGCCAGTAATCCCCGGCCTCGTCCAGCAGACCGGCGGCGTCGATGGACAGGCTGAGCCCATAGCGCGCGGCAGCGGAATTGGGGCTACGCTTGACCATGATGTAGTGGCCCTCCCGCCCCGGATCAGGCAGCAGCGCGATCCCGCCCCCGGACGCCAGTGCAGCCGCCCGGATATTCGCGGCAAGGGTCGGGTTTATCGCGGCACCGACCGTGCGGCCTTCCGCGATCAGCGGCACCAGCGTGACGGCGCTGATGCGCGGATAAAAGCGGGTGATCGTTGCCGCCACCTCCAGAAACAGCCGTTGATCCGGTTCGTCGCTGGCCACTGCAATGGCAGAAAGTGCGGTCAGATGCGCGTCATGCTGATCGGCCCGCTGCGAGGCCAGACGGTGCAGCACAGCGGTTTGCTGCGCAAGTTCCGTGGTCAGCGTCCGGTGTTGCCAGAGGCCAAGGCCCGTCAGCAGGGCAAGGCCAAGCCCGACGCCAAGGGCAGCAAGCTTCACCGGGCTTTCCAGAAGAGGCAGGCGGCGGGTCATTGGATCAGTCTGCCAGCTTGCGGCGGCAAGGGAAATGGCCGGATCATCGGGGGAAGCTGCAAAGGGCCGCGCCGTAATCGCGGATTTCCGCGCCCTTACCCCTGCGGGGCTGGGCTTCGCTTTTTGCGGACATAAAGCTCCAGCCGGTGATGGACGATTTCGTAGCCCATCGCATCGGCGATCTCGGCCTGAAGCCGCTCGATCCGTTCGTTCGCAAATTCCACCACCTCGCCGGTTTCCACGTCGATCATATGGTCGTGGTGATGCGTTTCGGTATGTTCAAAGCGTGCGGGCGTGCCTTCGAACTGATGGCGCAGGATCACACCCTGCATCTCCAGCTCGGTCAGGGTGCGATAGACGGTCGAGAGGGAAATGCCCGGCACCACTTCTTCGGCGCGGCGGTGAAGCTCGGTGGCTTCGGGGTGGTCTTCGGCATCGGCAAGCACCGACAGCAGCGCCGCCCGCTGGCGGGTGATGCGCACGCCTGCCTGACGCAGCGCGTCTGTCAGCTTTTCGGTTCTGTGGTCGTGGTCGGTCATACTTTCTCTTCGCGCATTTTCCCGTGCGGATGCAAGTCTCAGATGCAAATGACTCGCATCTGGCTTGACAGTTGCAAATCATTCCTAAATGCATGTGGGGCGACAGGGAGAATCCGATGATCTGCAGACGAGCAATTTTGAGTATGGCCACAGGCCTTGCCCTGACCGGCCTGACAGCGGCCGCGGCCGCCGCGCAGGAGCGGCTGAAGGTCGTGACCACCTTCACCATCATTGCCGATATGGCGCAGAATGTGGCCGGTGATGCGGCCGAGGTGGTTTCGATCACCCGCCCCGGTGCCGAGATTCACGGTTACGAGCCGACGCCGCGTGATCTGGTGAAGGCGCAGGGGGCGGATCTGATCCTGTGGAACGGGCTGAACCTTGAACGCTGGTTCGAGAAATTTTTCGTGAATCTGCGCGATGTACCCGCCGCGACCGTTTCGGACGGGATCGCGCCTATCGCGATTGCGGGTGGAGATTATGCAGGCAAGCCCAATCCGCATGCCTGGATGGCGCTCGACTCGGCCGAAATCTACATCGACAACATTCGGGATGCGCTCAGTGTCGCAGACCCGGACAATGCTGCCGTCTATGCCGCAAATGCCGATGCCTACAAACGGCAGGTGGCTGCGGTCATCGGCCCGCTGCGCGAGGCAGCGCGGGCCCTGCCGGAAGGGCGCCGCTGGCTGGTGACCTCGGAGGGCGCATTTTCCTACCTCGCGCGGGATTTCGGATTGCAGGAGGTCTACCTCTGGCCGATCAATGCCGATGCGCAGGGCACGCCGCAACAGGTGCGGTCGGTGATCGACACCGTGCGGGCCGAAAGCATCCCGGTGGTCTTTTCCGAAAGCACCGTATCGGACAAGCCCGCGCGGCAGGTCGCACGCGAGACCGGCGCCGCCTATGGCGGAGCGCTGTATGTCGACAGCCTCTCCGAACCGGACGGGCCGGTGCCGACCTATCTTGACCTGCTGCGCGTCACCTCGGAAACCATCGTGACGGGCCTTCAGCCATGAGCGACGGCATCCGCGCCAGCGGCCTGACGGTTACCTATCGCAACGGTCATACCGCGTTGCGGGATGCCAGTTTCGCCATCCCACGCGGCAGTATCGCGGCGCTGGTGGGGGTGAACGGTGCGGGCAAATCCACGATGTTCAAGGCGCTGATGGGGTTCATCCCCGTTTCCGCCGGAAAGATCGAGATTCTGGGCCAGCCGGTGCAGGCCATGATGAAGAAACAGGCCGTCGCCTATGTCCCGCAATCCGAGGAAATCGACTGGACCTTCCCGGTGTTGGTCGAGGACGTGGTGATGATGGGGCGCTATGGCCATATGGGCTTTCTGCGCCGCCCGCGCGCGGCGGATCATGCGGCCACGACAGCGGCGCTGCAACGGGTCAATATGGTTGAATACCGGCACCGCCAGATCGGCGAGCTGTCGGGGGGCCAGAAGAAGCGCGTCTTTCTGGCCCGCGCACTGGCCCAGAATGCGCAGGTGATCCTGCTGGACGAACCTTTCACCGGCGTGGATGTGACGACCGAGGAACAGATCATTACGCTGCTGCGCGAGATGCGGGCCGAAGGGCGGGTGATGCTGGTGGCGACGCATAACCTCGGCTCGGTGCCCGAATTCTGCGACCGGGTGGTGCTGGTGAAGGGCACGGTTCTGGCACATGGCCCGACCGAGGAGGTCTTTACGCCGGACCGGCTGCGCGAAACCTTCGGCGGCGTGCTGCGGCACTTTCTGCTGGAGGGGCCACGGCTGCATGACGATGCCGACCCGCGCCGTCTGGAAGTCTATTCCGACGACGAACGGCCGCTGGTGGTTTATGATGACCGGGCCCGCACCCTGAAGGGCCGGCAATGAACTGGTTCGAGCCCTTTCAGTATGGCTACATGACCAATGCGATCTGGGTGTCGGCGCTGGTCGGCGCAGTCTGTGCCTTTCTTTCGGCCTATCTGATGCTGAAAGGCTGGTCGCTGATCGGGGATGCGCTGTCCCATTCTGTCGTGCCGGGGGTGGCCGGGGCCTATATGCTGGGCCTGCCCTTCGCCCTTGGCGCCTTCCTGTCGGGCGGCCTTGCCGCACTGGCGATGCTGTTCCTGCGCAGCCGTTCGGGTTTGAAGGAGGATGTGGTGATCGGCCTGATCTTCACAGCCTTCTTCGGGCTGGGGCTGTTCATGGTGTCGCTGAACCCGATGGCCGTCTCGATCCAGACCATCATCATGGGCAATATCCTCGCCATCACACCCGAGGACACGCTGCAACTGGCGCTGATCGGGGGTGTGTCACTGATCATCCTGCTGGCGAAATGGCGGGATCTGCTGGCGGTCTTCTTCGACGAGGCGCATGCGCGTTCCATCGGGCTGAATGTCACGGCGCTGCGGCTGGTCTTCTTCACCCTGCTTTCGGCCTCGACCGTGGCGGCCATGCAGACGGTGGGGGCGTTTCTGGTGATCGCGCTTGTCGTTACCCCGGGCGCGACCGCCTATCTGCTGACCGACCGCTTTCCCCGGCTGCTGGCGCTGTCGGTGGCCATCGGATCGGTCACTTCGGCCTTCGGTGCCTATCTCAGCTATTTCCTCGACGGTGCGACCGGGGCGGTGATCGTCTGCTTTCAGACGCTGCTGCTTCTGGCCGCGTTCTTCTTCGCCCCCAAACATGGCATGCTGGCGGCCCGCGCCCGCGCGAAAGCTGCCCTGAAGGAGCCGCTGTGATGGCCGACCTGCTGTTGCCGTTCCAATTCCCCTTCATGCAGAATGCGCTGCTGATCATCCTGCTGATTGCTCCGGCGGCCGCGTTGCTGAGCTGTTTTCTGGTGCTGAAGGGCTGGTCGCTGATGGGCGATGCCACCAGCCACGCTGTTCTGCCGGGCGTTGTCCTGGCCTATGTGGCCGGTATTCCGCTGCTGATCGGCGCGTTTCTCGCCGGTCTGGTCTGCGCGCTTGGCACCGGCTTCATCAAGGACAATTCCCGCATCAAGCAGGATACCGTGATGGGCGTGGTTTTTTCCGGCATGTTCGGTCTGGGCATCGTCATCTACACCCAGATCGAGACCTCGCTGCATCTGGACCACATCCTGTTCGGCAACATGCTGGGCGTTGGCGCACAGGATCTGTGGACCAGCGGGCTGATCTCGGGCGGGGTGGCGCTGATCCTCGGGGTGAAGTGGCGCGACTTCCTGGCCCAGAGCTTTGACCCCGTGCAGGCGCGGATGATCGGGTTGCGGGTGGGGGCGCTGCATTACGGGCTGCTGGCCATCCTGTCCGCCACCATCGTTGCCATGCTGTCCTCGGTCGGGATCATCCTCTCCGTGGCCTATCTGATCGCGCCGGGCGCCATTGCCTTCCTGCTGACACGCCGGTTCGTGACCATGATGATGGCCTCGGTGGCGGTTGCGGTGCTGGCCGGTGCGGGCGGCGTTTATGCGTCTTTCTGGCTGGACGCCGCCCCGGCGCCAACCATCGTGCTGATCCTGACCGGGCTGTTCGTTACGGCGGTTCTGGCCCGCAATCTGCGCAATGGTCGCGCTGCCCTGTCTGCCTCCGGTGCAGAGCGGGGGTCTGGCCTGTAACGGCTGGGGGCGCGCCCTCCTGGTTCACGCCGCTTCTGCGGCGTGGGTCAGATCCACCTGCACGACATCGCAGCGCCCGCTGGCGAAGGTGGCGGCGCAGCCCTCCAGATAGAATTGCCAGCAGCGGAGGAAGGCATCGTCATAGCCAAGCCGCCGGATGCGGGCGCTTTCCTGCATCATCCGTTCAGACCAGATCCGGCAGGTGCGGGCATAATCCTGACCGAAGGCATGGCTGGATTTCACCCGCAGCCCGGCCTTTGCCGCCTGATGCCCGATCACCGTATCGCAGGGGAGCATGCCACCGGGGAAGACGTGCTGGCGGATGAAATCCGTCCGCCGCCGATAGACCGAGAATTCGGCATCGGGCACGGTAATGGCTTGCAGAACGATCCGCCCGCCCGGTGCCAGCCTGTTCTTCAGCGCGGTGAAATAGGCAGGCCAGTAGGCCTCGCCCACCGCCTCGATCATCTCGATCGAAACGATATTGTCGAACCTGCCCCCGACATCGCGGTAGTCCTGAAGCCGCACTTCCGCTCGACCATCCAGGCGCGCATCTGCATAGCCCTTCTGCTGATGCGACAGCGTGATCGCGGTGACAGCGTGGCCACGTTCGGCGGCGGCCTCGGCAAAGCCGCCCCAGCCGCAGCCGATTTCCAGCAGCCGCTCGCCTTTCCCCAGCCGGGAGAGGATGCGCCCGTTCTTGCGGGCCTGCGCTTGTTCCAGATCGTCGCCGGGCCCGAAAAGGGCCGAGGAATAGGTCATGCCGGGATCAAGCCAGAGCTGATAGAACTCGTTCCCGACATCGTAATGGGCGCGGATATTGCGCGCGGCACCCCGGCGGCTGTTGCGGCGCAGGAACAGATCGGACAGCCGCATGCGGATGGCCTGCACCGGCCCCGGCGTTCCCAGTCCGGACAGCGCGTCAAGATTGCGCAGCGCGAGCGTCAGCACGCTTTCCAGCGTGTCGCTGCGCCAGTCACCGGCGATCCAGCCCTCGCCAAACCCCACATCGCCGCGCAGCGCCAGCCGGTGCAGGAGGCGCCAGTCACGGATATGCAATTCAGCCTCGGGGCCAGCATGGCCAAACCTGTGGCGCGTGCCCTCGGGCGTGGTGAGCGTCAGAATCCCGTGCTCTATCCGCTCCAGCGCCGCAAGGAAGCGGCCGGAGAGTGCCCGCTGCGTCATGGTGGTCATCAGGTGATCTCCTGTTCGGGCGGGGTGGGAAGACGGCGGTAGGTGGCGCCCTTGATCCTGAGGCGAAGGGCATGCCAGTAGATCTGCACAATCACCCGCAGTGCGCCGCCGGGGCGTTGCAGCGCCGCGCGCAGGATGCCGCCCGAGGTCAACGGGCGCAGCGGGCCGCCCATGGCGGTATCAATCCCGTCCGCACCGTCCTTGCGCGCAATGCGGATGGCAAGGCGGTCGGGGTGCAGGTCGAAAGCAAATTCATAGTCCCCCGACAGATCCTGAAACGGCGAGACATGAAACATCTTGCGGGCGGACAGCCGCGTTGCGGCGGTGATCGGCGCCTGGCCGGGCGGGATCAGCAGATAGGAATGCCGCTGCCCGAAGGTATTGTTGACCTCGGCGATGGCGGCAATCAGCGCATCCCCCTCGATCAGCAGCCAGAAGCTGACCGGAGCGAACCAGTATCCCAGAAACCGGGGCTGCGTCAGCAGGGCAAGCACGCGGCCCGGCGCGCGGTCTATCCCGGCGGCGGCAAATTGCTGCCAGGCCCAGCCCGCGCCGGAGCCTTCGCCGCGTCTGCCGCCGTGGTCTGCATCGTGAAAGGCAATCAGGTTAAAGCAATTGTGCCCCATCAGGCGGGGTGGGCGACAGGTTTCGGGGGCCAGCAGTACATGGTCGGCAGAGGTGCGGAACGCATGATGCGGCGGCGCGCGGCGGGCATGGGTAATCACTGCCCGCAGGCCCAGCACCTCGCCCGCGTCCAGCCGTGCGGCCAGTGTCATGGCGTCACCTGTTCCGGCCGGAGGCGCCGGGCGATCCGCATGGCACTTGCAAAGCCGTCTTCATGGAAGCCGTTGCGCAGCCATGCTCCGGCAAACCATGTGTTGCGCTGGCCTTGCATCGCCGCGATTTGTGTCTGCGCCTCCAGCGCCGCCTGATCGAATACCGGATGGCGAAAGACCGTCTCGTCCTGGATCAGCCGGGGATCAATCTCCTGCCCCGGGTTCAGCGTCACAAACAGCGGATCATCCTCGGGGATATTCTGAAGCCGGTTCATCCAGTAGGTCACGCCCACCCCCGTCGAGTCACCATGGCTGACCCACGAGCTCCAGCACAGGCGGCGTTTCGGCATGATGGATGGATCGGCATGCAGCACGGCCCGGTTCGGCTGAAACCGGATGGCCGACAGCGCCGCGCGTTCTTCGGCAGAGGCATCGGTCAGCAGGGACAGCGCCTGATCCGCATGTGCGGCCAGAATGACATGATCGAATTCCTCTGGCTCCGCCCCCTTGGCGCGCAGTGTCACGGTTCCTGCGTGGCGCGTGACAGCCCTGACCTCGGCCCCGCGCCGCAGTTTGACCCCGGATTTTTGCAGCGCCGTCGCAAGACGAGCGACATAAACGGTCGAGCCACCCGCCACGGTCCACCACTGATGATGTCCGGTGCGCGACAGCAGCCCGTGATTGCGCATGAACCGTAGCAGCGCCTGTGCGGGAAAGCCCCCGATCTCGCGGTCGGGTGTAGACCAGATGGCGCCGCAGAAGGGGAAAAGGTAGTGATCGCGGAACCGCGGTCCCAGCCCCATTTGCGCGATCAGTTCCGCAATCGACAGATCCGGCGCGGCGGCGACCAGATCCTCTGCCCTGCTGTTGAAGCGCAGGATGTCGCGGATCATCCGGTAGAAGCGCGGGTCAATCAGGTTGCGCCGTTGCGCGAACAGCGTGTTGCCCGACCGCAGTGCATATTCCACCCGCCCGCCGTTCAGCGACACGCCATAGCTCATGTCGCTTTTCTCGACAGGAATATCGAGGTCACGGAACAGCGCGGTCAGATGCGGATAGTTCACATGGTTGAACACAATGAAGCCTGTATCGACCGGCTGGTCGCCCCGGCGTCCGGCCACGACTGTGCGGGCATGGCCCCCCAGCCGGCTTTCACTTTCAAACAGTGTGACATGGTGGCAGGAGGACAGGGCCCAGGCAGAGGCCAGACCGGCAATGCCGCCTCCGACAATAGCGATGCGCCTCGGGGCGCCTTTGGAAAGGTCGAAGGGCATCAGGGCTCCACTTGGTTTGTCCCTGTCCTACGCCGCCGCGCCCGGAACGGATCACTTCGGCAGAAAATTTCCCTGCGCGGTGATCCATTTGATGGGCTTCGGCGTATATTGCACATGGAAACCGCAATCGAGCCCGCCGGACCACGGCCCCGCGCCAGATACAATCCGCCCGAGCATCTGGCGGAGCAGCTTTGCGCGCAGGGGGCGCAGGGAATGGACGAGCCAGTAATACAGGCGCTTTCCAGCCAGACCTGCGATCTGATCGCCGTGCGCGATCAGCGTGACAGGGCCGCCTTTGGCCGATTGTTCGACCATTTCGCCCCGCGCCTGAAGGCGATGATGGTGAAGGGCGGGCTGCGGGACGGATCAGCCGAGGATGCGGTGCAGGATGTAATGCTGGCGGTCTGGCACAAGGCAGCACAGTTCGACCCTCATCGCGCCGATGCCGCAGGCTGGATCTACGGCATCGCCCGCAATCGCCGGATCGACCTTGCGCGGCGGCGGCCTCTGGCCCAGCCGGAAGACCTGCCCGAGATCGAAAGTGATGCGCCCGATCCGGCGCAGATTCTTGCACTGCAACAGGAAGCCAGCCATCTGGTCGCCGCCCTGTGCCGGCTTGCCCCCGAACAGGCAGAGGCACTGCGGGCGGCTTATTTCGACGATATTCCCCACAGCCGTATCAGCGAGATGACGGGTCTGCCGCTTGGCACTATCAAATCCCGCATCCGGCTTGGCCTTGAACGCCTCAGGCATGAACTGAGGAAGATTGCCCCATGACCCAGATCACACACCATATCCCGGACGATATCCTTGATGCCTGGCGCGCGGGCGCCCTGTCACACCCCTATGCCGTCGTCGTCGCGGCGCATCTGTCGCTCTGCGATGAATGCCGCGCTGCGGTGGAAACCGCTGACATGATCGGCGGTGCTCTGCTGGACGGTCTGGAGGGGCAAGCGCTTGGTGCAGGGGCGCGTCAGCGCATGATGGATGCGCTTGATACGCCCGCGCCGCCGCCTGTCCGGGGGTCCGGTGTCTTTCCCGCGCCGGTCGTGGCCGCGCTGGGGGGGCAGCCGCCGCAATGGCGGATGCTGGGTGGCGGTATCCGCCAGCAGATCCTTTCCGCCGACAGGGAAGGGGCATTGCGGCTGCTTTACATCCCGCCGGGACGCGCCGTGCCGGAGCATGGCCATCGCGGCCTGGAACTGACGCTGGTCTTGCAGGGCAGTTTTTCCGACAGCGAAGGGGCTTTCCTGCGTGGCGATGTCGAGACAGCGCATGACTCGATCGACCATCAGCCTGTTGCCGGTCCGGGGGCGCCCTGCATCTGTCTCGCCGCCACTGATGCGCCGCTGCGCTTCCACGCGCTGTTGCCACGTCTGCTGCAACCGATCTTCCGGATCTGAGCGATGGATTTCGCGGGCCAGCGCATCTGGATCATCGGGGCCAGCGCCGGAATAGGGGCGGCTCTGGCCCGCGCACTGGCCGGGCAGGGTGCGCGGCTGGTTCTTTCGGCACGGGATGCAACGGCGCTCTCCGCCCTTGCCGCCGAATGCGGCGAGGCCCGTATCGAGCCTCTGGACCTTGGCGAGGCCGGGGCGCTTGCCGCCACGGTGGCGCGGCTTGCCGATCTGGCGCCGTTTGATGCGGTGATCTGCACCGCGGCGCTTTACGATCCTGCCCGCGTCGCCGATCTGGACCCCGCCCGCACCGAGGCCATGGTGCGGGTAAACCTTCTGGGGACACTTGACGTTGCGCGGCTCTGCCCGCCGCTGATTAAAGAGGGCGGGCAATTGGTGCTGTTCGGCTCAGTGGCCGGATATATGGGGCTTCCCGGCGGGCAGCCCTATTCAGCGACAAAGGCCGCCGTCAACAATCTGGCCGAAACGCTGGCGGCAGAACTGGGCCCCCGCATCCGGGTGCGGCTGGTCTGTCCGGGTTTTGTCCAGACCCGCCTGACAGCCAAGAACCGTTTCGCCATGCCCGCGATCATCACGCCCGAGGAAGCCGCCGGGGCTGTTCTGCGCGGTTTGGCCCGGCGCGGGTTCGAGATCCACTTTCCGCGCCGCTTCACCCTCGCCGTGAAACTGCTGCGTCTGCTTCCCTATGGCCTGTCGCTGCGCCTGACGCGGCGGCTGGGCTGATCTGTCAGGCCAGCCGCCCGCTCAGCGCCGCGACACCGGCCCAGGCGGCAAAGCCGGTCAGGACCGTGCCCCAGATGCCGTCGATGATCACCTGTTCCAGCGACCATGCGGCCAGCGTGGCATAATTCGTCATCTCATAAGTGCCATAGCACAGCAGCCCCAGCACCATGCCGCCGATCAGCGCCTGCAACGGATCACCCGCCTTCAGCGCGGGCCAGCTGACCATCCAGACAAGGCCCGCGACATAGGCGAGATAGAACAGCGCTGCCGGACCCAGCCGGAGCGGCTGGGCCAGAAGATCGCCGATATGGCGTTCAAAGACCGGGCGGATCAGGAACCGGATGCCCAGGGCATCAAGGCCAAGAAACACCCCGGCGGTGACAAGATAAAGCAGCGCGGCTTGCAGCATGATACATCTGTCCTCTGTCAGTCGCGGTCTGCCCGGAACAGTGCGAGCGGGTCGCGCCGCAATTCACCATCGGTCCGCATGCATTCTGGTGGTCTTGTCCGCCGGGCGAGGGGGAGTTTCCAGGGCACCGGCAGTCTGATCGTCCATCCTATACGCGGCATTTTCCGGGGTGGATCACTCGGGCGCCGGCGAGATGGTGCGAGTTCTGAAAGCGAGGCGATGTGCGCGCGGCGTCAGGGCGCCGTTCGGTTTGACGAGGAATCGCGGGGGGGCGTCGTGCCCAGCGGCAGGGGGGAGGCATATCGCGTGCCGCCGCCCCGGCGCTCCAGTTCGGCCCAGGCGCGGGTGCGCAACTCGGGGTCGCGGACCACGCGGGCGGCCGTGGCGGCCATCACCTTCGCTGCCGTCACCATCGCTTTGTGGGCATGAGGCATCGTGCCCTGCGTCACCGTCTGCCATGTATGGAACGGCGTGCCCACAACGGCGGTCGCAGTGAGGCATTGGGCGGTGGGGACGATACAACTGACATCGCCCACATCGGTCGATCCGTAGAACTGCCGTGGCTCCGGCGGCAGCGGCAGGATTTCATCATGCAGGTTGCGCGGAAAACCCGGAGGCGCATTGAAAGCCTCGGCACTGGCGCGGCGGTCGGCATCGGTCAGCGCCGCGGCGGCCAGCCGGTCGGCATAGTCGAAGTCGGCGGCATCGAAGGGCGGGGGGCCGATGTGTTCAAATTCCTGCTGCATCACCTCTTCCAGCGCGCGATTGGGCATGATCCCCGAGGTGGCGCGGTCAAAAATCATCTCAACACGGGTTTCCGTCATCAGCGCGGCGCCCTCGGCGATCTTCTGCACCCGGAGGAAGAGATCCTGCACATCCTGCATCCGGGGCGCCCGGATCAGGTACAGGCCCTCGGCATGGGGCTGCACCACATTGGGTGAAACGCCGCCCGACTGGGTAATGGCGTAATGCACCCGTGCCTCGGAGGGCATGTGTTCGCGCATGAAGTTGATGCCGACATTCATCAGTTCCAGCGCATCCAGTGCCGACCGCCCGACCTGCGGGCTGACGGCGGCATGGGCTGCGCGGCCCGTGAAGCGGAAATAGGCCTGGATATTGGCAAGCGTCGCTGCCGACATGACATGGTTGTAATCGGCAGGGTGCCAGCAGAAGGCGGCGTCCAGCCCGTCGAAAGCCCCGGCTTGCGCCATATAGGTCTTGCCCGATCCGCCCTCTTCGGCCGGGCAGCCGTAATAGCGCACCCGGGCCGCGACCCCTGCTTCTGCCAGCGCATCGCGCAGCGCAACCGCCGCCAACAGCGAAGCCGCGCCCAGAAGGTTGTGATGGCAGCCATGGCCATTCCCCCCGGCCAGCACCGGATCGGGTTCCAGCGCGCCCGCAACCTGTGACAGGCCCGCCAGCGCGTCAAATTCCCCAAGAAAGCCGATGGTTACATCGCCGCTGCCCGCCTCGGCCATGAAGGCGGTGGGCATGCCTGCGATATTGCGGGTGATGGTGAAGCCTTCCGCCTCCAGCGCGGTGATATGTTCCTCGACCGAGCGGAATTCCTCGAACCGCAGTTCGGGCATGGCCCAGACCCGGTCGCTGAGGGCGATGAAAGTGGCGGCCTTGCGGTCTGCGCAGGCAAGGATCTGATCAGTGTTCAGCAAATCGTTGCGGCCCGGAAGCGGCGAGCGGTCCATGTCAAATACTCCGGTCGGGGAAGGGTCAGGCCGCAGTGCGGTCGTTGAGGTGGCAGGCTGACAGCCGGTCCGCTGCGATGGGGCGCAGGGCAGGGGCCTCGGCCCGGCAGCGCGCGGTGGCGGCGGGGCAGCGCGGATGGAAGGGGCAGCCGGGCGGGGGCGCCAGCGGCGAGGGCAATTCACCCCGGATCGGCTGATAGTCCCGCGCGCCTGGCTCCAGGACCGGCAGTTGTTCCATCAGCAACCGGGTGTAGGGATGGTTCGGGTCGGAAAACAGCGCCTCGGTCGGAGCGATTTCCACGACCCGGCCCAGATACATGATCACCACCCGGTCCGAGATATGTTCGACGACCCCCAGATTGTGCGAGATGAACAGGTAGGTCAGGCCGAACTCATCCCGCAGGTCCATGAACAGGTTCAGCACCTGCGCCTGAATGGACACATCAAGCGCGGCCACCGCCTCGTCACAGATAATCAGCTTCGGGTTCACGGCCAGCGCACGGGCGATCCCGATGCGCTGGCGCTGACCGCCGGAAAACTGGTGCGGAAAGCGGTCGGCATAGGCGCCGGACAGGCCCACCTTTTCCATCAGCGCGGTTACATAGGCCCGCTTTTCCGAAGCAGGGACGATGCCGTGACAGACCGGCGCCTCGCCGATGATGTCCAGCACCTGCATCCGGGGGTTCAGCGAGGCGAAAGGATCCTGGAAGATCATCTGCACCTGCAAGGCGAAGTCGCGCTTTTGACCTGCGGTCATCGCGCGGTCAGAGACGCCCTGCCACAGGATATCACCTTCCGTCCGGCTGCTGATGCCAGCCAGCATCCGCGCCACGGTGGATTTGCCGCAGCCGGACTCACCGACGATGCCGACCACCTCGCCGGGCAGGACGGCCAGATCGACCCCGGTCGCCGCGCGGACCTCGATCTTCTTCTGTCTGGCGCCGAACAGATTGGCGATATGCCCCGCGACGGAGACGGGCTTGACGAAGGTCTTGGTCAGGCCGCGCAGTTCAAGGATCGGCTGGGTCATCGGCGGTCTCCGACAGGATGCCAGCAACGGAAGGCGCGCCCCGCGCCGGTCTCGGTCAGTTCGGGGGCAGTGCGGCAGGTTTCGGTGGCATGAGCGCAGCGGGCACTGAAGGCGCAGCCCGGCGGCAGGTTCAGCAGCGAAGGCGTCATGCCCGGAATTTGATACAGCCGGTGTCCCCGCGTCTCGCGCGAGGGGACCGAGGCGATCAGCCCCTGCGTATAGGGATGTTGCGGATTGCGGATGACCTCGGCGGTTGTGCCCGTTTCGACCACGCGGCCCGCATACATCACGGCGATGCGGTCGGCGAGACCCGCCACCACCGCCAGATCATGGGTAATCCAGATCAGCGCGGTGCCGGTCTGGCGGCACAGGGCCTTCACCTCATGGATGATCTGTCCCTGGATCGACACATCCAGCGCGGTTGTCGGCTCATCCGCGATGATCAGGCGCGGGCGGTTGATCATCGCAATGGCAATCGCGATCCGCTGGCGCATCCCGCCGGACAGTTCGAACGGATAGGCTTGCAGCCGTTCGTCGGGCGAGGGGATGCCGACGGCGACCAGCACGTCGCGGGCGCGGCGCAACGCCGCCTGCCGACTGATCTTTTCATGGGCCTGAACCGCCTCGATCATCTGGGTGTCGATGCGCAGAACCGGGTTCAACGTCATCGACGGGTCCTGAAAGATCATCGCGATGTCCTTGCCGCGCAGGCGGCGGCGCTCGGCCTCGGGCAGCGTCACCAGATCGCGGCCGTCAAAGCCGATGCGCCCGCCTGAGATGCGGCCTGGCGGGTCGATCAGACCAAGGATCGAGAAGCCTGTGATCGACTTGCCCGAACCGGATTCCCCGACAAGGCCCAGGATTTCGCCACGCCTGAGCGTGAGGTCGACCCCGTCCACTGCCTTCACCACGCCAGCGCGGGAGTGGAAGTGCGTCTGAAGGTGCTCGACCGACAGAAGGGGCTGTTCGGCTGCGGTCATTGGGCATTCCTCGGGTTCAGGATGTCGCGCAGATGATCGCCCACCAGATTGATCGCAAGGATCAGCAGGGCCAGCGCCATGCCCGGAAAGAACGAGATCCAGTATTGCCCGGACATCATGAATTCAAAGCCGTTGGCGATCAGCATGCCCAGCGAGGGTTCGGTCACCGGGACGCCGATCCCCAGAAAGGACAGCGTTGCCTCGGCGGCGATGGCATGGGCGAGGTCGATGGTGGCGATCACGATCAGCGGCGGCAGGCAGTTGGGCAGCATGTGGCGAAAGATGATCCGGCGCGACCCCAGGTTGAGACAGCGCGCGGCCAGTACATATTCCCGGTTCCGTTCCACCATCGCCGTGCTGCGGGCCGTGCGGGCGAAATAGGCCCATTGCACGATGACCAGCGCAAGGATCACCTTGTCGACGCCTTGGCCCAGTACCGACAGCAGCACGAGCGCGACAAGAATGGCGGGGAAGGACAGCTGGAGATCGACAATGCGCATCAGCACCGCATCGACCCAGCCACCGATATAGGCCGCGACCATGCCGATTGTCGTGCCGATCAGCAGTGCCCCCAGCACCGATGTCACGGCGACGATCAGGCTGGTGCGCATGCCGTACAGCATCGCGGACAGTACATCCCGCGCCTGTCCATCGGTGCCCAGCCAGTAGGTCGTGCCGGTGAATTCAGAGACTGATCCGGGGGGAAGCTG
The DNA here is from genome assembly GCF_001303875.1 of Gemmobacter sp. LW-1. Lineage (NCBI taxonomy): Bacteria > Pseudomonadati > Pseudomonadota > Alphaproteobacteria > Rhodobacterales > Paracoccaceae > Gemmobacter > Gemmobacter sp. LW-1. Next base: position 116,338 of record NZ_LJSC01000034.1, on the reverse strand, counting down.
GGAATCGAAGATCTCCAGCGCGCCGATGTCATAAGGGTTTTGCGGCGCAACCCATGGGGCCAGTGCAGCAAAACCCAGAAGCAGCAGCAGCGTCCCGAGGCCCAGTACGGCCAGCGGGCTTTCGGCAAAGCGCTGCATCAACAGGCGGCGCGGACTGGCGGTCTTTGCCGCAGGGATCATCGGAGCTGCCATCAGTCGCGCACCTTCTCGCGGGAGCTGGGGTCGATGGCCATGTAAAGCAGGTCCACCACCAGGTTCAGGATGACCAGGAAGAACACCATGATCAGGACGTAGGCCACGACCACGGGCCGATCCAGCGTGATGATGGAATCGATCAGCAGCTTGCCCATGCCGGGCCAGGAAAAGACGGATTCCGTTACGACCGCAAAAGCGATGGCCTGCCCGAATTCCAGCCCGCTGACTGTCAGGATCGGGATCATGATGTTCTTCAGCAGATGAACGCCAAAGATGCGCCGCGCGGGCAGGCCCTTGGCGCGGGCGAATTTGATGTAGTCCATCGGCAACACCTCGCGCGTCGCGGCGCGGGTGACGCGGATCAGCAGCGCGGCCTTGGCAAGGCCGAGCGTCAGGGCAGGCAGTGCCACATGATACCAGCCTTGCAGCGTCAGCAGGCTGAGCTTCAGCGGCCCCACCTCGACCGCCGGCCCCCGCCCCGAGGCGGGCAGCAAGCCCAGCTGCACGGCGAAAACCATGATGAGCATGAGCCCGATCCAGAAGGTCGGCAGGCTGAAGCCGAAGATCGACAGGGCCATGATGGCGCGCGAGGACGGCGCCTCGGGCCGCATCCCGGCAAGCATGCCCAGCGGCACGCCCACGAGCACGGCAAAGCCCATGGCGACGATCACCAGCTCGAATGTGGCGGGCATCCGTTCGAGGATCAGCTGAAGCGCGGGCTGCCCGGTCAGGAAGCTGCGCCCGAAATCGCCCTGCAAGGCATTGCCCATGAAAGACAGGTATTGCACCAGCATGGACCGGTCGAGGCCAAGCGCCTCGCGCACCATCTGGCGTTCCAGATCGGTTGCCTCGGGGCTGACCAGCATCGCGGTCGGATCGCCGATGAGGAAGATGCCGACGAATACCAGAACCGACATCACCAGAAGGACGATGACGGACTGGAGCAGCCGGTTGATGACAAAGACAAGCACGGGGCGGCGGTCCTCAGAAAGAAAGGGGCGGCATCACAGAGCCCGAAAACCCTGTGATGCGGCCAGTCGGGGAGCGTCAGTTTTCCGTCGTCACGAATTGCGGCAGGGTGAACTGGTCGGCGCGCGCCGCATAGGTCAGCCCGCTGCGCAGCGCCCAGGATGGCACTTCGAAATGCAGTGGAAGGATGGCGTAATCTTCCATCGCCAGCGCATCCGCCTGTTCCAGCAGAGCCTTACGGGCCGCGTCGTCCATCGTGCCGCTGGCCTCGTCCAGCAGGCGATCAAGCTCGGGGTTGGAATAACGCCCGCCATTCGCCGTGCCCTGGCCCTTTGCCTTGTCATAAGTCATCAGCTGCGCCGTCAGCGTCGTGCCGATTTCGGCCGTGTTATTGCCCCAGCTGCCCAGATAGGCGCTGTAATCCAGCGCATCACGGTTCTTGAAGTACACCGGGGGTGCGACAGCATCGACGGCGGTGGTAACGCCGATCCGGCTCCACATCGCGGCGACGGTCTGGCTGACGCGGGCATCATTCACATAACGTCCGCTGGGCGAACCGAGGGTAATGGTAAAGCCGTTGCCCCAGCCTGCTTCGGCCAGCAGCGCCCTGGCGCGTTCAGTGTCCGGCCTGGGCGCGTCGACATGCGCCGGGCTGGTGCCGAACATGGTGCCGGTGCCAAGGCTGCCCGCTGCCACCGCCGCACCGCCCATGATGCGCTCGACAATGGCCGCGCGGTCGATGGCCAGTGACAGGGCCTCACGCACGCGCTTGTCCTTCAGCGGGTTCTTGCCCCCGGCGCCCCCGATGCCGGGGCTGTCATCCCGCTCCTGATCCAGCGCGATATAGATGGAGCGCGCAGGCGGGGCCGAAACCACATTGACCGCCTTATTCGCCCTGAAATCCGCGATGCTGGCGGTGGGCAGGTCTTCCATCATGTCGATATCCCCGGCCAGCAGCGCCGCCGCCCGCGCGGCGGGGTTGGTCATCGGGCGCATGACCACGCGGTCCCAGGCCGGGGCAGTGCCCCAATAATGTTCGTTGCGGGCCAGAACGAGGTCAGCCCCCTTCTGCCAGGACACGAAGGTGAACGGGCCAGTGCCGATCAGGCCCTCGCCGCGGTTCATCTCGGTCGTGGTGCGGCCTTCGGGGGCGGGGCCGGAGGCGGCAGTCTTCGACAGGATCGGAATGTTCACGATGTCGACCAGCAGCAGCGGATAGGGCACTGTCGTCGTGATCCGCACGGTTGCATCATCCAGCGCGGTGACAGAGGCGATCTTGCGGGTGAACAGGGTGAAGGCGGTCGGGCTGTTCGGCACCTTGGCGACGCGGTCGAAGGTGAAAACCACATCCGCTGCCGTCAGCGGGCTGCCGTCCGAGAAGGTGACGCCGGGCCGCAGCTTGAAATCCCATTCGGTCGGGCTGGCCAGTGCCCAGCTTTCCGCCAGCAGGGGTTTGACCGCGCCGGTCGAATCTTGCGTGGTCAGGGCCTCGAAGATCGACAGGGCAACCTGCATATTCGGCGACAGCACATGGAACTGCGGGTCCAGCGACGAGGGCTCGGATTTGAGGCCAATGGTCAGATCGTCGGCAAGGGCGGGTCCGCCAAGCGTCAGCCCGGCGAAAGCGGTGGCGGTCAGAAGGCGGTGTCTGGTCAGGCGCATGTCAAATCCTCTTCGCCGCAGGCTCGGGGCCACGCGGGCATCGCTGTTGTCTTGTATTGCTGCGCGCAGTGGGCCTGCCCGGCCTGCGCATGGCCCCGTTTCCCGGTGTACCTGCTGCATTAGCCCGCCGGTGCCGGTTCGGAGCCGTGGCGGGCAGGGGAAATCTGGGTCGGTTCCTGCCGGGATGCAATGAACTTACCCGCCCGCAGCGATGAATATAAGTTATAATGACATGGCCAAAACTTGATGTAATAACGGGATGGCGCCATAAATCATTGTTATTCCGGTCAGAGGATCGCAGGAGGCCATGGATTTCCGGCAGTTGAGAAATCTTGTCTTTGTCGCCCGTTACGCCAGCTTCGGTGTTGCCGCCGACAAGCTGAACGTCACTCAGCCCGCTCTGAGCAAAAGCATCCGCGCGCTGGAACAGGCGACCGGGGTGCGCCTTCTGGACCGTGGGCCATGGGGCGTGCGCCCGACCGCGTTCGGCGAGCGCCTGATCGAATATGCCGAGGCGGTTCTGGCCCTGACCGACGAGGCGCGGGACGAGCTGGATGCGATGCGGGGCGCGCAGCGCGGGCGGCTGCGGGTCGGTGGGATTGCCACAACCTTGCGCACGATCCTGCCGAATGCGGCACGGCGCTTTCTTGCAAGCCACCCCGGCGTGAACCTGACCCTGAACGAAGAGTTGAGCCCCGCCCTGCAACATCAGGTGCTGAACGGAACCATCGACATCGCGCTGATGTCGCGCCCCCGCGACTTTCCCGATGAGGAACTGGAATATCGCGATCTGATCAAGGTGCCTCTGGTGATCGTGGCCGACCGGGCGCATCCCCTCGCCGCCCGTGACAGCCTCCGGCTGGCCGACCTGCGGGACTGGCTGTGGATCATTCCCGCCCGCCCTGACCCGGACCGCACGGCGCTGGATGCGCTTTTCGCCAATGCGCTACTGCCGCTGCCGCAGGCGATCTGCGAGACGACCTCCTCCACCTTTCAGGTGTCGATGCTGGCTGGTTCGCCCTGGCTCAGCTATTTGTCGAACACCAGCGCCTTCGCGCGCGGCGCATCGGCGCAGCTGGTGCCGCTGAAACTGGATGTGCCACTGTGGACGCGCAGTATCGGCATCGTCTACCGCCGCCGTCCGGCGCATCGCCCGCTCGTCACCAGTTTCATCCGCGAGATGACGGAGGTCTGTGCCGAAATACAGGTCTGACAGTCTGATCCCTGACGGCGTGTCGGGGCGTCATCCTGTTCCCGGCAGAGGTGCTGCAAAAGCAGAAAAATCATACCCGTCCACATGATCCCGAAAGGCCAGCTGGGCGCGGGACGGGTTTTCCCGGCTCGGGAAGATCATCGTCATCTCGTAGGGCGCAGGGGTCCAGCCCGGCAGCAGGCGGACGAGGGCGCCGCTGGCCAGTGCGGGCTGACAGACATAGGCGGGCAACAACGCGATGCCGCTGCCAAGCAGGGTGGATTGCAGCAGGAACCCCATGGAATCCGAGGAAAACGAGGCCGGTGGTCGCAGGCTGACCTGTTCCGCCCCGCGGAAGATCCAGTCGGGCTGGGTGTCATGGACAAGACAGCGGTGCTGCACAAGCTCGGCGGGATGGCTTGGTGAGGTGCAGGTTGCCAGATAGGCCGGGGCGGCGACCAGCAGCCGCTGGATGGCGGAGATCCGCCGCAGGATCATGTCCTGCCCCTGTGGGACGCCGACACGGAAGGCAAAGTCGATCCGTTCGCGCAGCAGGTCCAGCGCACGGTTGGTGGCGAGCAACTCTACCGTGATTCCCGGATGGCGGCCTGTAAAGCCGTGCAGGAAGCGCGGCATGAAATGGCTGGCGGTGATCTCGGGGCAGGTGATGCGCAACTGGCCTTCCGGTTGCGTCTTGAGATGGCCCATGGCCACGGCGGCGTTCTGCGCCTCTTCCCTGACCCTCCGGCAATAGGCCAGATAGACCTCGCCCGCCGCCGTCAGCGTCACCTGCCGGGTGGATCGGTTCAGAAGGCGCAGGCCCAGCCGGGCCTCAAGCTGGGCAATGCGTTGGCTGACGGTCGATTTCGGGATGCCAAGACGCTGGCCGCCTTGTGTGAAGCTGCCGGTTTCGGCCACCTCGGCCAGAAGGATCATGTCATCCAGACTGTCCACCTTGTCACCCGTAATGTCCGGCTCGTGGGACAGTATCCGGCATGACCGGCAGCCCGCAATGGCCTCTGGATCAGAGCTTCACCAGCTGCTTGCCGAAATTCTCGCCCTTCAGCATGCGAATGAAGGCTTGCGGCGCGGCTTCGATGCCTTCGGCCACATCCTCGCGCGCCTCCAGCAGGCCCTGCTGATACCAGGCGGTCAGATCGCGGCGCGCCTCGGCATAATGTGCCTCGAAGTCATTCAGCAGGAAGCCCTCGATCCGGGCGCGGGTGACCAGAATGCGGCGCAGGAAGCGCGGCCCGATGTCGGGCTGGTCGAACCTGTCGGCAAGCGCCACAGTGCCAACGACGACGATCCGGCCAAAGGTGTTGAGGTTCAGCAGGGCTGCGTCATGCAGCGGGCCTGCGGTATTGTCGAGGAAGACATCGACGCCTTCGGGGCAGGCGCGCGCGATGGCGGCGGTCAGGTCGCCCGCTGTCCGGTGGTTGATCCCGGCCTGATAGCCGATGCTCCTGCACCATTCGACCTTGGCATCGGACCCGGCGATGGCGACCGGATTGAACCCCTTGATCCGGGCAATCTGGCCGGCAATCTGACCCAGCGCGCCCGAGGCGGCCGAAATCAGCACCGTCTCGCCTGCTTTGGGGTGGCCGACATTCAGCAAGGCGAAATAGGCGCTGAGGCCCGGCATCCCGAGGCATCCCAGCGAGGTTTGCACAGGCGCGGCATCAGGGTCCAGCCGCATGGCGGTATCCGCCGCCACGGTGGTGTAGGGCTGCCAGCCGAAATCATCGGCCTGAATGATATCGCCCGGGCGAAACAGCGGAGAGTTCGAAGTGACGACCTCGCCCACCCCGCCGCCCTGCATCACCTCGCCTATCTGCTGCCCGGCAGCATAGTTCTTCGCCGGGCTCAGCCTCGCGCGTATGTAGGGGTCCACCGACAGCCAAAGCGTGCGCACCAGAAGCTCGCCGGGTCCGGCAACGGGGGCAGGCCGGTCCTCAAGGCTGAAATCCTCCGGGGCAGGCATGCCGGTCGGGAAGCGTTTGAGGGTCCAGGTGGGGTTTGAGGTCATGGCTTTGTCCTTGGTGTCAGGATGCACGGGCAGACTAGCCGCCGCCGGGGTGGCGAGACAGCCCTTGCTTGCAGACACAGTGTTCAGCCTGGCGAACAGTTGCCCCCAATTCCGCGTGGCTCTCCGGGGGGCCTTCGGGCCGGATGATTCGTCGGCTCGGGTTTGCTCTGGGACGTCCTGAAAGTGTCCGGCGCGTCGGATTTATAGAAATGTTAACATTATCAATATGATGCTTCCATGTCGCGGCAAAAATTTCAAAAGTCATCATTTAATTGACATTAGTCAGTTCAGAGATATCTTACAAATGTCGACCATATGGTGACTTATGATCGATACCGGGGAGGGGAAGATGGCGGCACTGCTGGAGGTCTCGGACCTCGTGAAAAGCTTTTCAGGTGTTCCGGCGTTGCGGGATGGGCGGTTCCGGCTGGAACCCGGCTCGGTCCATGCGCTGTGCGGCGGCAATGGTGCGGGCAAATCGACCTTTCTGAAGATCGTCATGGGCATCCAGCCACGCGACAGCGGCGTGATCCGGCGCCGCGGGGACGAGGTCAGCTTTTCCAGCCCGGCCGAGGCGCTGGCCAACGGCATCGCCATCGTTGAGCAGGAGCTTTCGCCGGTGCCTGCCATGTCGGTGGCCGAGAACATCTATATGGGGCGCGAGCCGGTGGGCCGTTTTGGCCGTATCGACTTTGCCACCCTCAATCGTCAGACGCAGGATTTGCTGGATGGTTTCGGCTTCTCCATCCGGGCGACCGATCTGATGATGGATCTGACCGTCGCGCAGACCCAGCTGGTCGAGATTGCCAAGGCGCTGAGCTATGATGCCGAGGTCATCATTCTGGACGAGCCGACTTCGGCGCTTGGCGAGGCGGAGGCCGGACATCTGTTCGCCGCGATTGCCACGATGAAGGCGCGGGGCAAGGGGGTGATCTATGTCAGTCACCGCCTGTCGGAAATCTTTTCCATCGCCGACAGCTACACCGTGTTCCGCGATGGCAGCTTCGTCCAGACCGGCGCCATGGCAGAGATCAGCAAGGACCAGTTGATCCAGCTGATCGTCGGCCGCCCGCTGACCGAGGAATTCATCAAGGAAAACACGCCGGGCACGGAAGCCGTGCTGAGCGTCAGCGGTTTGTCGGCGGCGCGCGGAGTGCGCGATATCTCTTTCACCGCGCACCGGGGCGAAATCCTCGGGCTTTATGGCCTGATGGGATCGGGCCGGACAGAGATTTTCGACCGCCTGTTCGGCCTTTGCGCGGAAACCGGCGGGCAGATCGCGGTGGGGGGGCGGCAGGTGCTGCTGCGCTCGCCTGCCGAGGCCATTGCCGCGGGCATCGCCTATGTGACCGAGGATCGCAAGGGCTCGGGCCTCGTGCTGTCGGGCAGCGTGCGCGACAACCTTTGCCTTGCCACGCTGGCGGCGCTGTCCCGCGCGGGTGTGATGCGCGCGGCGCAGGAGGGCGATGCGGCGGCGCGGATGATCGACGAGCTGAAGATCAAGACCGCCAGCGATGCGCTGGGTGTCGGGCATCTGTCCGGTGGCAATCAGCAGAAGGTGGTGTTGGGCAAGTGGTTTCTCACCGCGCCGCGCATCCTTTTGCTGGACGAGCCGACACGCGGCGTCGACGTCGGCGCCAAGCGCGAGATCTATCGCGTGATGTCCGATTTCGCCCGCGCGGGCGGCACCGTGCTGATGGTGTCCTCGGAAACCGACGAAATGCTGGGCATGGCGGATCGGGTCATCGTGCTGAAGGACGGTCGCATGGCCGGAGAACTGGGCCGGGATGCGCTCTCGGCGGAAGGATTGCTGCATCTGGCCGCGTGACGGCAGGCGCAGAGGGAGGACAGGGATATGGAACTCAAGGCAAAGACCCCGGCGGGCGGTGGTCTGTCGGCCGGACAGATCGTGCAGAAATACGGCATCGTCTTCGCGCTGCTTCTGGCCTGTCTGGCTTTGACGCTGATCAACGAGAACTTTCTGACCACGCGTAACGTGCTGAACGTTCTGCGGCAGACCTCGATCAACGGGGTTCTGGCGATTGGCATGACCTTTGTCATCCTGACGCGCGGGATTGATCTGTCGGTCGGTTCGGTTGTGGCGCTGACCGGGGTTGTTGCCGCCTCTTTTGCGACCACATCCTCGGCCGGGTTCATTCCGGGCGCGCCATGGCCTGCGCTGGTGGCCATCGCCATCGGGCTGCTGGTCGGCATGGGCTGCGGCGGCGTTTCCGGGGTAATCGTGGCGCGGTTCCGCGTGCCGGCCTTCGTGGCGACACTGGGCATGCTGTCGGCGGCGCGCGGGCTGACCCTGCTTTATTCCAGCGGCCGCCCCATCCCGGCGCTGAGCGATTCCTTCCGCTGGATTGGCACCGGCAGCGTTCTGGGCATCCCGGTCCCGATCTTCGTCCTGCTGGGCACCTTTGCCGCTGCGCATTTCGTGCTGACCCAGACTCGGTTCGGTCGCCACATCTACGCCGTGGGCGGCAATCCGCATGCAGCCAAGGTTTCGGGCCTGCCGGTGAACCGCATCCGCTTCATGGTCTATGTGATCTCTGGTGCGCTCGCCGGGCTTGCCGGGATGATCCTTGCCGCGCGCACCGGATCGGCGCTGCCGCAGGCGGGTATCGCCTATGAACTGGACGCCATCGCGGCGGTGGTGATCGGCGGCACAAGCCTTGCGGGCGGGGTGGGGCGGGTGTCCGGCACGCTGATCGGGGCGCTGCTGATCGGCGTGATGAACAACGGGCTCGATCTGATGGGGGTCGAATCCTACTACCAGCAGGTCATCAAGGGCTTCCTGATCGTGGCTGCCGTGATGCTCGACCAATCCAAGAACAAGCAGGACTGACCGTCCTCGACTTGAGGCGCGGGCGAACGGCCCGCCGCCATGACCGCGTGATCCAAATGGGAGGAAGAACGCAAATGACCAAGAAGACGCTGATGCTTGCGACGGCGCTGTCGCTGGTGGCCGGTCTGGCCGGGGCGCAGGACAAGCCGAAGATCGGGGCTGCTGTCTACGGGCTCAATGCCGAGTTCATGCAGATCTGGGCCCAGGCGGCCGAGAACCACCCGGCGGTGAAGGAAGGCCTGGTGGACCTGACCGTATTCGACGGCCGCTATGATGCGCTGGTCCAGCAGGAACAGTTCGAGACGATGATCACCCAGGGCTACAAGGCCATTGTCTTTGTGCCCATCGACATCGAGGCCGGTGCCGCCGCCGTTGATGCCGCCGCTGCGGCAGGCATCCCGGTTTTCGGGTCGAATACCCGCGTGAACAGCGACAAGCTGACGGCCTATGTCGGGTCGGACGACGTGCAGTCGGGCTATATGGAAGCCAAGCATGTGCTCGACAAGATCGGTTGCAAGGGCAATGTCGTGATCATCGAGGGGCCGATTGGTCAGTCGGCGCAGATCCAGCGGCTTGAAGGCAACCAGAAGGCCCTGGCCGAATGCCCTGATGTGAAGGTGATCGAGCAGCAGACCGCGAACTGGAGCCGTGCCGAGGCGCAGACCCTTATGGAAAACTGGCTGACTGCGCATCCGGGTGAGATCGCCGGGATCATCGGCCAGAATGATGAAATGGCACTTGGCGCGATCGAGGCCGTGAAAGCCGCGGGTCTCAAGCCGACCGATTTCGCCATCGCGGGCATCGACGGCGTGACCGACGCGCTGCATGCGGTGAAGGCTGGCGATATGGCCTCGATCCTTCAGGATGGCCATGCGCAGGCGCAGGGTGCCCTGGATTTGGCCATTGCCGCCGTGCTGCCGGATTACAAGCCGATGTCGGAAATCTGGTCGCAATATCCCGACATGCCCTGGGCTGATGGCAAGGCCAAAGAATACAATGTGCCGTGGACGCCGGTGACGGCGGACAACGTGGACGCGCTGCTGGCCACCCGCCAGTAACCGACACGGGCCACAGACCCGAGGGCCGGGCTTCTCGCTCCCGTCCCGGCCCCGGGTGCCTTTCGACAGGGCTGCAATCTCAAGGAACAGAACCATGGTCGCTCCGACTTTCGACTTTTCACTTGCCGGCAAGCTGGCCGTCGTGACCGGCGCGGCCTCGGGCATCGGCGCGGCGATTGCCGAAGCCTTTGCCGCCAAGGGCGCGCGCGTCGCGCTTCTGGACATGAACGGCGAGGCAGCTGCCGCCCGCGCGGCGGACCTGCCGGGGGCTGCGGCCTTTGCCTGTAATGTGACCGATGCGGATAGCGTCGCCGCTGCCGTGGCCAGGGTGCAGACCGAGATGGGCGCCATCGACATTCTGGTGAACAGCGCCGGGATCGTCGATCTTGCCCCGGCCGAGGATCTGGGACCCGTCGCATGGGATCGCACCATCGCAGTGAACCTGACCGGCAGCTTTCTGATGGCGCAGGCAGTGGGCCGGGCGATGATCGCCGCCGGGCGCGGCGGCCGCATCGTCAATCTGGCAAGCCAGGCGGGATCGGTGGCGATTGACGGCCATGTCGCCTATTGCGCCTCGAAATTCGGGATCATCGGCGTCACCAGAACGCTGGCGCTGGAATGGGGCCGCCACGGCATCACGGTCAACTCCATCTCGCCAACAGTGGTGCTGACCGATCTGGGTCGCAAGGCCTGGGACGGGCCGAAGGGTGAGGCGATGAAAGCGCAGATCCCCGCAGGCCGTTTTGCTGAACCGCATGAAATTGCGGCGGCAGCTGTCTTTCTGGCCTCCGCCGAGGCCGCAATGATCAATGGCGCCGACCTTCTGGTCGATGGCGGCTATACCGTGAAGTGAGACGAACATGCAGAGATTCATTAACAATCCCGACGATCTGGTCGATGAAACCGTCGCCGGTTTCGTGAAGGCGCACCGGGATCTGGTGCATCTGGATGCCGGAAATCCGCGTGTGGTCGTGTCGAATGCCGCGCCGCAACAGGGCCGCGTCGGCATTGTGACCGGCGGGGGCTCCGGCCATGAACCGGCCTTCATCGGCTATGCCGGGCGCAATATGGTCGATGCGGTGGCGGTGGGTGAGCTGTTTTCCTCGCCCACGGCGAAAAGCTTTGCCGATGCGATCAGGGCCGCAGATGGCGGGGCCGGGGTCGCGGTGCTGTATGGCAATTATGCGGGCGACAACATGAATGTGAAAATGGCCGCCCGGATGGTGGCCAGGGAGGGTATTGAGGTCGCTACCGTCGTCGCCAATGATGACGTCTGTTCGGCCCCGCCCGGGGAACGCGCCAAGCGGCGTGGCGTCGCGGGCGAGATTTTCATGTGGAAGATCGGCGGGGCGAAAGCCGCGCAGGGTGCGAGCCTCGCCGAAGTGCAGGCGGCGGCGCAGAAGGCGATTGATGCCTGCCGGTCTGTCGGCGTGGGCCTTGGTCCCTGCACGCTGCCGGGCGTCGGGCACCCGAACTTTCAGATCGAGCCGGGCACGATGGAAGTGGGCATCGGCCATCATGGGGAGCCGGGCACGCGGATCGAAGCGCTCAAGACGGCCAACGAAGTGGCCGATGACATGCTGAAGATCGTGATGGAAGATCACGCCCTGCCCGCAGGGACCGAGCTTGCCGTGCTGGTTTCCGGCCTTGGTGCCACGCCGGTGAACGAGCTTTATGTGCTTTACGACCGGATCGAGGCGGGGCTGACGGCCATGGGCATGGGGGTCCACCGGGCGCTGGTCGGCAATTATTTCACTTCGCTCGAAATGGTTGGCGCCACGCTGACCGTGATGGCGCTGGATGCCGAACTGAAGGCGCTGCTTGATCTTGAAACCGCATCTCCGGCACTGTGAGGCTGACATGACCACAATCCAGAATGCAGATCAGGCCACCATCGTCGAGGAACTGGCCGCGGTGATCGTGGCCAACAAGGCCTTCCTGTCGGAAATCGATGGCAAGATCGGTGATGGCGACCATGGGATCAACATGGCCAAGGGATTTGGCCGCGCGGCGGAACGTATCCATGGCAAGGACATGACGCTGGATGCCGCCATGCTGGTGCTGTCCGATGTGCTGATGTCAGAAATCGGCGGCTCAATGGGTCCGCTTTACGGGCTGATGTTCGAGGATATGGCCGGGGCGCTGACAGGTCGGGAGATGATTGACGCTGCGGCCTTCTCCACCATGCTGAATGCCGGGCTGGAGGGCGTGCGCGGCGTCGGATCGGCCGAGGTGGGCGACAAGACGCTGATGGATACGCTGGTTCCCGCCGTCGCGGCCTTTGACGCAGCGCAGGGGCAGGGTTTTGCCGCAGCGCTTCGGGCTATGGCTGCGGCGGCGGAAACCGGGCGCGACAGTACCATTGATCTGGTGGCGAAGATCGGGCGGGCCAGCCGGCTTGGCGAAAGGTCACGCGGGGTGCTGGATGCGGGGGCGACCTCCTGCTGCATGATCCTCACGACCCTCGCGCAATCGGTACAGCGCAGGCTGGCCTGAGCGAGGAGGCCGCTCCCGCTTCGGCTCTTGCGTCGGGGCGGGGATTGGGGCCAAGTGACCACATGAGCCCGCTGGACGCCAATCAGATTGTTGCCCTTTTTCGTGTGATCGCCCGGCGTCTTGCCGAGGCGCGGTCGGAACTTGGTGTGCTGGACGGTGCTATCGGGGATGCGGACCACGGCAATTCCATGGCCGATGGCTTTGCCGCCGTGGTGCGGGCCAGTGCCGAAGCGGCGGCAGCGGGTTGCGCAGCGGGGGATCTGTTCGCCGTTGCGGGCCGGGCCTTCCTGAATGCCGTTGGGGCCACGACCGGCCCGCTTTATGCCAGCGCCCTGTTGCGGGCGGGGCAGCAATTCGCCGGACGGGCCGAAATCGCGGCAGAGGATGTGCCTGCTCTGGTTTCGGCCTTCGCGGCGGGCATCCGGGATCGGGGCAAGGCCCAGCCGGGTGACAAGACCATGATGGATGTCTGGGCGCCTGCTGCGCGGGCGGCGGAACTGCCGGGCGATCCCCTGACGCGACTGGACCGCGCGCTGCGCGCAGCCGAGGACGGGCGTGATGCGACGCGCGCCATGGTCGCCTCTGTCGGTCGTGCCGCCCGGCTGGGCGAGCGCAGCCTTGGCCACATCGACCCCGGCGCCGCTTCGGCTGTCATCGTCATCGCCGCCCTGCGCGACGGGCTGGCGAGGTATCTGTCCGAGGCACGGCCCTGATGGCGCCGCGTCCGGGCAGCAAATCAGGTGACGGGGATACCGCTTCTGCCATGCCGCTGCGCTATGGCGACGATCCCCTGCTCTGGGCGGCATGGCTTTATTACGAGGAAGGGCTGACCCAGGGCGAGATCGCCGAGAAGATGGGTCTGTCCCGCGCCTCGGTGAATGCCTATCTGGCCGATGCCCGCACGCGCGGCATCGTGAATATCGAGATCGCGCCCGACAAGTTCCGCAGCCTGTCCATCGCGCAGGCGCTGCGCGATCATTTCGGCTTGCAGGATTGTCTGGTGATCCCGACCGAGGGCGGTGACCGTTCGCTGATCGCCCGGCTGGGGGCAGCCGGGGCACAGACCTTGCAGCGCTTCGTCAAATCCGGGGACACGCTGGCCGTGACCTGGGGCCGCACCGTTCTGGCGCTGGCCGAGGCGCTGGACCGTCCGGGGTTGCAGGATGTGCGGGTGGTGCAGGCCACCGGCGGCACCACGGCGAAGATCCCGTGGACACCCGAGGCCTGCGCCTCGCGTCTCGCCGAGGCGCTGAACGCGCGCAGCATCCCGATTTCGGCCCCCGCGACAGTGTCTTCGCCCGAGATCCGCGCCATGCTGATGCAGGAGCCGGTTCTGGCCGAGCAACTGGCCATTCTGGCCGAGGCTGACCGGATCGTGATGGGGATTTCCTCGCTGCGGCCGGAAAGCACGATCCACAGCAGCGGCTTTCTGGATGGCGGCGTGCAACATGCGCATTATCAGGATGCCGTGGGCAGCATCATCGGCCGCTTCATCAACGCGCGCGGCGAGCCGGTGATCGGGCCGATGCATGAACGCACCATCGGCATCGACCTCGACGCCCTGCGCCGCATCCCGCAACGCATCGCGGTCGCAGGCGGAGTGGACAAGCTGCCAGCCATTCTGGCGGCATTGCGCGGGGGCTATGTCAATGTGCTGGTCACCGATATGGTGACCGGGCGCGGGATTCTGACCGCAGAAGGCTACAAGGACACGCCGCGCCGCAGCCCGCCGCCGGTTCAGGCGCCGCTGACCGCGCGCAGCTATGTGAAAAAGCTGATCAACGCGCCGCAGGACGCGGTGGACGAGGCGCTGAAAGGCGCGCTTCTGGCGCATGAGCATCTGATCGCCGCGCTGCCGGGCAGCCCGCGCGCCATCCGTGCGCTGGAAGGCCCGCGTGCGGGCAAGGTGGGCATCGTGATCGGTGGCGGCGCCGGGCATGAGCCGGGGTTCTGGGGCTATGTCGGCCGGGGGCTGGCCGATGCCGCAGCAATTGGTAACCTGTTCGCCTCGCCGCCGCCCGGCCCGATCCTCGCCGCGACACAGGCTGTGGATGGCGGGGCAGGTGTTCTGTATATCTACGGCAACTTTTCCGGCGATGTGATGAACTTCGACATGGCGGCAGAGCTGGCCATGGCCGAGGGAATTGCGGTGCGTGCCGTGGTCACGACCGACGATATCGCCTCCTCCCCGGTAGAGAGCCGCGCGGCGCGGCGCGGGGTGGCGGGCAATGTGTTCATCTTCAAGATCGCTGGGGCGGCGGCCGACCGGATGCTGCCGCTGGAAGCCTGCGACGCGCTTGTGCGGCGGGCCAATGCGCGCACCTACACCATGGGGCTGGCGCTGGAACCGGGCAGCCTGCCGGAAACCCGGCGACCCAGTTTCGAGCTTGGCCCGAACGACATCGAAATCGGCGTCGGCGTACATGGCGAGCCGGGGGTGGTGCGTCAGCCACTGGCCCCGGCGGATGATTGTGCCGACCTGCTGCTGGATCGCATCCTCGCCGAAATGGCCCCGCATGAAGGAGAACGGGTGGCGGTTCTGGTCAATTCGCTGGGTGGCACACCGGCGATGGAGCTTTACATCATTCTGCGCCGGGTGCGGCAGCGACTGAAATCGCGGGGGATCGAGGTCCACAGCAGTCTGGTCGGGCCTTACTACACCTCCCTCGACATGGCGGGCGTGTCGCTGACGCTTCTGCATCTGGATGACGAGCTTGCAGGCCTGCTGGAGGCGCCCTGTCGGTCGGCGGCGCTGGTGGTTCCCTGACGCATCACGCGCCTGTCGCAAACCCTGCTTCTGCGGCCGTTCGGCGGACTGACTGCGGGTTGCCGGGAATTTTGGCATTCTCCCGCTGCGGGAAACCCTGCTAGCATCCCGTGGGAAGCTGGGCTGCTGCAATGTCGATCCGCGAACTTCTTGATAACCTGCACAATGTCGTGCGCGATCCGCGCGGCGAGACCCGCTATTGGGGTGATCCGGCGCATAGCTTCAACCTGTTGCCAGGCATCGAGCTTGCAGGCCAGATCGTGCCCGCGCTTTATTTCTCGCACTGGCGCATTCTTGCGCCGCCAAACCTGCCCGCCGAAATTGCCGCGCCGGTTGCCGCCGGGCAGGCGATGGTCGATCAGTTGCGGGAGGGACGGCGCGATCCCTGCGGGCTGATCAACGGTCAGCTGCTTGTGATCCGGCCGGAGGCCGAACGCGGCATGGGCATGGTGGTCTTTCTGGACATGCCTTCGCTCACGCGCTGCCTCGCCGCAGATTTTCCCGACGTGCGCCTGACACCAGCCCTTTTGCAACTGCTTGCAGCGGTTCTTGCAGGTATCCCGATCAAGACCGGCCATCAGGATGACCTGCGATCCGCCGAGACCCGCAAGACACAAGCCCGTGCGTTGCGCGACAGGTTCGGTCTTGCCACGACCGAAGAGGTTGGCCGCATTGTCGGTGCTTTCATCCTGCGCCGGGTCGAGGCTGCGGCGAGCCAGCGTCAGCGCGCCGACAGTCAGGCCTTCCACGCCCATATCGACCGCTTCTACCCCGAGGGCGTGCAATCGCTCGTCCTTTTGGGCCGCGATGGTGAACCGTGCCGCGTTCTGGCGATGGGGCCGGTGGCGGGGCGGCCCGTCATCATGCTGCATCCCCTGATCCTGCCAAGTATCGCCGGTGAGGATATCGAGGAACTGCACAGGCTGAACCTGCGGCTGTACTGGCCGCTGCGGATCGGTCAGCTTGCCCCGCACGACAGGCCCGCATCGGAAGAGGAAACGATCCGCCACGCGTTGCGCGGGATTGACCTTGTGCGTAGTTGTTTTTGCGGGCCGACGGCGACACTGGTCAGCATTGCGGCGGCCTCGAAGATTGCCCTTGCCTATGCCCGGCGGCATCCCGAGCGGGTGAACATGATCTGCACTGCGGCGGCCTGTGTGTTGCGCGGGCGGCCGCAGACCGCGAACCGGCGGCTGGCCAAAAGCATTCTCGACATTCTGGACCGGACGCCCTGGCTGGCAGAGGGTGCCCTGCGGATCGCGACGAGCCACCTGCTGTCAGAGCGCCGGTTCCGCCGCTTCCTTACGGACCAGTTTGCCGAAAATCCGGCGGATGGGGCGATCATCCGCTACGAGTTGGACGAAGTTGCAGGCGGGCACCGTATCAAGGAAGCGATCGAGCTTTCGCTGCATTCAATCCGCAACGATTTCGCCTTCCAGCTTGATCTTGAGTGGGATCAGGCCCGGCATCTGAAAATGCCGCTTCATATCCTGCATGGCGCGCAGGACAGCATCCACCCGCTGCCCATGATCCGCGCGCTGGCTGCCGGATTGCCCGACGCAGAGTTGCATGTCATGCCTGAAACCGGGCAATTGCTGATGGGGCCAAGCCTGCGGCGGATGTTTCGCCTGCTGGCGGGCCTCGTGCCCCGGACCTAGCCGGTTCCCGATGTAACGAGAGTTCCTGATGTTGCGCCGACTTGTCTTTGCCACGCCTGAGCTTTCGCAAAACCTGATGTTTGCCTCGGTGAATGGCTGGTTTCTGTACTACCTCGTCACCGTGCTCGGGCTTTCGCCTGCACTTGCGGGGGCGGTGTTCCTGATCGGGCGCGTGCTGGATGCGGTGCTGGATGTTCCGGTGGGCTTCCTGTCCGACCGGATGGCGCGCAGGGGCGGGCGGGTGCGGCTGATCGGCGTCTCGCTGCCGCTTGCGGCATGTGCCTTTGTGGTGATGTGGCTGGCCCCGGCGATGGGCACCTCGCATACCGTGGTTTTTCTGGCGGCGACGGCAGGGTTCTCACTGTTTGCCCTGTTCTACACACTGGTTGCCGTGCCGCGCATCGCGCTGTTGCCGGGCTATGCCCGCACGCGGCCCGAACGGATCCGTCAGGTCGCCATCGACATGGTTGTCGCATGGTTTGCGGTCGGGATGGCCTCGGCGGCATTTCCCGCGCTGGTCGGCCAGGCTGCCCGCCATACCGAAGCCCCGCTGACCTGGGGGCTTGCGGCTGCGGTCGTCGCAGTCATCGGACTGGCGTTCTATCTGCCGTTTCTGCTGCGGGTTGATGACAGGATGCTGCATCCGCAGGGTGCGAAGGCCCCCCTGACATTGCGGCAGGGTCTCGCGCGGCTGCGACGGCTGCGGCAGAGGCTGCCATTCGGCCGGTTCTTCCTGCTGGTGCTCGCGCCATTCCTGCTGCAATCTGTACTGCCCTTCTATCTGAGCCTGCATATCGGCCTGCCGGCTGAGCGGCAGTTTCCGGTGCTGGGCGCAGTCTTCGCCATCGCTTTGCTGGCTTTTCCGGTCTGGTCCCGCATCGCGCAGCGTGTCAGCGCCAGAAGCCAGACGCTTGCCGCGCTGGGGATAACGGCTTCCGCTCTGGTGGTGATGCCCTTTCTGCCCGCCGGGCTGTCTGCCCCGATCTTCGCGCTTGCAGTGATCTGCGGTGCGGGCCTGTCCGGTCTGGCGCTTGCGGCCTGGGTGCTGATCCCGCAGACGGTCGACCGGGCGCAGCAGATGGCAGAAGCGCCGGGGGAGGGGCTGACCTCGGCGGCCTTCACCTTCATCAACAAGCTGGCGGCAGGTGGGGCGGCGATTATTAACGGCATCGCGCTGTCGCTTGTTCCGCCCCGCGCCGGGGGTGGTGACAGCCTGATCGGCTGGGCGGCTTCGCTGCCCGCGCTGGCCTGCTGCCTGATCGCGGCGGCGCTGCTGTTGCGCGGTGCCCGGTAAAACCGGCCTTCCCGTGGCAGCGCCAGACCGACAATCGCCCGGCTATCCCCCCCAAGGGGGAAGCGGGTGGCAGGGCTTTGAGTTAAATTCTCAATCAAATCTGTTGGTTGCCATGCTGACCGAGGGCGCATGCCCCGGTGGATCAGGGCGTGCCGTCCCCCTGTGACGTCGCATGTGATTGCGTGCGTCCGGCGATTCCGGAGGAATTTGAATGAGCTTTTACATCCCCGTCTCCATGCGCATTGAATACACACTGGATTCGCGATCAGCTTTTTACAGTTACGCAGAGACCTACGATCCTTACAGCTTCAGCGATTCCGGTGACCCGACCGGGGCCTCGCTGAACGAGGCGGCGCAGGATTTGATGTTCACCGGCAGTGTGGAAGGGCAAGCGTTCGAGTTCATTCTGGTCGAACAACTGCGGCACATGCTTGGCACGCTGAATACCTCGCTCAGCGAGACCTATGCCACCTATTCACATTCTTATTCAAACACCTGGGACATGTGGTACGCCAACGGCGCCATCACGGAATGGTTCGTGGGATACGGCCCGGGAACCAATGCCTACGACACCCTCTTTGGCACGGCAGAGTGGTATCGGAACGATTACGGCAACGTTTCCAGCGGGTCGGACGAGACCTCGCTCGTCTATCAAAGCTGGACCTGGTGGACCGACTCCTTCGAGGTTGACTACGATCTTTATGATGAAGTGGTGAACTTCAATGCGCTGTCCGGGCTGCAATCGCTTGCGATCCTCTATGGTGATCACCCGCTTGCCAGCGGTGGGGAGGACGCCGATGTCGTGGTGCTTTCCGATACCGGCAGGATCGAGGTCAGTTATCAGGGCAATACCCGGATTTACGATCTGGAAAGCATCTTCGATGCTGCCGGTGGCAATGACAGCATCACCGGCGGCCTGCGCGAAGATCAAATCTCGGGCGGTGAGGGGCATGACACACTGAGCGGCGCGGCGGCTTCCGACAGCCTTTATGGCGGCGGCGGCGCCGATCTTCTGTATGGCGGCCTGGGCGATGATGAATTGCAGGGCGAGGGCGGAAACGACTCGGCCTATGGCGGTGAGGGGCAGGATTACCTGCTTGGCGGTGATGGGGATGACCTGCTGGATGGCGGCGCCGGAGACGATACGCTGGACGGGCAGGGCAGCGGAAATGACACGCTGTTCGGCGGTGATGGGAATGACAACCTGTCCGGCCATGACGGCGGCTCGATCTACGGCGGGGCGGGGAACGATACGATCTACGGCACGCTTTATGGCGGCGAGCTGGTCGCCGATGGCGGGGCAGGGAGCGACTATTTCGACGTTTCAGCAACTTCCGCCGGTGTCGTCACCCTGTCGGGGGGCGATGGCGATGATACGCTGCTCGTCTGGGCGGATGTTTCCGGCGAGGTCGATCTGGGGGACGGGGCGGATACGCTGAACGTCGATGCGCAGAACGCGATCCGCGTGACGACCGGCGCCGGGAAGGACCGGATCGTGCTTCAGAACTGGTCGGAAGCCGTCGACAACAAACTGGAAATTACCGATTTTCAGGCAGGAACAGGCGGTGATGTGCTGGTGCTGGACCGGCTGTTCGGCGCGGGCCGTGATCCCTTTGCCGAGGGGATGCTTTCCCTCCGCCAGGCGGGGGGCGATTCGGTTCTTTGGCTGGACAGCGACGGGGACGGGGCGGCTGAGGCAGTCAGGCTGGTCACCTTCCGCGACACGGATGCCGCGGCTTTCGCGCCGGGAAATATCTCGCCCTTGTCAGCCTCGCTGGACGATGCGCCCGTTGTGACCCGGCCGCTGGCGAACCGCAGGTTTGCGGAGGACAGCGGCAGGTTCAGCTTCACCCTACCGTCCGACAGTTTCACTGACCCCGAGGGCAAGATGCCCGTCCTTTCGGCAAGGCTGGCAAACGGGCGGGCCCTGCCTGCCTGGTTGAGCTTTGATACCGCGACAGGCAGCTTTACCGGGACACCGCCCGCGAACTTCAACGGCGCTCTTGATATCCGTGTGACGGCAAGCGATGGCCGATGGAAGGTCAGCGATGAATTCAGGCTGGCCATCCTGCCGGTCAACGATGCGCCGACCGGGCGTATCCTGATCGACAAGTCAGTGCATGTCGGCACTGCCGTGCGTGCCGATGTCTCGGCGCTTGCCGATGCTGACGGGCTTGGCGCATTTGCGTTTCAATGGTTGCGCGACGGCAAAGCGATCCGCAGTGCAACGGAGGCCGCCTATATTCCGTCGGTGGCGGATATCGGGGCAAGACTGTCTGTCCGCGTGCGCTACGAGGATGGCGATGGCACGCGCGAAACCATCACCTCTGCCGCTACAGCGCGCGTTCCGCTGGAACCGCTGGTGGGAACATCCGCAAAGGACACGCTGACCGGATCGCATCGGAATGACACGATCCGGGGGGGCGGTGGCAATGACACGCTTGATGGCCGGGCCGGAAACGACAAGCTGTTCGGCGGTTCGGGCGGCGACGAGCTGAAAGGCGGAACCGGGGCCGACACGCTGGATGGCGGCAGCGGCAACGACAGGCTGTTCGGCGGTTCGGGCCAGGATCTGTTGCGCGGCGGGGCAGGGGCCGATACGCTGGACGGCGGCGGTGGAGCGGACAGAATGGCCGGAGGCAGCGGAAACGATACCTATATCGTGAATGCGACGGGCGATCTTATCAGCGAGGCGCGGCGGGGCGGCGTGGATCATGTGCGGACCTCGGTTGATCTGACGCTTGCCGCAAATGTGGAAAATCTGACGATGACCGGAAAGGCCGATCTGACGGCCGTCGGCAACGGCTCCGCGAACCTGATGACCGGCAACAGCGGCCGCAACACGCTGAATGGCGCGCGCGGCAACGATACGCTGGATGGCGGTGGTGGCAATGACCGGCTGACCGGAGGGCAGGGCAATGACCTTCTGAAAGGTAGCACCGGGGCCGATACGCTGGATGGTGGCTCTGGACGCGATGTGCTGACAGGTGGCAGCGGGGCGGATGTCTTCGTTTTCACCGCAGGCTCGGGGCGCGATGTCATCACCGATTTCCGCAAGTCTGCCGACATGATCCAGCTGCGTGACCTGGGTGTATCCTCGTTCAGCGAGGTGCGGGCCCTTGCCACTCGGGTTGACGGCGACGTGGTGATCCGGTTCGGCGAGGGCGATACCCTGATCCTCCGCGACACCACGATCCAGGCGCTGTCCGAGGCGATGATCTTCGTCTGACCGTCAACCGCCGGACGCCACCCTGATCTTACGCGGCCCGGCTGAATGCCGGGAGCCGCCGGGGCCATGAAGGCCCCGGCGGCAGTTGCACAGGCCGCACTCCTGCGCGGTGGTCAGTTGCCCCGCATCACGCGCGGCACCGGCCAGCCGGTCAGGCGCTCGCGCCCGGTTTCGATGGTGACACGGCCGTCATTCAGTTCTGCCACTTTCAGGCCCTGGGCCGTGACGGTTCCGGCGAGTTTGATCGTGATCAGCATGTCGGTCTCTTTCGTTTCGGGGGCCGGGCGATGCGCGGCAAAGCGAGGGGAAATGGGCAGAAGCCCGAGCGGGATGGCAGGACAGGCCATGGTCATCGGTGTGCCAGCGGGTCAAGCGGTTCGATAAGCGCCTCCCAGACCGCAGGGTCGCGACCCTCCAGCAACTCTGCTGCGGCTTCGGCCGGACGGCGCGAGAACAGGGTCAGTGGCCTCCCGTTGATCCGGTGCAGGGCCCCGGTGCGCCGGTCGACCAGACGCACGGCACAGGTGCGCAGATCGCCTTGCATCTTGTGCATCGACACGGGCTGCGCATGGGCGGCAAATACGGTCATCTTGCGATCTCCTTTGCTTGGGGCGGCGGGCTGCCGCCGTTGCCCATTAATAACGACATACTTGATCGAGTATTTCCAGAGAAAATTCACGTTCATTTTTGTCGTGTATATGGAATTTTCCTGCTGTGGGTGCTCTTCTGGCTGAAGGCCCATTCTTTAAAATAAAAGAATCAATATCTTGTGAGTAATCTGAGCGCCAAAAAAATCACGATCAAATATATAGACATTTCTTCAAACCCTGCCATGCTGGAGGTGTTGGCCCGGAAGTTCATCGCAGCCCATCCCGTCAGGAGGACCAAAGATGGAGGCACTTGATCTGATCGACCGCAAGATCGTGGCCGAACTCATGCGCGACGCCACACTGCCTCTGGCCCAGATCGGCGAGAAGGTCGGCCTGTCGCAGACGCCGTGCTGGAAGCGTATCCAGCGGCTTCAGGAAAGTGGCGTGCTGACTGCAAGGGTGGCCATGGCCGATCCGGCCAAGCTGGGCTTTGGCCTGACCATCTTCGTCGGTATCGAGGCGCCGGACCATGGCGCAGACTGGCGTGCGGCCTTCACCCGGGCAGTGGCGAGCCTGCCCGAGATCATGGAAGTCTATCGTATGGCGGGCGAGATGGATTACCTGCTGCGCATCGCGGTACCGGACATGACGGCGTTCGACACGCTGTACAAACGGCTGACCGATGCGGTGCCGATCAGGAATGTCACCTCGCATTTCGCGATGGAACGGATGAAGTTCACCACCGCCTATCCGGTGGATACCCGCAGCCGCTGAGAAGGATTTTTCCTGCAAGGGGGGAGTCTTTGGAAACAAAAACACGACAAGATTGATAGATTTATCTGGTGCAACCCGAGGAAAGGAGCCCGCCATGACCATGACCAAGACGCTGATCGTGCCCGGCCTTGATGGCTCACCCGCGCCGCACTGGCAGCATTGGTGGGCGCAGACCGATCCCCATGCGCAGATGGTAGATCTGTCCTTTCCGCATCATCCCTCGCCCGAGGTCTGGGAGTTTGAGCTTGCGGGCGCAATCCTGCAACATCCCGATACGGTGCTTGTCGGTCATTCGCTTGGTGCGGTGCTGATCGCGCGGCTGTTGACGAAATGGCCGCATCTGCGCGTGTCGGCGGCCTTGCTGGTGGCCCCGGCGGAGACGGCGGGAAATGATCACATCGGCCATTTTGGCGCCATTCCAGAGCAATCGCTGGATCTGCCTGCAATTGTCGTGGGCAGTCGCAATGACCCGTGGATGTCGTTCGAACGCGCCAGCGCGCTGGCTGGGGTGTGGGGGGCGCAACTGGTTGATCTGGGCGACGCCGGTCATGTGAATGTCGCCTCGGGCTATGGGCCCTGGCCGCAGGGGAAAGCCCTGGCCGCCATGCTGCGCCCGGAGCCGCTCGCCACTGCGCCGAGGCGGATGCCGCATCAGGAGGGCGGGCTCTGGCTGTGACCTTCAGCCACGGACCGGCATGCTGCCTGCCGTGGCCGCGCGAAACGGTTCGCTCTGCACAATGTGCGGCAGATCACGGGTTCGGGGCGGCTGCTCCGGGCATTTGACATCCCCATGCGGCCGGATCGGCAAGGTCCGGTCGCATAAGTATGAGCATCGGGTGTCCCGCAAAACGTCCCGCGAAAGATCCCGGTTGACAGAAGGTTGCAGTGAAGGTTAAACGTTTAACAAATGAAGTTAAACGTTTTGCCAAGCGAGGCGCCGTGTCAAGAATCACCATCAAGGATGTGGCGGCACAGGCGGGCGTGTCGATCGCAACGGTTTCCAATGCGTTCAGCGGGCGGAAATCCGTCAGCCCCGATATCATCCAGCGGGTCGAGGACGCCGCCCGCGCGCTTGGCTATCAGAAGAACATCGCCGCCTCGCAGTTGCGGTCGGGCAGGGTGCGGGTGGTGGGCGTGCTGGTGCCCAGCCTCGCGGATACATTCTTCGCCTCGCTGGTGTCGCATCTTGAGGAACTGGCCGAGGCTGACGGCTTTCAGGTGCTGGTCGCCACCTCGCGCGATGATGCCCGCCACGAAAGGGCGCAGCTCGACGCGCTGCTGGGGTGGAAGCCTTCGGGCCTGATCGCAGTGCCCTGCACCAACCAGATCCCCGAAAATCTGCGCCGCGAATTTCCGGGCCTGCCAATGGTTCTGGTCGACCGTATCGGTGAGGACGACCTGCCGGTCGACACCGTGACAGTGGATAACCATGCCGCCGGGCGCGAGGCGGCCGAGCATGTGCTGGATCTGGGGCACCGGGATATCCTGATCGCGGCCTCCGTCGCGGCCCTGCGTCCGATTGCCGAGCGTATCCGTGGCATCAGCGGAGCCTGCCATCACCACGCAGGCCAGCCGCCCCGGATCATCGAGCTTGGTCCCGACGTGGAAACCGGGGCGGCCCGGCTGGAGGCATGGCTGGCCCGGAACAGCCATCCGACAGCGGTGATCGCAATGACCAACGTGACCACACTCGCGGTTCTGACCGCCTTTGCACAGCGCGGAATCGACATTCCGGGGGCGGTCTCGCTGGTGGGATTTGACGACTACGCCTGGATGACGGCCCGCAAGGTGCCGCTCTCTGCCGTACGCCAGCCGATCCGCGACATCGCGGCTGCGGCCTGGACCAGGCTGATGGAAAGAATGGACGGTTCCGAGGAAGCACCGGCCCGGATCGTGCTGGAGGCGCCGCTGCAACGCCGCGATTCCGTGGGGGCGGTTCCGGCCTGACCGGACCGGCCGACCGAAGGAGAGACCGGCCTCGCGCCGGTCGGGGAGATATGCCGTGAGGAAGACCACGTTTCTGGGGGTAATACCCCTGCTTGCGCCCGTGCAGCTGTTGCTGCTGTGCGTCGTGATCCTGCCAGCGCTCTATGTCGTCTGGCTGAGCTTTCATCTGTCGAGCTTCGGTCAGGCACCGGAATTCGTCGGGTGGCAGAATTATCTGCGCGTCCTGTCGGACCCGGCGTTCCGCAGTGCGATGTGGAACACGGTGATCATCGTGGTGGTCGCGGTGCATCTGGAAATGCTTGTCGCGCTGGGGATGGCGCTGCTGTTCAACAGCGGGGTGAAGTTCCGCCGCTTCCTGCTGGTTGCCGTTCTGGCGCCCTATGCGGTGTCCGAGGTGGTCGCGGTCGCGATGTGGCGCTTTCTGTTCGATCTGGACATCGGCCCGGTCACGCTTGCCTTGCAGGCGCTGGGTCTGCCCGTGCTCGAATGGTCCTACGAGCCCAGCCATGCGATGATCATGATCATCCTGCTGACCATCTGGATGCATCTGCCCTTCACCTTCGTCATCCTCTATGCGGCCCGGCTGGCCATGCCTGCCGACCTGTACGAGGCGGCGCGGATCGACGGCGCCACGCGGCTGCAATGTTTCTGGCGGGTGACGCTGCCGCTGATGGGGCCGGCGATCATCGTGGCACTGCTGTTCCGCTATATCTTTGCGTTCCGCATGTTTTCCGAAGTCTGGCTGCTGACCGGGGGTGGCCCGGCCCGCTCGACCGAAGTGGTGGCGGTTTATCTGTATCAGGAGGCGTTCAGCTACAACGCTTTCGGCACCGCCTCGGCCACGGCGCTGCTGATGGTGATCGCCTCTCTGGTGCTGGCATCCGGTTATATCTGGCTCTTGCGTCGGCAGGTGAAGAATGCGCGCTGAATCCCTTCTCGTTCCGATTGGCAAGACGCTGGCCGTGGCCGCGATCCTTGTCTGGTCGCTGTTCCCGATCGTCTTCATCGTCGCCTCGTCGGTGAAGCCGGGACAGGACATCTTCGCCGTGCCGCCGCAATGGGTTTTCGAGCCGACCTTGCAGCATTACACGACGCTCTGGGCGCAATGGGGGGTGTTCTTCCGCGGGCTCTGGAATTCGCTCCTCATCACCATCGGGGCGACGGTGCTGGCCGTCGTGGCCTCGACCTGCGCGGGCTATGCCTTTTCGCGCCATGCCGCGCGCTGGCTGGACCTGTCGGTCGTCGGGCTGATCGCGGTGCGTCTGATCCCGCCCATCGTGGTGACGCTGCCGCTGTTTCCCATCGTGAACCGTCTGGGGCTGGCCGACACCCATCTGGTGCTGATCGTGCTTTACGCGACCTTCTTCGTTTCGCTGGGCACGGTGCTGATGCGCACCTTCATCGACCAGATCCCCCGCGATCTGGACGAGGCGGCGGCCATCGACGGTGCATCGCGGCTTACAATCCTGTGGCGGGTGATCGTGCCGCTGGCGGCGCCCGGTATCTTTGCGGTGGCGGTCTTCGTGATCGTCTTCGCCTGGAACGAATTCCTGTTCGCTTTCATCTTCACCGGGACCAATGCCAAGACCGCGCCGCTCGTGATTTCCGAGATGATCGGCTCGATCGACGGGGTGGACTGGGGCGTGCTGTTCGCCGCCTCGACCGTCCAGCTCGCGCCGGTTCTGGCCTTCGTGATCCTGATGAACCGCTACCTCGTGGCCGGGCTGACCGCCGGTGCCACCAAAGGCTGATCCATGTTTCTGGGAGGAGACACCATGACAAGACCGATGCAGATGAACCGCCGCGGATTTCTGGCCAGCGCAACCGGGACGCTGGCGCTGCTGACGGCCGCCCCGGCCCTCGCGGCGGGCAAAGTGCTGAATATCCTCAGTCACCGGGTCCATCAGGCGGTTTTGGGCGAGGGTGAGGGCGATCTGATGGCGGGCTGGAAAACGGCCAATGACGCCGATCTGGCCTTCACCACCTTCGATTCCAACCCGCTGATGGACCGGCTGTTCCGCGAGGCGAGCCTGCCGGAAACCGAATTCAGCGTGGGATACATGGTCGACAACCGCCCCACCTCGGATATCGCACGTCTGTTCGAACCGCTGGATGGCTGGCAGGAAAAAGACCCGATTGCCGATTTCGCGGATCTGGCCCCCGGTCTGATCAAAGGCATGACCATCGACGGCAAGCTGATCGGCATTCCGGTGCGCACGGCGACGCAGGCGCTGTTCTACAACGAAGATCTGCTGGAACAGGCGGGCTTCACCGCACCGCCCGCCACGCTGGAGGAGCTGGTCGCGCAGGCGCAGAAGATTTCGGCCGACAAGATCGCGACCGGCATGGTGCTGGCCTCGGATCTGGCGGTCTTCCCGGTGATGTTTGCCCGTGCTTTCGGTGGCGATTTCCTCACGCAGGATTTCAGGCTGCTGCCCGATCCCGCCGCGATGGAACAGGCACTGACGGTGCTTGCGGGAATGTTCGCCGACGGCTCATTGCCACGCAGTTATGCCACCACCAAGAATGACGATCAGGTCACCTGGATGCAGCAGGGGCGTGCAGCCTTCACCGTGCTGCCCTTTGCCCGTGCGGCGCAGCTCAACAATCCTGAGCAATCCAAATTCCCCGGCCGCATCAAGGCGGTGGGCTTCCCGGTGACGGGGGGACTGGTCGGCAAGACTCCGATGGCGGCGGTGGTGGAGGCCTGGGCCATGGTGATCCCGGCCAATGCCAGGGACAAGGATCTGGCCTGGAGCTACATCAGGCAGGTTTCCTCACCAGAAACCACGCTGGGCATGGCGCTGAACGGCAATGGCGCGGCGCGGGTCTCGACCCTCTCGGACCCCAGGCTGATCGAGAAGAACCCGCTGGCTGCCATTGAGGCTGAGGCGCTGGCCAATGCGCGCGGTGCCTTCCCGCCCTTCCCCGAAGCCGCCCGCGCGCAGGCGCTGTTCCTTGAGGAAGTCCAGCTTGCCGTCATGGGTCGCAAGACCCCGGCCGAGGCGGTGGCCGCGATCTCCGAACGGGTGGCACCGCTGCTGCCCTGACCCTCAGGCTTCGGGCGGGGCTGTCATGGCCCCGCCGTCCTTCCCCTTTTCCGAATTCCACGATTAGGATCTGCGAAACATGGCACAGACTGCCACCATCCACGAACCCGCCCGCGAAATCCCCGTCAGCGCGGACTATGATGTGCTTGTCGTCGGCGGCGGTCCGGCGGGGCTGACTTCGGCGCTGGCAGCGGCGGAAAGCGGTCTGCGGGTCGGTCTGCTGGAAAGCCGCAGCTTCGTCGGCGGCAACATGACCATCGGCCTGCCGGTGCTGGGCTTCCTTGGGCAGAAGGGCAACCAGATCATCGAAGGGCTGCCACAGAAATTCATCGACCGGCTGAAGGCGCGCGAGGCGGCCTCGGAACACCGGGCCTGCCCGCTGCATATGGGCATCACACTGGTGGAACCCGAGGCCGTCAAGACCGTGGGCCTTGAGATGCTGACCGAAGCCGGGGTGGATGTGGTGTTCTACACCTTCGTCGCGGGCGTGGTGATGGATGAGGACGGCCACACGATCCGGGGCGTCATCACCGAAAGCAAATCGGGGCGCAGCGCCGTGATGGCCCGCGTCGTGATCGACTGTACCGGCGATGCAGATGTGGCCCACCGCGCCGGGGTCGTGACCGAAAAGGGCAATGAACATGGCGGGATGCAGCCGCCCACGCTGATGTTCTGCCTGTCGGATGTGGATACCGACAAGCTGCGGATGGCCATCGCCAATGCCCCGAAAGAGGCGCGCACCTATCTGACCGATTTCATCCCCGCCGATTACTTCGGCCAGAACCACCAGTTCATCGTGGTGGGTCTGCGCGAGTTGATGGCGAAGGCCAGGCAGGAGCGCGATCTTGATATTCCGAACGAGCGCACGATCATCATCACAGGGCTGAAGAAAGGCGAGGCCTGGATCAACATGACCCGCGTCGCGGGCACCGATGGCACCGATGCCCGCTCGTTGTCCAATGGCGAGATCGTGGCCCGGCGGCAGATCGACGATATCGTGGAATATCTGGTCAACTATGTTCCGGGGTTCGAGAAGGCGCATTTTACCAAGACCGCGCCTTTCCTCGGCATTCGCGAAACCCGGCGCATCGTCGGGCGCTATGTCATGAACGAACAGGATGTCCTGGGGTGCCGGCATTTCGAGGATGCGATTGCCGTTGCCTCTTACCCCATCGACATTCACCGCCCCGGCGACGAAGGCTGTACCCTGATCTGGTGCGGGGATTGCTACGACATCCCCTATCGCTCGCTTCTGCCGCAGCGGGTGGAAAACCTGATCGTGGCCGGGCGCGCGATTTCCACCACGCATGAGGCGATGGGTGCGATCCGTGTGATGGCGACCTGCATGGCGATGGGCGAGGCTGCGGGTCGCGCGGCCGCGCTGGCGATCCGGCAGGATATCCGGCCACATGAGGTGGATATTCATGCCCTGCGCCGCGACTTGCTGACCCACGGTGCCTATCTGCGCGGCCTGATGGGCGAGCGGCTGACCCCCGAAACCGAGGCGGTCGCCATTCCCGGCTGATCCGCCGCCAAAGGGCCCCGCAGGCCGGGGCCCGTCACCTGCCTAACAACGGAGGACACCATGGCCGATCTGCGGCTTACAGGTGTGAAGAAGGATTACGGCGGACATTCCGTCATCAAGGGCGTGGATCTGGAGATCCGCGACGGCGAGTTTGTCGTTTTCGTGGGGCCTTCCGGGTGCGGCAAGTCCACGCTGCTGCGGATGATTGCGGGGCTTGAAGAGATCTCGAACGGGACGCTCGACATCGGTGGCAAGCGCGCCAATGACCTGTCGCCACGCGACCGGGGCATTGCCATGGTCTTCCAGTCCTATGCGCTTTATCCGCATCTGACGGTGGCCGAAAACATGGGCTTCGGACTGTCGCTGCGCAAGACGCCGCGCGCCGAAGCCACCGCCCGCGTCGCCCGCGCCGCCGAGATCCTGCAAATCACACATCTTCTGGACCGCAAGCCCAGCCAGCTTTCCGGGGGCCAGCGCCAGCGGGTCGCCATCGGCCGCGCCATCGTGCGCGAACCTTCGGTCTTCCTGTTCGACGAGCCGCTGTCGAACCTCGACGCGGCGCTGCGCATGGACATGCGGATGGAGATTGCCAGGCTGCACCGCGATCTGGGCGCGACGATGATCTATGTGACCCATGATCAGGTCGAGGCGATGACGCTGGCGGACAGGATCGTCGTTCTGAACGGCGGGATCGTGCAGCAGGTCGGCCGCCCGATCGACCTGTTCCGCGACCCTTGCAACGCCTTTGTCGCGGGCTTCATCGGCAGTCCACGGATGAACTTTCTGCCGGTGACGGTTGACAGTCTCAATGGTGGTATGGCGCAGGTCTCTGCCGCCGGGGTCGGGCCGGTGGCCGTGGCCGCCGGGCGCATCACCATGCCCGGCCCGGCCATTCTGGGCATTCGTCCGCAGGCGTTGAAACCGGATCAGGCCGCAGACCGCCGCCCCCTGCACGGCCATGTTGTCCTGCTGGAGCGGATGGGCACGGAAACCGTGGTCAATCTGCGCCTGCATAGCGGCCAGTCGGTTCTGGCCGTCGTGCCCGGCGACCTGGAACTGCAACCGGGGCAGGACATCACCTTTTCCTTCGCCCCCGCCGATGCCCGCCTGTTTCCGGCGAGCGACCTGCCGGATCAGCCCGGCACCCCCCATTGAGATAAAGCGACATGGCACAGACACTGAACGGAAAGACAGCGGCAATCACCGGAGCCGCCTCGGGGATCGGGCTGGAATGTGCGCGGCATCTGGTGGGGGCCGGGGTGCGAACCTTCCTCATCGACCGTGATGCCGCTGCGCTGGACCGGGCGGTAGCCGAACTCGGGCCTGCGGCCCTTCCGCTGGTCGTCGATCTGCTGGACGCCGAAAGCGTGGCCGGGATGATGCCCGCCATTCTGGATCGGGCATCGGGGCTGGACATCTTCCACGCCAATGCCGGGGCCTATGTCGGCGGCGCGGTGGCCGGGGGCGACCCCGCCGTCTGGGACCGGGTGCTGAACCTGAACATCAACGCGGCCTTCCGGTCGGTTCATGCGGTTCTGGGCCATATGGTGCAACGCGGTTCCGGCGATATCATCATGACCTCGTCAGTGGCGGGCGTCGTACCAGTGATCTGGGAGCCGATCTACACCGCCTCCAAATTCGCGGTGCAGGCTTTCGTTCATACTGTCCGGCGGCAGGTGATGGGGCAGGGCATCCGTGTGGGCGCGGTGTTGCCCGGCCCGGTGGTGACGCCCCTGATTGACGACTGGCCGCGCGAGAAGCTGGAGCAGGCCCTGGCCGAAGGCAGCCTGATGCAGCCCGCCGAAGTGGCGGAGGCGGTGATGTTCATGCTGACCCGCGACCCGAATGTCACGATCCGCGATCTGGTGATCGTGCCCCGCAATCTTGACCTGTAAGGAGGCTGCGATGACCCCGGCCTGTTACATCGGCGTCGATGTCGGAACCGGCAGTGCGCGGGCCGGTGTCTTTGACGCAAGCGGACAGCTGCTTGCGACCGCCAGCCACCCGCTGAAGATCTGGCGCCCCAGGCCGCATCATGTGGAACAATCCTCGGCGGATATCTGGGCAGCGGTGTGTCAGGCCACGCGCAGTGCGCTGGCGCTGTCGGGCCGGTCGCCGCAGGCTGTGCGTGGCATCGGCTTTGACGCGACCTGCTCGCTGGTCGTCCTTGGCCCTGAAGGCTGTCCCCTGCCAGTGAATGACGCAGGCGAGGCGGACCGCAATGTGATCGTCTGGATGGACCACCGCGCCGAGGCGCAGGCCGGGCGGATCAACGCAACCCGCCATCGGGTGCTTGACCATGTGGGCGGGCGAATCTCACCCGAGATGGAGACGCCGAAGCTTCTGTGGCTGAAAGAGCATCTGCCCGACACCTATGCCGGGGCGGCGCATTTCATGGATCTGACGGATTTCCTGACGTGGAAAGCCACCGGCAGCCTGTGGCGATCCACCTGCACGGTGGCCTGCAAATGGACCTATATGGCGCATGAGCAGGCATGGGATGCCTCCTATTTCCGGGCCATCGGCCTCGCGGATCTGGCGGAGGCGGGTTTTGCCCGCATCGGGCCGGAGATCCGCCCGCCCGGCACCGCCATTCCCGGCGGGCTGGAGGCCGCAGCCGCGACGGAGCTTGGGCTTCCGGCCGGGCTGGCCGTGGGCATGGGGCTGATCGACGCCCATGCCGGGGCGGTGGGCACGCTGGGGGCGCAGGGCCTGCCGGGCGATCTGGCTCAGCGCATGGCCTATGTCTTTGGCACCTCGGCCTGCACGCTGAACGTTTCGGCTGAGCCGGCGTTCGTGCCGGGCGTCTGGGGGCCTTACTTCTCGGCACTGGTGCCCGGTCTCTGGCTGAACGAAGGTGGGCAATCTGCGGCAGGGGCGGCGATAGATCATCTGGTGCGACTGCATCCGCTGGCCCCGGAGGCAACGCGGCAGGCCGAAGCCGCCGGGCAGAGCCTCGTCGGCTGGATTGAGGCACAGGCCGCGCGCGCACTGGTGGACCGGCCACTTGCCGGTCTGCTGGATGATCTGCATGTGGTTCCGGAATTTCTTGGCAACCGCGCGCCTTTCGCCGATCCGGGCGCCCGCGCCATTATCGCGGGCCTCGGGCTGGAGGAAGACGAGAACAGCCTGATCGCGCTTTACCTCGCCGGGATCTGCGCCATCGGCTACGGGCTTCGCCAGATCGTTGCCGCGCTGAAGGCGGGCGGCGCCGATCTGCAAACCGTGGTGATCAGCGGCGGCGCGGGGCGCAGTGCGCTGGTGCGGCGGTTGCTGGCCGATGCCAGTGGCACCGCCATCGCGGTTTGCGCGACGGAAGAGCCGGTCCTGCTGGGCGCGGCGATGACTGCCGCGATTGCAGATGGCGCCCGGCCCGACCTGCCGACGGCCATGGCCGCGATGTCGGTGGCGGAGGAGACGATCACGCCGGACCCGGCCTGCCGCGCCCTGCACGACAGACGTTTCGCCGCCTATGAAAAGCTGCAAGCCCTGTTCCGCGAGTTCCGCCAGCCCTGACCGTGCTACTATCCGGCGGCGCCGTGAAGGCAGAGGAAGCACATCTCGGTTCCTGCCTTCACCTTGCCGCTGGCAAAGATCACCGCCCCGTCATGCGGCGCGGTGATCGGGCTGCCGTCCGCACGCTGACCGATCACCTCGCCCGCGCGGACCGGCTCGCCGGTGACGAAGCTGCGCAACAGACGATCGTCATCGCTTTCGGCAAAGATCGCATCGCCGATCTGGAGGATCTGCGGCGGGGGCGGCGGCGGGCCTGCTTCGGCCATGATCATGTCAAGTGCCGCCAGACCGCGTGCAATCACGTCATAGGCCACACCGACCGAGGCCGGGTCCTTGTGCGAACCGCATTCCACCGTGATCGCCGCCCCGCCGACAAACCGCATGAATTCGGTGGTGCCGACGGCATGAGCGATGTCCTGCGCCCGGCCCTGCTGCGCCAGCGCCTTCAGATGGGCGGGCATCCAGCCCTGCACCGCGAAGGGCAGACCCAGCGCGCGGATCAGGCGGCGTTCCTCGTCCGGGCGGGCATGGGGTTCCAGCGCGCCGCCCGGCGCATCGGGGCCAAACAGCGCAAAGGCGGGCCCTTCCGACCCGAAGGAGTGCAGGTCGATCAGCACGTCATGGGCGCGCAGCAGCGGACACAGCACATTCGCCACCCGGTCCTCGTTGACCTGCGGCACCGGATAGTCGCGGAGGTTGCGGTTCAGGTTCCGCTCACCCTCGCGCTGGTCAAGCCGATAGGCCAGGGCATTGACCACCGGCACGAAGGTCACCGAGCCACACAGCAGCTTGCGGCGCCCGCTGCGGAATTCGGCGATCATCCGGGCAATAGCCTTCGGCCCGCAGACCTCGTTACCATGGACGGCGCCGGTCACGATGACGCGCGGGCCGGGCCGCAGGCTGTGGAAGCTGACGCTTTCCAGACTGTCGGGCAGGGCAAGCGGCCCTGCCGTCTGATCGGGCGCGGCGATGTCGATGATCATGCCCGGCCGCAGGCGGCGCGCAAGGTTCAGCAACTGGTCATGCGGCACGGCGACACAACCGGCGGTGCCCGTCATCTCGGGGCGGGCGGCATGCAGGAAGATCGCGCTGCCCCCGGCCGCGCGTGGCACCGCATCGTTCCAGCCCAGCGGGATGAAGATGTCGAACAACTTCGGCGCGCGGTCGGGCGGCGGCTCGTTATGGCTGCGGGCGCGCATCCGGTTGTAATCGGGGCTGGCCGGGTTCTCGATCCAGTCATAGCTGTCGGGCTTAGGCTTGAACGGAAAGGCCATTTCGGCCATTTCGGCGTCGGCAAAGACGCCCGGCTCGTAGTACCCGTAGCGCAGGGCAAAGCGCCCTGCCGGGGTGGCACCATCACCCTCGCGTTTCAGCGCCGGATCGACGATGCCCGACCGGCCGACGGCACAGGGCACGGACCAGTCACCGATGGTCAGCGTGCCGCGATGCGGGGCGGCAGGATCATCCCCCGCGCGCACCGTGATGATCAGATCCGGCCCGATTTCGGGAATGGGGGCGGCAAAAAGCTCAGACATGGGGGTTTCCGGTTTGCAGCAGATGACAGCGCGCCCGATGATCGGCGCTGATGCGGGTGAATTCGGGTCCGTCCCCGCTGCGGCAGCGGGGCATGGCCAGCGGACAACGCGGGTGAAAGGCGCAGCCTTCCGGCGGGCTGAGCGGGCTGGGAATTTCGCCCCCCAGCCGGGCGGGCGCCCGGTCTCGGTGCATCGGATCGGGGATCGCGGAGATCAGTGCGCGCGTGTAGGGATGGGCGGGGGCGGTGAAAATCTCGCGCCAGCCGCCTTCCTCGACGATCCGGCCCAGATACATGACAGCGATCCGGTCGCTCATGTGTTCGACCACGCCCAGATCATGCGAGATGAGCAACAGCGCAATGCCCAGCCTGTCCTTCAGCTCCAGCAGAAGGTTGATGATCTGCGCCCGGATCGAGACGTCCAGCGCTGACACGGGTTCGTCGCAGATCACCAGTTTCGGCCGCAGGATCAGCGCGCGTGCGATGCACAGCCGCTGGCGCTGGCCGCCGGAAAATTCGTGCGGGTAGCGGCTGGCGACTTCCGGCGCCATGCCGACCAGCGACAGCATCTCGGCCACACGGGCCTCACGCTCGGCCCGGTCGGTCATGCCATGCAGACGCAGCGGACCGGACAGGATCTCGCGGATGGTCTGGCGCGGGTTGAGCGACGACATCGGGTCCTGAAACACCATCTGCGCCGACCGCGCCAGCGCCATGGCCGGAACCCGCGCATTGCCGGTGATCTCGTGCCCGTCCAGCCGGATCACGCCTTCGGTGGCGGGCACCAGACCCAGCAGCGCCTGCGCGATGGAGGATTTGCCGCAGCCGCTTTCCCCCACCAGACCAAGGCACTGGCCCGTGTGCAACGTCAGATCGACCCCATCCACCGCCTTGACGGCAAGTGGCTTGCCGCGCCAGCCGTGCCGCACCGGATAATGCACCCTGAGGCCCTGTACCGACAGCAGGGGTTCGGCTTCGGGGATCATTGCAGCCTCAGACATGATGCAGACACCGGACCCGGCCCCCCTTGTTCAGATCGGTCATCGAAACGGGCGCCGCGCGGCATTCAGGGGTGACGCGGCCACAGCGTGGCGCGAAGCGGCAGCCCTGCGGGAAATCGCGGATCGCAGGCACCACGCCCCCGATCTCTGTCAGCCGTTTCTGCCCACGCTCCAGCCGACGCCCCAGCCGGGGCAGGGCATCGACCAGCCCGCGGGTATAGGGATGGGCCGGGGCGGTGAAGATATCCCCTGCACTGCGCTGTTCGACGATCTGGCCCGCATACATCACCGCCACACGGTTGCAGATGCGCGCCACCAGCCCGAGGTCGTGCGAAATCATCATCACCGCCGTGCCCCGCGCGCGGCAGAGGTCCAGCACCAGTTCGACGATCTCGGCCTGAATGGTGACATCCAGCGCGGTGGTCGGCTCGTCTGCGATCAGCAGCGCCGGATCGCAGGCCAGCGCAATGGCAATCATCACCCGTTGCCGCATCCCGCCAGAAAGCTGATGCGGATAGGCCCTGATGCGCCGTTCGGGGCTGGAGACCTGCACCTGTTCCAACGCCTCGATGGCTTTCATCCGGGCGGCACGGGCGGTCAGACCGCGATGCAGCACGAACATCTCGCCGATCTGGTCGCCCACCGTCATCAGCGGGTTGAGCGCCGTCATCGGCTCCTGAAAGATCATCGACACCTTGTTGCCGCGCAGATGGCGCATCTCGCGTGTGGGAAGGGTAGACAAATCACGACCCTCCAGCAAAATTTGCCCGCCGCTGATCGCCATGGGCGCCTTCAGAAGCCCGGCCAGAGCCAGTGCGCAAAGACTCTTGCCGCAGCCGGATTCGCCGACAAGGCCAAAAACCTCGCCCCGGTTGATGCTGAAATTCACGCCCTCGACCGCCGCGACGGGCGTGGGACCGTCACACAGGCTGATTGCAAGATCGCGGACGTCCAGAACCGTTTCGGTCATTTGCGGCCCTTTCCATGCGGGTCCAGCAGGTCGCGCAGACCATCGCCCAGAAGGTTGAAGCCCAGAACGGCGGCAAACAGCGCCAGCCCCGGAAAGATGGCGACCCAGGGCGCGACCATCAGTTGTTCTCGCGCCGAGGAGAGCATGCCGCCCCAGCTCGGGTTCGGGGGCACCACGCCAAGGCCCAGAAAGGACAGCGATGCCTCCGCCATGATGGCGGAACCGACACCCATGGTGGCCACCACGATCAGCGGCCCCGCGATATTGGGCAGCAGTTCGCGGAACATCACGTGCAGCGGGCCGAAGCCCATCGTGCGGGCCGATTGCACATAGTTCAGCGACTTCTGCGTCAGCACCTGCGCACGCGAAATCCGGCAGCTATAGGCCCAGTCGGTCATGCCAAGCGCGATCAGCAGACTCAGAAGCCCCGGCCCGAGGATCGCCATGAGCGCC
This sequence comes from Gemmobacter sp. LW-1, assembly GCF_001303875.1. Classification (NCBI taxonomy): domain Bacteria; kingdom Pseudomonadati; phylum Pseudomonadota; class Alphaproteobacteria; order Rhodobacterales; family Paracoccaceae; genus Gemmobacter; species Gemmobacter sp. LW-1. The sequence goes on along the minus strand of NZ_LJSC01000034.1, from coordinate 79,578 downwards.
AGCGCAAAAACAATGGTCGGGATCGACAGCATGAGGTTGGTCAGGCCCTGCACCATCTCGTCCCACCAGCCGCCGATATAGCCGGCCGACAGGCCGAGCGAGACACCGATGGCCGTGTTCATCACCTGCACCGCCAGACCGATGAACAGTGAAATCCGCGCACCATAGACCATGCGGGAAAAGATATCGCGGCCCTGTTCGTCGGTGCCCAGCCAGAACTGGGCGCCGGGCGGCTCTTCGGCATACATCAGATTGGCCGAGGTGATGGGGTCATAAGGGGCGATCAGCGGGGCAAAGATTGCCAGCACCGCGATCAGCAGGATGATCCCGCCACCGACGTAAAGGTTGGCTCCGGCTTTCATGGTGCCTCCTCAGCGGTAGCGGATGCGCGGATCGACCACCAGATAGGCAAGGTCGACCAGCGTGTTGATCAGAAGGAAGAACAGCACGATCACCAGAATGGCCCCCTGAACCGCAGGCAGATCCCGCAGCCCGACCGAATCGATCAGCAGCGAGCCGACGCCCGGCCAGGCAAACAGCTTTTCGATGACGACCGACCCACCCAGCATCGAGCCGAATTGCAGCCCGATCGTGGTCAGCACCAGCACGAAGGCATTCCGCGCCAGATGGCGCAGCACAAGCCGCCGCTCTGACATGCCCTTGGAGCGGGCGGTGCGGATGAAATCGGCGTTCAGAGTCTCCAGCACGGCGGCGCGGGTGGTGCGGGCCAGAAGCGCCATGGGCGCGATGCCCAGCGTGATGGCGGGCAGGATCAGGTGACGCAGCCCGCCCGAGCCATAGCCGAAGGTCGGCAGCCAGTGCAGCTTCAGCGAGAACAGATACATCAGCACCAGCCCCGCCCAGAAGGCCGGGATGGAGAGGCCTGATACCGCCAGCGACATGGTGGCGGTGTCGAGCCAGGTTCCCCGGCGCATCGCGGCAAAGAACCCCAGCGGCAGTCCGATGCAGACCGCGAACAGGATCGCACCGCACGCCAGCCGGAACGACGCCCAGATCCGCCCCGCCAGCATGTCGGCCACCGGGCGCTTGGTGGCGTAGGAGATGCCCAGATCGCCCTGCGCCAGCCCCGCCATGTAGCGGCCAAAGCGTTGCGGCAGCGGATCGTTCAGACCCAGCTCGGTCTCGATCCGCTCCAGTACTTCGGCAGAGACATCGCGCTTGTCGGCCTGAAGCGACGAGGCATAGGTGCCCGGAATCACGCTGAACAGCAGGAAGACAAGGGTGATGACGACAAAGACAGTCAGCGCGGCCTGAACAAGCCGTCTGAGCAGGACATTCAGCATGGCGGACCCACGGGCTAGGAAAAGCGGGCAAGGGGGCGGTCAGCCGCCCCCCGGCAGGCAGATCAGCGCGAAGGCGCGTTTTCGTCCAGCCAGACCTGATCGACCTCGATGATCGCGGCCTCGGTCACATTGGCATCGACGCCATGCACCCAGGGCTGCGTCGCCAGCACAGCCTTGTTGTAGTTGTGGAACCAGACCGGCGCCTGTTCGAAGATATAGGCATCGGCTTTCTTCACCAGCTCAATCCGCTTGGCCGGATCGACCGTCGCCATGGCCTCGTCCAGCATCGCGTCATAGGCCGCATCCTTGAAGCCCGCCCGGTTGGTCGAACGCGGGCGGCGGCTGTCAAAGCTGCGCAGCGCCGAAATCGGGTCCGGCCCGGTGCCGTTGGAGCGGAACCACGCGGGGGCCTCGCCCTTGTTGATCGCCTCGACCAGCACGCCCGCCTCGACCACCTTGGGGGTCACGGTGATGCCCACGGCGGCAAGGAAGGGGGTCATGGCCTGCAACACGCCCAGCGACGAGGTGGCATCGGTCACCCAGGCTTCAAAGCTGACGCCATCGGCCAGCCCGGCCTCGGCCAGCAGCGCCCTGGCCTTTTCGGGATCAAAGGCATAGGGCTTGCGGTCGGGATCAAAGCCCGAAGACGGCGTAGGCAGCCAGCCCACCGCCTTGAACGCCTTGTTCTTCAAAAGCTTTTCGATGATGATGTCGCGATCCACCGCATAGTTGATCGCCTGCCGCACCCGAACATCGTCAAAGGGTTTCATGTCGAGGTTCATACCCATGTGGCGGGTGAACATCTCGGCAATCTCGATCAGACCCTTCGACAGATCCGGGTCTTGCGCATACATCACATAGCCGTTTTCCGACAGAACGGTCGCGTCGATCTCACCGGCGCGGAAAGCCACATCCAGCGCCGAATAATCGTCGGTGATGGTGAATTCGATGGCATCGGCATAAGGCTTGCCGGGCTTGAAATACTTGTCGAACTTCTTGCCCGAAATGCGCGAACCCTCGATATGTTCAACGAAGGTGAAGGGGCCGCAGCCGACCGGATTCGACAGGAAGGCGCCGCTTTCCACCGCCTCGCGCGGCAGGATCGCCGTGACCGCCTCGAACAGCAGATAGCCGGGATCGGCGAAGCTTTCGAAGGTGATCGAAAAAGTCATGTCGTCGATCTTCGCCAGACCCGCCACATGATCGGCCTTGCCGTCCAGATAATCCTGCGCGCCAAGGATGTTTTGCAGGTTGGAAATGGCCGAGAGGCTGCTGCCCGGCGCAAGGATGCGCGAATAGGACCAGATCACGTCATCGGCAACCATCTGGCGGCCGTTGTGGAAAAAGATGTTGTCGAGCAGCTTGTAGGTGAAGGTCTTGCCATCCTCGCTGACCTTCACCTCGGAGGCCAGTTCCAGCACGACCGAATTGGTCGCCGAATCCCAGTTGTACAGCGAGCGGTGGAAGGCCTTCGACACCGCCATGTCCTGCGATTCATAGGTGGCATGCGGGTCAAGGCTTTGCAGCGCCGAACCGAAGGGCGCCACCATCTGCAACTTGCCGCCCGGGCGCGGCGTGCCCGCGTCCTGCGCGCGGGCGGCGAAGGGGGCAAGGCCGGTGGCGGCAGCCGCAGTGCTGGCAAGCATGGCGGCCAGCATGCGGCGGCGGCTCAGGATCAGGGATGCGGGCGAATGGGTCATGGTCAGCTTCCTGTTGTGTATCTTGTTTGTTGTCTTTGAAGGGTCAGCCAAAGGCTTCGGTGATGAAGGCGCGGGCGAAGGCGGGCAGGGTGCCCGGATGGGCGGCGGCGGCGGGGCCTTCCGTCATCACCGCCAGCGTGGCCGAACGGCCATCGGGGGCAGAAATCGCCGCCACATCATGTCGCGTCCACGAGGTATGCCCGGCTTTGGACCAGACGCGAAACCCATCGGGAATGCCGCCGGTCAGGTAACCGGCAATCTGGTCACCCTCGGGGTCCGGGGCTGCGGTGCGCTGCCAGTCGCGCGACAGATGCCCGGCCATCCAGTCACGCCCGGGCAAGGCACCGCGCAACATTTCATGCAGCATCGCGGCGCAGGCGCGGGCGGAAAGCTGGTTGCCGGGCCGCACCTGACGCGCCTGACGGGCGCGGCCATAGGGGCTGTCCTCATAGGTCGAATGAATCAGCTGGATGCCCGCCAGCGCCGGAAGGCCCAGCCCCTCCAGCCAGTCCTGCACCTGATGGCGCGCAGTCACCCATTCCTCCAGTGCGGCGGGGTCCAGCACCGGGCCATCGAAAGCGCCTGTCAGACGACCCAGCAAATAGGTGGTCGCATCGTTCGAGGATATGCCGATCATCGCTTTGGTGGCCCGATGATCCTCGTCATCCAGCGCAAGGCGGCCCCCGGCCTCGAAAGCGGCCAGCGCGGCCAGATAGAACATCTTGCAGACCGAGGCCGGATAGATCTGTGCATCGCCGCGATGCTCCCAGACAGGTTGCGCGGCGAAGGGGCCGGGATCGGCCTCGACCAGCGGTCGGTCGTTCAGCACGGCACAAACTGCCACCTGCCCGGCCCCGAAGGCCCCCCCGGCTTCGCGCAACAGGGCGTCCAGCCCGGCTTGCGCGGCGCGGTTCAGGCGAAAGGTGCTGGCTTCGGCTGGCATGGTCACAAGATGCGTTCCCGGCTGAAAGGACGACGAAATCCCGACGGAATGCTAAGCGGCAGGTGGCGGCGGGGGATATAGAAAAGGCTATGGAAGTTCATTCATTATGGATATGAATGGCGGCGATGATCGGAGGCCCCCGTGAAACCAGAACTGAACCTGCGGCAGGTCGACGTGTTCCGCGCCATCGTGAAGTTTGGCACCGTCACGGCCGCCGCCGCTGCGCTGGGATCGTCGCAACCCACCCTGACGCGCGAGGTGTTGCGGCTGGAAGCCTCGGTCGGTTTCCAGTTGTTCGAACGCCGCCGGCAGCGGCTGCACCCGACGGCACGGGCGCTGAAGCTCTATCACGCCATCGAAGAAGCTTATTCCGGCCTCGACAAGATCAATGCCTCGCTGCACCGGATGCGCGCCGCCTCTGGCGAGATTCTGCAGGTCTCGACCCTGCCGACCTTCGCGCAAAGCCTGCTGCCCGAGGCGGTGGCGCGGCTGCACCGCGAGGCGCCGGGCCTGACCATTGAGATAGACAATGGCGATCCGCGCAACCAGTCGCCCATTTCGGGGTTCAACTTCGACATTGGCCTGATCGAAGGAGAATATGATGACCCCACGACCGAGGTGATCCCTTTGGGACTGTTTCGCCAGGTCTGCCTGATCCCTGCCGGGCATCCCCTGGCCAGTGGCACGGGGCCGTTGCGCCTTCAGGATTTCGAGGATCAGGCCTTTGTCTCGCTGGGACCGAAAGATCCCTACCGGCTGATCCTCGACCGGCTGTTCGACGAGGCAGGGGTGACCCGGCGCCTGCCGGTCACCATGCAATCGGCCAACGGCGCCTGCGAGATGGTGCGCAGCGGCATTGGGGTCAGCATCCTCAACCCCCTGACCGCGCTCGGCTATCTGGGGGATCGGGTTGTGCTGCGCGCATTTGCGCAGGCACCGGGCTTTGTGGTTTCGGCCCTGCATCCGGTGGACCGGCCGTGGGTCGATACCGCCGGGCGGCTGGCCGGGCATCTGAAGGCGATCTGCGCTGAGGCACAGCAGCGTCTGCAAGCGCTGCACCTGATCTGAACGGGCTAGTGGCCGGTGACCAGACCTGCCCCGGTCTGCGCCTCCAGAAGTGCCATGCGGTTGCGCGCATGATCGAGGATCGGCTCCGCGACCCGTTCGGGAAAGCCGACCGGCAAGATATCTGCGACCCGTTCGATGGCGGGAAGCCCCGCCGCCACAAGATCGGTGAACGCCCGGCGCCGCAGTTCTGGCGGGACCCGTGCGCGCGCAGCCGTTTCGTCGAAATGCCGGGGCTGGATCTGATCCAGCCGGTAGTGCCGCCTGCGCCCGACAGACATGGCCAGCCGCAACTCGCGGTGACGGAAGGCGCCGGACCCCATGGCAGGGGCGGCGCTGAGAATGTCGTAAAGCGGCGTCATCCGAAACCCGCCCGGCCCGAGGAAGACCGAATAGTTCTTGGCGTGTCCGTCGATGGCCGCCAGCAACCAGTTCACGATCTGGGCTTTCAGAAACAGTAGCTGATCGCCCGCCCGTTCGGCCGAACCTTCCAGCAGATGCAGAGCGTCCTGCATCCCCGGACCGCCATGCTCCTGATATTTCTGTGCTGATTCAAGCCCCTGAGCCTGAAGGAAATCTTCTTGCGGCAGGCGCAGGATGCCACCACGCGGACGGGGCGTGCGGTCAAAGCGGGTGACGACCAGAACCGTCTGATCCTCGAAGCTTTCGATCCGCGCCTCGTTTACCGGCAGGCCAAACGCGGCGGCAAGACGCAGGCACAGCCATTCATTCTCGACACTGTCGGTCATGTCGATCCCGTGCGACACGATCCCCATGCGCCGTTTGAAGATATGGGTGGTGGGCGTCAGCCCGACGGGTTTCAGCCAGCGGCCCTCCTGCCACAGAAAGGCGGTCTTTTCCTGTGCCCCGGCCAGCGAGATGCGGAAGGACTCATCCGCGTTCAGGCCCAGCGGTGCGGTGGCAAGCTCGCGCAGCGTGGCTGCGATTTGCGCCTCGTCCTGCGGCAGCCCTTCAATGCGGAAGGGATCGCCCGGATCGCTGCCCTGCGGCAGGAACTGCATCGCGCCGATGCAATCCCGCCCGATGGCGGCCAGCAGGTCATGCGGGCGGTCGCTGTGCGCGGCGGTCCGTTCCGCGATACGACGGCGCAGATCGGCATTGTCGGGCAGCAGGTTTTCAAACACCGCGCTGACATGTGCCCCTGACTGATTGCCCGCCATCAGCGGCAACTGGCGCGAGATCGGGAAGGCAAATTCCCATGCCAGCCAGTCGGCGTCATAGGCAAAGCTCACCCCGCCCGCGGGGGTATAGCGGTATTCTCCGGCCAGCCGTCCGTTGATGCGGACATCCAGCCGCCGCGTGACCGGCGGGCGCCCCATCAGAAGATA